>LFRV01000095.1 GCA_001512485.1 Clostridiales bacterium DTU069 | reverse complement strand
AGAATTTTAAGCAGGGGAAGATTTATGAATAAAAAGTATACCGATATTAATTCAAATGTTATTGACAAATGGGTGGAAGAAGGCTGGGAATGGGGACAGCCCATAAGCCATGAGGTTTTTGAAAAAGCGAAAAACAATGATTGGTTTGTACTGTTAACGCCGACAAAACCGGTGCCGAAAGACTGGTTCTGCGAATTAAAAAATGCCGAAATACTAGGGCTGGCATCGGGCGGAGGCCAGCAGATGCCAATATTTGCGGCATTAGGCGCAAAATGTACGGTGCTTGATTATTCGGAAAAACAACTGCTGAAAGAAAAAGAGGTCGCTGAAAGGGAAAATTATGAGATTAAGCTGGTCAGGGCTGACATGACGGAACCTTTGCCTTTTGAAGATGAATCCTTCGACCTGATCTTTCATCCCGTTTCAAACTGCTATATCGAAGATGTTTTCCCTGTCTGGAAAGAATGCTACAGGGTGCTGAAAAAGGGCGGAATATTGATGGCCGGACTTGATAACGGCATAAATTACGCTTTTAATGATGAAGAAGATATGCTAATACGCAGACTGCCGTTTAACCCGCTGAAGGACAAACAACTGTATGAAGAATCGGTAAAAAATGATTGGGGGATCCAGTTTTCACATACGATTGAAGAACAAATCGGTGGGCAGTTAAAGGCTGGTTTCATACTTACGGATATATACCAGGATACAAACGGCACTGGCAGACTTCATGAGTTCAATGTCCCATCTTTTTATGCCACAAGAGCAATAAAACCGGTATAATGAACCGTACAATAAAGAAACCATTATTACAACGGGAATCATCATACCTATGCAGATAATGCCGGATATGCCGAGAAAAGCCGTATCAATAAAAAAGATCCCCACCTTTGTTAAAACATACATAAGGGGAAATATAATAACTATAATGCAGAAAACAATGAGCGAGAGAATCCGGTTAACCTCAAGAGTGTTCTTTAAAATGAATTCTTTTTGCGTCACATTAGATACCTCCCTTGCGTGTTAGCTTTTCTTAAGTGCTATTAAAATGAAAATAACTGAAACTTTTAGCAATTATGCTTTTACTCACCATTTTTTTCATTTCTAAATATATCGTAAACATAATATACTATTGTTTACACTGAATTTTGCTGAAATTGCATATTTTCGGCTGAGAGTGTGTAAGAAATAAAAAAATTCCATGAATGAATTCTTTTTATCGGGACATATTAATATCGTAAGGAACATGACAGTTGAGCGAAGATATGTATATGCTTATGGCATATATATGTCGGCCGAAGACCGTACATGGGCGGTTACGCTCATGTACGATCGGAGGGAAGATTCTGTACGGTTAGGAAAGGTTCTGTTATAGTCGATTTTTTTAATTTTGATTATAACAGGATCCCAACTTATCGTACAGGGTCGAGCTAAGATCATTCAGGGTGCTGTAATGGTCTCCTGCAGCCGAGAGGTTGCACGAGGCTGTGTAAGTATCCTGCATGGTCGAACAAACCATCATTATGGGTAATGACCTGCTTGATTACGGTCGAAAGATCGTAGTTGGGTAATAAGTTATCCATGGTGGTGCAAGGTAGATTGTCATGTTCTTTTCATTTTCAGCGCTTAAATCTGCCTAAATAAAGATTTCCAGTTTATTTTCGCCTGACGCCGGCGTTACAAGAACGCCTTCCGGCTTTTTGCTCCAGCTTCCGCCTTTGACGGAGCGCAGATTGTCAAATCCCCTTAATAACAGGCTCCACGGTTTACCCGTGCCGTCCGCTTTAACGACGATTGTATCTCCTTCCTTTTTCACGGCAGCATTAAGCTCAGGTTCGCCGGCCGTATTGCAGACAACGGCGCTGCATTCGGAATTGTCCTTAAGCTCGAATACATGAAGGACGACATTATCCGCGTAATCATAGTCAGGCCTTGTGTCAACATTTCCTACCGGGATGATGCTGTTAGGCCTAACCATTAACGGAAGGCTCATATAGTTATGGATTTCGGATACCCAGCGTCCGCCTTCAACTTTTTCGCCGCTTAAAAAATTCGTCCATATGCCTTCGGGAAGGTAGTATTCGGCGCATCCGCGGTCGTTGAATATCGGGGCAACGAGCAGAGAATCCCCGAGCATGTACTGCCGGTCAAGGTAATGGCATGTAGGATCTTCGATAAATTCGAGTATCATTGCGCGCATGACGGGAATTCCTTTCCGGGACGCTTCGCATGCGGCTGCGAAAAGGTACGGCATTAGGCGGCATTTAAGCTTTGTAAAGTACCGCAGCACGTCAACCGATTCTTCATCGAACAGCCATGGCACACGGTAGGAACTGTTTCCGTGAAGCCGGCTGTGGGTCGATAACAGCCCAAATGCGGTCCACCGCTTATAGATGTCCGGTGTCGCGGTCCAGTCAAAACCGCTTATGTCATGGCTCCAGAAACCGAACCCGGACAGGCACAGCGACAATCCGCCGCGAAGGCTTTCAGCCATCGATGTGTAATGCGCGGTGCAATCACCGCCCCAGTGTACGGGGAATTTCTGGCAGCCGGCAGTAGCCGACCTCGCAAACACAACCGCTTCGTTTTTGCCGCGGGTGTCCGCAATAACTTCGTAAACGGCCTTGTTGTAAAGGTATGTATAGAAATTATGCATGCGAACCGGGTCCGAACCGTCGAAGTAAACGACATCGGTCGGGATCCTTTCTCCGAAGTCGGTTTTGAAGCAGTCCACACCCATATCGAGAAGCCTTTTCAATTTACCCTTGTACCATGCTACGGCATCCGGGTTAGTAAAATCGACAAGCCCCATTCCTGCCTGCCATTTATCGCACTGCCATACGCCGCCATCCCTGTTCTTCAATAAATACCCGTTTTTCATCCCCTCGTCAAAAAGATATGATTTTTGGGCGATATACGGGTTTATCCATACGCATATCTTAAGCCCCTTGCTTTTTAACCGCTTAAGCATCCCTTCAGGGTCCGGAAATACATCGCTGTCCCATTCAAAATCGCACCATTGGTATTCTTTCATCCAGAAGCAGTCGAAATGGAAGACATGCAGCGGCAGATCGCGGCTTATCATGCCGTCGATGAAACTGTTCACGGTGGATTCATCATAGCTTGTCGTAAAAGATGTTGTAAGCCAGAGCCCGAATGACCATGCGGGAGGTAGCGCGGGCCTTCCGGTGAGGGAAGTGTATTTATTAAGGACATCCTTAAGGCTATCGCCGCCTATAATAAAGTATTCAAGGGATTCGCCGGGTACGCTGAACTGTGCTTTCGATACGTTTTCGGAAGCTATCTCGTACGAAACGGGGCCCGGGTTGTTGACGAAAACGCCGTAACCTTTGTTTGTAATATAGAACGGGATATTCTTATACGCAATCTCACTGCTTGTTCCGCCGTCTTCGTTCCAAATATCGACGGTCTGCCCGTTTTTGACAAACGGTGTAAATCTCTCGCCCAATCCATATACGCATTCGCCGACATCGAGATCAAGCTGCTCGCGCATATATGTTTTGCCGCTTTGCCGGTCGATAATATACCCGGGATTTTTATAACCGTTGCCGGTAATGCGTTTTCCGCGCCACAAAAAATCAACTGCCCATTCGTTTTTATGTATCCTGACAGACAATTGCCCGCTTGAAAGGCCGGCTTCATTTTCTTTATCGTAAATATCCATACTGTGTACTGTTTCAATATTAAGCGGAAAAACAGGCTTTTCGGCTTTGCCGCCCTTGTGGTGATACATCCTCACACCGATGACATCCGAAGAGGGGGAGAAGTATTCAATTGTTATAAGCGGTTCATTCAGCGTATCCCCCCTGTGCCTTATTATCTTGCATGCGACATATACGGTAAGCCTGCCCAGTTCCGTTTTTACATCGCGGACCTCCATCGGGTTGTATATTGTCACATGCTCTTTCACATTCCAATATCCGTCGGTAAATTTCATTCTTTACACCCCCGTAAAGCATTTTAATTTTATTTTTACTCGAAGATTGCTACTGTCGGACCATTGTAATATAATTATATTGATATAATAATTTGGTCTCTATTTGTATTTTGATATTTAATATAAGGATTTTGATATTTAACAGAATTATGAAAGAGAACTGCATTAATTTAAGGAGTTTTTTAATTGGTAAAGGATTCGCTGAAGGAGAACAGGGTGCACGGGGATATTATGTTCCCGCTTGTCACTTACCATATGGAATGTGACAGTAAAGCCGATATTCTTGATTGCCATTGGCATGATGAATTTGAGTTTCTGCTTGTAACCGGGGGACGCGCGGTATTTCAAATCGGAACGAGGTATTATAATGTATCAGAAGGACAGGCAATTGTTATACCGAGCGGCGAAATACATGCGGGGTTTCATTACGATAATTCGCACTGCAATTACTCCGCTGTCGTCTTTAACCTGAATTTCCTCAGCAGCAGCACGTATGATGTTATACAGAACAAATACATTTCCCCGCTTCAAAAAAACCTTTATATGCTGCCCGCTTATATCAAAGGCGAAAGTGAATGGGAAAAGGAAATAATTTATGAGCTTAACCGTATATTTGCGGCTGCCGGTACAAAACGGGATGCATATGAGATGCTTATCAAATCAAGCCTTTACAGGATATTTTCGATACTGCTGCCAAACTGTGACCCAAAGGTTCCGGCCGGGAAAAGGGAAGCCAGCTCGGATAAAATGGAGAATATAAAGAGAGCGCTCGAGTATATACATAAGAATTTCGACAGGAAAATACGGCTTAATGATCTTGCCCGCCTGTCAAATATGAGTGAAGGCCATTTCTGCAGGTTTTTCAAGAAACTTGTCAGAAAAACCCCGGTTGAATATATAAACTATTACAGGGTTAACAGGGCTGCAAAACTTCTTCAAAACGAAGATGCGAAAGTAATTGAAATTGCGATGGATGTGGGTTTCGACAGCTTCAGCTATTTTATAAGCATGTTCAAGCGGTATATGAAGTGTACGCCGTCCCAGTACCGCAAGAGTAAAAGCGTGTAAAAAACATATGTTTGTGTTCTCCCAGCTTAATTAGCTATGTTTTTTTACAGCATTAGATATGCATAATACGAATATATGCACTTGTATATGCATAATATAAATCTATGCATATACAAGTGCATATATGTTGACTTTTCCTGCTTCAGGAACTATAATTAAGCAAGGAGGAATTGTTTATGTACTGCGCTGTAATAGGAGATATAATAAGGTCAAAAGAAATAAAAAAGCGTTTGGCAATACAAAACAAACTCGAAAAAATACTTCATGAAATAAACCTGAAATACAGCGGCTGCATAGCGTCAAATTTTGCAATTACCCTTGGTGACGAGTTTCAAGGTTTACTTAGGGATACAGGCAATCTGATGAATATTATTGAGATAATCAAATTTGAGCTTTTTCCTGTTAAAATCAGGTTTGGTGTTGGCATCGGTCAAATATACACAAAGATAGATAAGAATTTTCCTCTCGGCGCGGACGGGCCTGCCTATCATAATGCCAGAAAAATGATTGAAGAAATTAAAAAGCTTGAAAAGCGTAAAATGAGATATGCTGCTGATATTAAAATAGGTTTGGACGAAAATCTGCCAAGCGAAAGCTTGATAAATGTTTCTCTTTCACTGTGCTCATTTATAGAAGAAAAATGGACACCAAGGCAAAGGGAGATAATATATGAATTTTTAATGTATGAGAATAACCAGATTACTGTTGCGAAAAAGTTCGGGGTTTCACAGTCAACAGTTCAAAGGATTCTAAAAAGCTCCGGGTTCTACAACTATCTGTATGCCAGAAATGAAATTTCAAGATATCTTAATGAGAATATTATTGGTAAAGGGGTTTGATTATGCTGAACCTTTTGGGGCTTATATATTTAACAGCTCATTTATTGGGAGATTATTATTTCCAGTCGAAAAACATATCGGAAAAGAAGAATAAATACCTTTTATATTTGCTTATCCATTTATTAATATATACAACTGTGGTATTTGCCATTACATTGCCGTTTTGGAGTATTTCCCTTATTGTTTTCAATCTGATTTTTTCTTTTATACATTTTGCTATTGATTTACTTAAGCACATATTACATAAAATGAACAGATCCGGTTTTACAGATAAATATTCAGCTCATATATACGTCATCGATCAGGCGCTGCATATTTTATCGATACTTTTTATAAGCGCTCTTTTTCCGTTGAATGAGAACAGTGTGCTCTTTCAAATCCTTAATTTCAATATAACCGGCGTGTATAGTCCAACAGTCATGAAATGGTTATGCCTTCTGCTTTTCATAGGCAAACCGGCAAATATCACATTTGCCAAGTTGTTTGCCCGACATAAACCTGTCTACGGTGAGGTTGAAAGTAATAATAGAACAGGAGCGACTATTGGTATACTTGAAAGGCTAATAATTGTAACATTCATGAGTATTCGGCAGTATTCTGCAATAGGGCTTGTACTGACGGCAAAATCAATTGCCAGGTATAAGATGATATCCGAAGATAAGGAGTTCGGGGAATACTATTTGATAGGAACACTGGTAAGCGTATTATCGGCAGTTACTGCATATCTGATACTATTTTATTAACAGGAGCGCGTTATTTTTCCTGCCTTCCATAATTATACCGCAGCATATTTCTTTTAATTGCAATATGCAAATAAAAGTAGTATATTGATTGTATCAACACGGATGAAGGAGCAGGCCGGATGATTTATATGACTGTAAAGGAAGCCGCGGAGAAATGGAAGCTTGGCACCCGGATTGTTACCTTATACTGCGCGGACAACAGAATCGATGGAGTTATAAAAAGAGACAATTTGTGGCTCATTCCTGAGAACGCCCGGCGGCCTGCCGATAAAAGACGCCGTAAGCATCCGGCTTTCGGACCTTCAGTTTCGGATGAACTTAGCCGTCTTCTTGCTGCTTACGCCGTCATGCCTTACGACAACCCGGACGCGGTCCTGGATACCGTGAACGAAGAAAGAGTACGGCTTCAGCTTGAAAGCGAAATCGCCTATCTGCGCGGAGATTTTTCAAAGACATTAACCTGCTTTGAGAAAACACTGGGAGACGACGCTGCTCGGCTTTGGGTCTGCCCTGCAGCGATTGCGGCGGCCATCAGCCTCGGTGATTACTCCATCTACACCGAAATTGAAACTTATCTGAAAAAAATCGCAAAAGTTCACAAGGGAAGCAGTGCAGCCGCTTACGCGGAGCTGGCCCTTGCCACGGCCGCCATAAGCTGCTCAGTTCCGAACATGGTCCCGGACTGGCTGAAGGAAGGGGATTTCAGCGCTCTCGACCAACTGACAAAACCCTTTACTCTTTATTTGCGCGCCAAATATTTTATTTGCTTACATAAGTTTGATGCAGCACTGGCCGTGTCACAGGCCACTCTGGACCTGTCCGCACAGACACGTGGATTCACACCGACGTATATTTATCTGCATATGACCTGCGCTGTTGCCTGCCATCGTCTCGGACGCGTTGACGAGGCCAGGCGCTGGCTGCTGGAAGGTATGCGTATCGCACTTCCGCACGGCTTTATTACACCCTTTGTGGAGCTTGTCGCTTCTTTTGGAGGTATGATCGAACAGTGCCTGGAACGGGAGTTTCCGGACTACCGCAAGGCAGTTATCGGGCAATGGGAACGTACCTGTAAAAACTGGGTCACTTTTCATAATCAATTTACAAAGGACAACATCCCGCTTATCCTTTCCCTGCGTGAATGCCACCTTGCTTTACTTGTGGCGCGTCGCATTCCATACGCTGAAATTGCCAAACAGCATTATATTTCCGTGGGCAGGCTTAGAAACATAATGATCGAAATTTATGAAAAGCTGTGCATATCCGGCCGGGCAGAGCTTGAGAAATACATTCTATAATTATAAAAAACGTGACTTTTTTAGGGTAAAAAGTCACTACCCGAAACATGGATTTACCCCTATGATAGTAGTGAGATGCTATCATAGGGGTTTTTATATCCTCGCCCCCGAAAGGAGCGTGAATGATGGACCCTGCTAAAAAGGAACTATATAGAATTTACAGGGTAGGAGGAAGGGAGTTTACCGTTTACCTTGAATACGACGAGCAGCTTGGCGAGAGCTACCCGGCCTATCCCGATTTTACAGAACATCCGGAATATACCGGCGAAGGCCGCCCCTTCGCTACGGCAGAGCAGGAGAGCTGTCCCCACTGCAAACCCGGCACTCCGGGGAATCTGCTGCCCGGCGACTGCGGCGGCTACGGCTGGTTTTACCGGGAGCATACACCCTATGACCCCATAGGTATCTGTATGAGCGACGCGCGGCGGCGCGAGACCAAATCAGAAAGAGAGGTAATTAAATGAAAAGAAAAAAATTTTTAAGTTTTCTGCTTTTGGCGGTGCTGGTGCTTTCTATGTTTCCCATTACAGCATTTGCTGCCGGCGATCCGGAAATCTGGAACGGAACGGCCGATACAAGCTGGTATGATCCATCAGCATCAGAGTATACATTGACTACAGCCGAAGAACTGGCAGGGCTGGCGCAGCTTGTGAATAACAAAATTCATGATTTTACTAACAAAACGATTAAACTTGGCGCCGATATTGTGCTCAATGATACATCAAACCTGCAAAACTGGGGAACTACGCCTCCTGCAAATACATGGACTCCGAAATCACCTGGATTTGTATTCTATATTAGATGCGCTAACCGAATAGCCCCGATTCTGGAACGTCATCATTTCTGATTAGAGTTTACTGCCAATTTCCCCACCCCCGGCTTGCCCGGAAACCAATTGATCCTCTGTTGTCTCGCCGACTAAAAGCCGGGCAAGATCGTCAGATGCTTCTTTAATGTTGTCGTATTCCCGGAGCAGCCGGACAATCCGGACAACGTTTTTACCGACCTTCATAAGTCCGTATTTTTCAGGGCTTTTTCTAATAATATCCATATATACCGCCTCCCATTCATAGTTCTACTATAACAAAAAAAAATGCCAGTCCCGAAAACACATTATCAACACACATAGTAATAAAAAGCAAAGCCTGTAATCATTGAGATTACAGGCTTTTGTGGCAGGGGAGACAGGGATCGAACCCGCGGCCCACGGTTTTGGAGACCGTTGCTCTACCAGCTGAGCTACTCCCCTTCGACTGATGACGAATTTAAGTATACAATACAACCGGCATTGGTGTCAATATAACGGGGTCAAAAAAGTCATTGCTGGGTCAACCGGGGCCATATCTTTTAAACCGGACGTTTCGGCATATTGATATCTTTGCGGGCTGTCAGCGCGTATATCGGCAATCCCTGTTTTATAAACCGCTCTTCATATTCGGTTGTCACATTGTCGTTTACCAGATGGCTGTTATGAAGGTCATATATGACATTAACAAGCAAATATCCGGCAAGTTCAAATTGCTCTATAGAATAATCGAAAAAATCACGGTTGTCGGTCTTAAAGCAGATCATCCCGTCATTTATAAGCAATTCTTTATAAATTTCCAAAAATCTGCTGTTTGTAAGTCGCCGTTTCTCGTGCCTTTTTTTTGGCCACGGATCGGAGAAGTTCAGGTATATGCGGTTTATCTCGCCGGGTGAGAAAAACTGCGGCAAGAACTCAGCATCGGCGTTTACCACGGCAAGGTTTTTTAAACCTGTCCCCGGTATTTTTCTTATAAGCTTCGCGAGAACTGAAACCTGTCTTTCAAGGGCTATATAGTTTATGCCCCTGTTTTGACCGGCAAGAGTTGTTATAAATTTACCCTTGCCTGAACCTATTTCAATATGGATAGGATTTGTATTCTGAAAGTATTCGGACCATCTGCCCTTATATTCCTCGGGTTCGGGAATAAAGTTCGGATGATTTCTGACAAGCTCATTAGCGTGCGGTAAATTTCTGAGCCTCAAAGCACGTATCCTCCTTATTACAAAAAGCGCGTATAACAGCCGTTACATTGATCAGCAGGTCATGCTGCCTGTGCAGCCGGGGCTAGATTATTCCGCTGTGCTGTCCACCTGTGCGTCCCGTGTTTAAATCCCGGACAAATTTCTTCAGTAAAAGACACAGCGGTTTCAACAGATAATAGTATAAGATACGATAAGCAGAAAAACAAGCCGGAAAAAAGCCAATATCGGCCATTTTCAATGACAGCGGTTGCTGAAAAGGGATTTATCATATAAAATAAAAATATTCAGCAGAGAAGTGAAAAGGTTTTTTATTGAAAGAAAAACAGTTAACAAGGGTAAAGGGGATCCTGATGAAATATAAATTACTGGCAGTCGATGTTGACGGAACTTTACTGAATAGCCGCCGTGAGATTACTATGCTCACAAAGCAAAGCATACAAAAAGCAATTGAAAAAGGGATTGTTTTTACAATTTGCAGCGGAAGGCCTGTGCAGGGTGTTAAATTAATAACCGATATGCTTGAAATTGATATCCCGGTAATTACATATAATGGCGCGATGGTAATTGTCGACGACAAGGTTATTTTCTCGTGTACAATGCAAAAAGAGGATGTACTGCATATTGAAAGGCTCGGGCAGGAGTGGGGGACAACCATTGCAATTTGGGCCGGTAACCGGCTCTTTGTAAATAAACTCAATGAGCGCGCATTGAAGTACGCTCAAATAAGTGGTGTTAGCCCGCAAATTTATACCGATGTTATGGAACCTGTTAGCATGGGCGTCAGTAAAGTACTCTGGTACGATGAAATTGAACGGATAAACGGCTTTGAGCGCAGGCTTAACGGCTTATTAAGCCCTTCCGTTAACGTTCATACTTCGCAGCCGATTTTTCTTGAGTTTGTCGACCGCAACGTATCAAAAGCAGTTGCTCTCGAGAAAATGGGAGAGCATTACGGTATCAGGCGTGAAGAAATGATAGCGGTTGGAGACGGTTTTAACGATCTGGCGATGATAGAATATGCCGGGCTTGGCGTTGCTATGGGCAACGCTCCGGAAGAAGTGAAAAATGCCGCGGATTATATCACCTTTTCAAACGATGAAGATGGAGTTGCGAAAGTTATAGAAGTTTTTGTTTTAAATCAACAGCGGTCCCAAGAATACCGGGATGCGTGATTTGAAATGGACGGTCGATGTCCGGCATTATGCCGCAATCTTGATTTTAATACATTACGGCTATATATTATTATTAAACAGTATGTTTATCCGGAATATTCAATGTTTTTGAGGAGAGCATAATGGATAATTTGATCTCATTAATAAAGGAAAAATACCCTAATCTCAGTAAAGGTCATAAGGCTGTCGCTTCTTATATCATTAACCATTATGACAAAGCCGCGTTCATGACCGCGGCCAGGCTCGGCGAGGAAGTGGGCGTGAGCGAATCGACGGTTGTCCGGTTTCCTGCCGAACTGGGGTTTGATGGTTATCCTATGCTCCAGAAGGAACTGAAAGAGGTTATTAAAAGCAAGCTTACCGCTGTACAAAGGCTTGAGGTTTCATCAAGCCGGATTGACAGCAACAATGTGCTTAAAAGTGTTCTTCAGTCCGACATGAATAAAATAAAAATGACGATGGAAGAAATAGATATAGATAATTTTAACCGTGTAGTGGAAGAGATACTTGCAGCCAAACGAATTTATATAATTGGGGTTAGGAGCTCGGCGCCCCTGGCAAGCTTTTTAGGCTTTTATTTCAACCTGATTTTTGAGCATGTCCGCCTCGTGCACACGACAAGCGCGAGCGAAATGTTTGAACAGATAATTAACGCGCGGAAAGGCGATGTTGTTATAGGAATCAGTTTTCCGAGGTATTCAAGGAGAACGACAAAGGCCATGCAGTTTGTCAAAAAACAGGGCGCGACGGCGATAGCAATCACAGACAATGAAGATTCGCCGCTTGCAAAAAGTTCAAGTTATTCACTTTTTGCGAGAAGCGACATGAATTCGTTCGTCGATTCACTGGTAGCGCCGTTAAGTGTAATCAATGCGCTTATAGTTGCGATAGGTTTGAAAAAGAAAGAGCATATACAGGCGAGCCTTGAGAGGCTTGAAAGTATCTGGGACGAGTACCAGGTTTACGAGAAGGATGAGCCTTATACAACTCATCAAACCGATTAATGCAAAGAGAGGTAAAATGAAAAGAGTAGCGGTTATCGGAGCGGGCGCGGCCGGTCTTATGGCTGCCGGTAGAGCAGCCGAAAGAGGGCACCGCGTTTTTGTTTTTGAAAAAAATAATGGTGCCGGGAAAAAACTTCGCATTACGGGAAAAGGCAGATGCAATATCACGAATGCGTGCGATATTGACTCGTTCATTTCGAACGTACCCGGAAACGGGAAGTTTATGCATTCGGCAATTCGTACTTTTTCCAACGCGGATGTGATGAGTTTTTTCGAAAACATGGGCATAAAGCTGAAAGTGGAACGAGGAAGACGTGTTTTTCCCGAATCCGATAACGCGGAAGACGTGGTTAAAGCCCTTGTTCATTACGTGCTTTCAAATAATGCAGAGATAAAATACAGGTGCGTGGTACGCGAGATTATCGCCGGTAACGGGGCAGTTACCGGTATAAAACTTCACAGCGGCGAAATTATGGAATTTGACGCAGTTATTCTGGCGACAGGAGGCGTTTCATACCCGAAAACCGGTTCCACCGGTGACGGGCATAAAATGGCCCGGGAACTCGGCCATACCATAACCCCGCTTAAGCCGTCCCTTGTCCCGCTGGAGACAGACGAAAACTGGGTGAAGCGGATGCAGGGTTTGTCGCTGAAAAACGTGTCAATAGGGCTTGAAGATAATAACAAAAATGTTATTTACACCGATTTCGGCGAAATGATGTTTACGCATTTCGGCGTGTCGGGGCCTGTTGTTTTAAGCGCGAGCCGACATATTTTAAAATATGATTACCGTGACGTTGTTTTCGTTATAGACTTAAAACCGGCGCTGACCGAAGAACAGTTGGATCTCAGGCTTCAAAGGGATTTTATGAAATATTCGAGAAAGCAGTTTAAAAATTCTCTCGGGGATTTGCTGCCTAAAATGATGATCCCCGTTTTTATAGAGCTTACCGGGATCTCTCCCGAAAAACCTGTTCATCAGATAACAAAGGAGGAAAGGCAGCGAATCGGAAAACTGCTGAAAAACCTTGCGTTTGAAATCAAAGGCGCGCGTCCGCTCGATGAAGCAATCGTAACTGCGGGCGGCGTATCGGTTAAAGAGATAATACCTAGTACAATGGAATCAAAAATAGTGAAAGGTTTGTTTTTTGCCGGTGAAATAATTGATGTTGATGCCTATACCGGGGGGTTCAACCTTACAATAGCGTTTTCCACGGGCTATACCGCGGGAAATTCGGTATAATATCGTTAGCCGCGTACCTGCAGGAACGCGCAAGCAATGCTTCGCCCGTCGTTAATCACCCGCTTTTTTCGGAATGAATTACAAGCTTAATGGGAATAATAAAATAAATTCTCCCTGATATCAAATGGGAAATCCGAAATAGGCTGAGTGGTTCGATTGAAAATGGGCCGGTTTTTCATATTCATTTCGATAATAATGTTAATATTGCTTGCGGGAGTACAGGTTTCAAGGGTTTATCCGGTATGGGCAAAACTTCCCGAGGATCCCTATGCCGGCGCTCCTATGGAACAGTTTGTTTCACTGGTGGAGCGGGGAATCGTAACGGTAGATGCAGCCGGAATCTATGAGCCCCACAGCGCGATGATATATAAAAATGGTGAGCGTTATCTTTTGGTTGAGATGTTTCCGGTTGAAATAGAAGTAATAGAAGGAGACGTGCTGGAAATATGGGTTTTGGAAGAAAACCCCGGAGCTTCTTTAATAGTTAAGAACACGAGCGAAAATGTCAGGCTGAAATACTCAAGGACATCCCTGCCACTTAATAAGGGATTGCACCGTATCGGGAAAGTAATATGCGCGGCAGATCGAAAAAAATAAATCCAGCTCTCATATATGAAATCCATATTTTTGCTTGTATTCCGCAAACGGTTTTTATATAATGATGAATGTCGATACAACAGCCACGACCGGGCAAAAGATGTTTTATGCCGGAGGTTTTTTATGTCATACAATCAGCAGCAATTTGAATTCGGAAGCAAGGATGTCGTAAAAGCGGCAATACGAATGGCCTTATCTGCAAACCGTGACGAAGAGAAGGAGCTTAAGGCCTATTATACCGACATTGGCATAAAAGCTTGTGCTGTGGATTACGGCGGAGAGTTTTTATCATCTATAATGAAAATTATAGAAAGAGCTGTGGTTTCTTCGAAAAGAGAAGGAGTTATCATTGAAAGCCACGCTGAAGAAGGCGCTGTCGCCGGCGCCGCGAGAGAGGCGCTTACCCAGGTGACGCCAAAGGCAATAGGATTAAACGTGGGCGGTAAAATCGGTGTCGCGCGGTATCGTGATCATGTCGCAGTGTGCGTATTTTTCGGCATAGGTCTTCTTCATTTGAATGAAATATCTATTGGAGTCGGGCACAGGGTAGTATGAATCCTTCCTGACAGTTTTACGATACCGGATACATAGGCGGGCAGTACAGCAGTGGGACAGGCTGTATCGATATGCTTATTGCCTGCTTTGTTATGGAGGGGAATTGATGAAGAAAATAAAAATCGCTATAGACGGGCCTTCGGGAGCAGGCAAGAGTACAATGGCAAAAATGGTTTCGAAGGAGCTCGGAATTCTTTACCTCGATACGGGAGCGATGTACCGCGCCGTGGCGCTGAAAGCGCTGCGGGAAGGGATAGCCGATAATGATGAAAAGGCATTGGAGGAAATGGTTAAAGACATAGATATCCGGATTGAATATGATAACGGGCAGCAAAAAGTTTTTCTTGACGGCGAAGATGTTACCGAAAAAATCAGAACACCGGATGTGACGGTAGGAGCGTCAAATGTAGCGGTCGTGCCGGGAGTGCGCCAGAAAATGGTTGAGCTTCAGCGGGCGATTGCCGCTGAAAACAGTGTTGTTATGGATGGTCGTGACATAGGCACGTATGTTCTGCCCGATGCCGATATAAAAATATTTTTAACCGCTTCCGTCGAAGACAGGACAAGAAGAAGGTATGAAGAGCTTATTGAAAAAGGCGCTCTCACCCAAACATTTGAAGAGCTTAAGCGTGAGATGGAATACAGGGATAAAAACGACAGCAGCAGAAGCATAGCCCCGTTGAGAAAAGCGGATGACGCTATATTGCTCGATACTACCGGTTTTTCCTTGGAAAAGACGGTTAAGATGATATTGGATATAGTCAAGGCGAGGGTTAATAATGCTATATAGGTTTGCAGCCTGGTTAAGCAGGGTTTTTTTCCGCATATTTTACAGGGTCTCTTTTCACGGTATTGAGAATATTCCGGCACAGGGTCCATTTATCATTTGCTCGAACCATATCAGCATGCTTGATATGTTTTTGTTTGGCCCGAGAGTACCGCACAGGATTCATTTCATGGCGAAACAGGAACTGTTTAAAATCCCTTTGCTTAATATTATTATAAAAAATCTCGGCGCTTACCCGGTAAACAGAGGCCGTGGAGATTTATACGCGGCAAAAACCACACTGAAACTGCTTAATGAGGGCAAAGTGGTCGGTATTTTCCCCGAAGGGCGCAGAAGAAATGTAAGCAAAAAAAAGCAAAGGCCGAAGAACGGGGCGATATTGTTTTCGATAGAATCCGGGGTGCCGATTGTTCCTGTCGGGATTTTTGGAAACTACAGGCTTTTTTCAAAACTGCGTGTATTTTACGGCAAGCCCTATTATCCCGCAGCAGGCAGCGGCAAGGTTTCCAAGCAGGAAATGGACGCGCTTGCGCAGGATTTGATGGATAGGATATACTCATTGGATAAAAGCATAGAACAGGCGAATTAGTCTCATTATTTCCGGAGAGGAAATATTATATATGGCTAAAATAATTTTGGCAAAGACTGCGGGTTTTTGTTTCGGTGTTGCCAATGCCGTACAGACGGCGTTTCGGGTGTTAAAAGAAAATCCGGGCAGAACCCGCATATATGGCGAACTTATACATAACCGTCAGGTATCGGATGCCCTGGCTGAAGAGGGCGCATTTAGCGTTCAATCCCCCGATCAGCTTGAGCCGGGTGATCATGTTGTTATAAGAGCTCATGGAATAGGGGAAGATCTTTATAACGAATTAAAAAGCAGAGACGTTGTGATACACGACGCGACCTGCCCATATGTCAAAAGAATACACAATCTGGTCAGGGAAAAATATAATGAAGGATGCCGTATTATTATAGTTGGAGACAGAACGCATCCTGAAGTTATCGGCATTAACGGATGGTGCGGAAACGAAGCTTTTGTCGTATCGGAACCTGAAGAAGTCGAACTCTTGCCCGATACTGACAAATGTGTGTTTGTTGTAGCCCAAACGACGATGAAGCCTGAAAAATACGGTGAAATATGCGATTTGATAAAGAAAAAGTTTGCAAATGCAATAAAATCTGATACAATATGTAATGCAACCGAGAAACGCCAGCGTGAAGCCCTTGAAATATCAAGAGAATCCGACGTAATGATTGTTATTGGAGGCAAAAACAGTTCAAATACCCAAAAGCTGTTTGAAATATGCTCCGAAAATTGTCAGTGCACGTATAAAGTTGAAATTGCGGCGGATATACCGCCGCTGAATAATAATATAAACACATTTGGGATTACTGCAGGTGCTTCAACACCGGACTGGGTAATCAAGGAGGTTATCAAAACGATGGAAGAAATTTTAAACAACAAACAGGAGACAGAAAATGAGATTTCTTTCGAAAAGGCTTTCGAAGAGACGGAGGTAAACAGCATACGGGCAGGTGAAGTTGTAAAAGGGCGTATTATCGGTTACAATACCAGCGAAGTTTTTGTCGATCTGGGATATAAAGCCGACGGGACCATTTCAATGGAAGAATTTTTAGAGGATCCCGATTTTGATCCTGAAAGAGATTTAAAGGAAGGAGACGAAATCCTTGTTTATGTTATAAAAGTAAACGACGGAGAGGGAAATGTATCTCTGTCGAAGAAACGCGTCGATTCAATAAAAGGTATGGAAGATATCGATCAGGCTTTCAACAATAAAACCCCTCTTGAAGCAACGGTAAGAGAAGTTGTAAACGGCGGCGTTGTTGCAAATTATAAGGGAATTCGCGTTTTCATTCCGGCTTCGCAGATAAGTGACCGTTATGTAAAAGACCTCAACGAATATCTTAATAAAAAAGTAAAATTCGAAGTTGTGGAAATGAGCAAAAATAAAAGACGCGTTGTAGGCTCGTGCAGAAATGTCATTGAAAAAGAAAAGGAAGCTAAGTTGGAAGAATTCTGGAACAGTGTTGATGTAGGACAGGAGTATACAGGAAAGGTTAAGAGCCTTACCAATTTCGGGGCTTTTGTCGACCTCGGCGTTGTTGACGGGTTAATTCACGTTTCCGAATTGTCCTGGAAGAAAATAAATAAGCCTTCCGATGTACTAAAAATCGGGCAGACTGTAACCGTAAGAATACTTGGCTTTGACAGGGAAAAACAGAAAGTATCCCTCGGTTACAGAAAAGCGGAAGATAACCCGTGGTTCAATATTGAAGAAAAGTATACCGTAGGCGACGAGGTAACGGGGAAAATAGTGCGTCTTGTGCCTTTCGGTGCGTTTGTCGAGCTTGAGGATGGTGTCGAAGGACTGGTTCACATATCTCAAATATCAAATGTCCGTCTTGGAAAGCCGGATGAGGTTTTATCGATAGGACAGGAAGTTAAGATGAAAGTTCTTGAGGTAAACCCGGATCTAAAGAAAATAAGTTTAAGCATACGGGATGTGGAGCCGATTGATCCCGTCCGTGAAGACGAACCAGAAGCACCGGCTGAAGAGGCAGATGTTCCCAGTGAGCATGTCGAAGAGATGAAAACCACTATCGGAGACATGATAAAGGAATAAAATAATTTGCCGATATAATTAACAAGACCGGTTACAGCCGGTCTTGTTGGTTTATGCGTTTTTTTGCAGCTAAATAAGTTTGTTTGCTTAGGTTTGAACAGGTGATAGAAATGACCGATTATGAAGAGTTTAAAAATGCTTTTTATAAACAGTCAGGAATTGACTTGAACCTTTACAAGGAAAAACAGATGAAGCGACGGATAACATCTCTTGTCGAAAGAAACGGGCACAGCAGGTTTATGTCGTTTTTTTTTGCGATGCAAAACGACAAGGAGTTGTACAATTCATTTATAAACTATTTGACGATAAATGTTTCGGAGTTCTACAGGAACCCGACTCAGTGGGAATTGTTTGAAAAGAGTATGATCCCAATGCTTGAAAAATTGAAAGGGGATCTTCAGAACGTTAAAATATGGAGTTCGGCTTGTTCAACCGGGGATGAGCCTTACACTATTGTAATGATATTAAGCAAATACCTGCCGCTGTCAAAGATCCGGATAATAGCTACGGATATTGATATGAGCGCGATTGAAAAAGCAAAACAGGGCATATATTCTGATAGAAGCATAAAGGATCTGCCTGATGAGTTTTTGAAAAAGTATTTTAAAAAGATTGGCGACAACTCATACAAGATAATAGACGAAGTAAAAAACTGCGTCAATTTCAGCCAGCTAAACCTGCTCGAGTATGATTACCCCCAGAATATGGATTTGATTGTATGCAGAAATGTATTGATATATTTTACTGAGGAAGCAAAAGTCAATATATATAAAGCTTTCAACCGTTCGCTTGTACATGGGGGCATACTCTTCCTCGGCAGCACGGAGCAGATTATCGGTTCGATAAAGTATGGATTAAAACCTATTCAAACATTCTTTTATCAAAAAGTTAAAAACATTGAATAGGTTAGAGAAATCCGGTTAAATAATTGGCGCAAGAAGCATTATTTCCTCATTGTCATTATAAATCGTGTCAAACTGCGATATCGGAAGCGGGTTTCTTCCAAGGCCTGCTTCAATTGTGTATCCGGGGCGCGTAAACTCTTCAATGAACCAGTCCTTGTAACCCGCATATGCCGCTTCATAAGGTGTTGCCGAGAGCGCGTAACCGCTTGCCCTTGCAAATATTTCACCGATCTGCTGCGCCCGCGGGACAAACATGTTTTTATAAAGCCAGTAAATAACCTCACCCTGGGTATGGTATGCAATCACGAGCTTGAAATTATGCCGGCGCGTAAAGTCTACCATTGCCTGCGTTTCGGGTTCGGATAAAGGAAATGGTCCGCCGAAGCGCGTCGGTCCCGGGCCGGTTATTCCGAGTGACGGCTCCTGGGCTTTAGCTTCTTCCCAGCTTGCCGGGTAGTTGCGGTTTAAATCCACTCCCCTGATATTAGCCTGCCATACCTGTGAAAACGGAAGCCCCGTATCGTTCCATTGAAGAAGCTGGTTATAATACGGGTTGTCGGGTTTAAGTCCTTCAAGGACAAGATTCACGCCGTCCGGGTTAACCATCGGTATGATATATATACTGCTGCTGTTCCAGATTTGACGGATATTATAGCCGCGTATGCTTGTGCCTGCGGCATAAGCGCGGCAGAAGTTTTCAATGAATTTCATAAGAAGCGGCGAAGTGATCCATTCGAGGGAATGATGCGCGCCGTTGTAATGAACCTGGACAGGCCCCGTACCAAGGCGGATGTAATATAAATTTTTGCCGAGAACGCTTCTTCCGGCAACTCCCGTTTCAATAAACGGGTATCTCGCTTGAAGGCCTTCAATGTCCATTTCCATTATCTCGTATGTATAATCTATATCGGTAAAGACAACATCAATTCCGTACGGGATTATTATCCTCTGCCCGACTCGCAGGTACAACGGGTTTATCCCGGGATTTGCGGTCAGGATCGCGTTTACCGTCGTGTAATACCTCCGCGCAAGAGCATATAACGTGTCGCCGGGCTGTATCGTATATGTATCGTATCCGAGCAGGAACCTTTGAAAATAACTCCATGTTCTTGGACCAACAATACCGTCGGGGGTGAGTCCGTTATCTCTTTGAAAATTAATTACGGCACGCTGTGTCTGCGGACCGAAAATGCCGTCCACCGAGCCGGGATTGTATCTAATCCTCGCAAGCAGGCTCTGGATTAGTTTCACGTAAGGACCGCGCGAATTCAACATCAGGGTTTCCATATTACCACCATGCACAATACTCGTTAATATATCATATTGCGTGAACGGCAAATGGTTACACATATGACTCCATCAAATAACGCTGCCAGTATTGTAAATTCTGTTGAAGTTTTATATATTTAACTTAAAGGAAATTTGAAAATCTATTAGCTTACGGATTTTCAAAAGCAGTAGCGCTGTAAGGAGAATCATTATGACGGACTGTTTGAAGAATTGTGAAAGTACAGTAATTAATGAATGTGTGCCGGTAGATCTCATGTGCGAGTACGCAACGGATCCCCTTGGCATTGATATCGCAAAACCAAGGTTTTCATGGAAGACTGTTTGTAACAGAAGAGGTATGAAACAAACCTCGTATCAAATTCTTGTTGCGAAAAGCCTTGAAATGCTGGAACAGGATATTGGCGAAATGTGGGACAGCGGCAAGGTCGAGTCAGGCATTTCCATAGGTGTTGTATATGGAGGGAAGCCTCTGGAGAACCGAAAATGCTATTGGTGGAAAGTTCGCATATGGGATGAAGAAGGAAATGTAAGCTGCTACAGTAAAGCTGCTAAGTTCGAGACCGCCTTTTTAGACGCAAGTGAATGGAAAGCCCAGTGGATTGCATGTTTAATTACAAAACCCGGGTCTTGCATGTTCCGCCGGGAATTCAGGATTGATAGAGAGATTACTCAGGCCAGGGCATATATAACAGGCCTTGGATATTATGAACTACGCATAAATGGAAATAAAGTAGGAGACCATGTTTTGGACCCTGGGTGGACAGACTACACAAAAAGGGTACTGTATTCTACCTATGATGTAACAAATAATCTAAAGATTGGTATGAATGCAATAGGAGTTATTCTTGGGAATGGCTGGCACTGTTTTTCTGAGACAGAGGAGCGGAGCAAGTGCATCCCGCAGATGCTTCTCCAACTGCACATAAACTATGCAGATGGGGAGGAAGAAATCATTGTAAGTGACAGGAGATCCGGCTGGTATGCTTCTTCCGACAGCCCTATAGTGCAAAACAGTATTTACAACGGAGAGACTTATGATGCGAGGCTCGAAAAGACAGGTTGGGATATGGCCGGTTTCGATATGAATGGAAAAGATCAGGGCAGCTGGGATCTTCCTTTGATTGTTGAGGGGCCGGGAGGAGAACTAAGGGCACAGGCGCTGGAACCAATTAAAGTAATCAGTGACATAAAGCCTATCCGTGTTACAAATCCTGCTCCTGGAATTTATGTCTATGACATGGGTCAGAATTTTGCAGGCTGGGCAAAGATTAGAGTCAAAGGTGACCGTGGTACTGTAGTTACAATGAAGTTTGCAGAGGTTCTTTACGAAGATGGTACTGTGAACCGTGAAAACTTAAGGACTGCCCGCCAATTGGATACATATATACTAAAAGGTGAAGGCGTGGAAGTTTATGAGCCAAGGTTTACCTACCATGGTTTCCGTTATGTACAGCTTGAAGGCTTCCCGGGCGAACCGGATATTAACACTATTACAGGAAGGGTTGTACGGTCATCTGTTGAGCCCATTGGTTCTTTTTCCTGCAGTAATACGCTTGTAAACCAAATTCACAGGAATGTAGTATGGACGGAATCCAATAACCTGCACAGTGTACCTACCGACTGTCCCCAAAGGGATGAGCGGTTAGGATGGCTCAATGATATGACGGTAAGGGCAGAAGAGGCAGTATTTAACTTTAACCTTGCCCGGTTATATTCAAAATGGATGGATGACATAACGGATGCTCAGGGCGAAAAAACCGGCGCAATTACAGATGTAGCTCCTTTCATCCGTTACGGTGGAAGGCCCGCCGACCCTGTTGCTAGCAGTTATTTAATCTTTCCATGGCTTATGTATCTGCACTATGGGGATATAAAAGTCATTGAAACACACTATGAAAATATGAAGAAATGGGTGTCCTACATGAGCGGCCTTGCAGGAGAGGATTACATAATTAACTATAGTAGGATAGGTGACTGGGCTCCTCCTTTTGCCCAGGCAATTGAGGGAAGTGTAGGTGCCAGCGCAATTTCCGCCATAACTCCGGGTGCTTTGATATCTACAGGCTACTATTATTATAATGCAGTGCTTATGGCAAAGTTTGCAAAAGTATTGGGCAGGGCAGAGGAAGCAGTAGAATATGAAGAACTTGCAGATAAAATAAAAGAAGCGATGAACAATACGTTCTTTGACAGGGATACAAATAACTATGGCCCGGGAAACCAGGCTTCCAATGTATTCCCGTTATATCTTGGCATTGTTCCGGAGGAAAATAAGCAGGCTGTATTAGACAATTTAATCAATGATATCGTAAAAAATGATACCCATATTACAACAGGAAATCTCTGTACGAAGTACATCATTGAAGTGCTTACCGAAATGGGCCGTGTCGATGTAGCATATGCACTTGTAACACAAACAACTTACCCAAGTTGGGGATATATGATTTCTAAAGGCGCGACGACCATTTGGGAAAGATGGGAATACGTTACGGGGGGCAAGCTTATCGAAATGGCTTCTCATAATCATCCCATGTATGGTTCAGTGGGTGCATGGTTCTACAAATACCTGGCAGGCATTAATGTAAATGAAGAAGGGCCAGGGTTCAGCAAGTTTACCATTAAGCCGTATATGCCTGATGGACTTGATTTTGCTGAAGGTTCTGTAAAAACAATGTTGGGTGTTGTTTTATCAAGATGGAAAAGAAATGACAAGGCGCTTAATATGGAGGTCGCTGTTCCGTGTAACAGTACAGCAAAGATATGCGTTCCTGTGCCCGGTGATGCGAAAGGTAAATTCATTATAAAAGAGGGTGGCAGGAGCCTCTGGCAGGAGGGTAAGTTTACTGGTAATGCTGCAGGGGTAGCAAAGGCTATAGAGGAGGATGGTTACATCTGCTTTGAAACAGGATCGGGGGAGTATCACTTTGAGTGCATTTGGTAAACCGTTCCGCGACTTTTTCTATTGACAAACTCATGCCGCCACTTTATAATTAACATTGTCGTAAAAGTAACGTGCGAAAGTGGTGGAATTGGCAGACTCGCTAGATTCAGGATCTAGTGTGCATTACGCACGTGCGGGTTCAAATCCCGCCTTTCGCACCAGGTTGTCCGAAAACCCGCTGTTTCAGCGGGTTTTTTGCATAATTAAATACCTATCCAATCAATTTTTATACAGAAATATAAATCCTACAGCTTATTATGTGTTTATTCCTATTAAAAATAATCCTGCCGTTATAAGTAAAAATTCAGACCCGATCCCAAGAATCAGTGTCCACGGAAAACAAGAAAAATTTTTTGGCTTTGATTTCGCTGCACTGGTTAATATGGTAATATTAAATTATGCGGGCTATTATATTATAGTTGGTATGGAGGGGTTTTGAATGGCTGATATTCCTGGTAAAAGCCTAAAAGGGATAATGGATTATTTAAAGGAATTGTCCGACCGTCTCGATCCGCGGGCTGTCATTATTCTTGCTCTGCTGGCGTTAAGATTTCTTGTAGGGCTTATTATCAGAAGAGCAAGAATGAAAAAAAGGTATGTTGACTGAAAGGTGGAAATACTTTGAACCTGGCGTTGGAATCATTTAAAAAAGAGATTAAAGGCAAACAGGTGGCGGTTCTTGGCTTTGGCATCAGTAACAGGCCGCTGGCCGGTACGTTAACCGATTGGGGAGCGTTTGTTACGGTATTTGACAAAAAGAAGGAAGAAGAGTTATCCGACATACTGCCGGACTATATAAAACGGGGAATACGTTTCTCGCTTGGCGAAAATTACCTTGACAACCTTAAAGGATTCGATATTATTTTCCGTACGCCGGGGATGCGGTTTGATCTTCCGCAGATTACAACGGCTTTGCATGAAGGGGCGGAACTGACCTCGGAAATAGAGGTATTTGTTAAGCTTTGCCCTGCTAAAATTTACGGCGTTACGGGAAGCGACGGGAAAACCACCACTTCTTCATTAATATTCAATATGCTCGAAAAACAGGGGTACAGCTGTTATCTAGGCGGTAATATCGGAACTCCTCTTTTTGAGAAGCTGGGCGGAATAAAGCCTGATGACAGGGTTGTCCTCGAGCTTTCGAGCTTTCAACTCCATACGATGAAAAACAGTCCTCATGTCGCCGTTATAACAAATATTACGCCAAACCATCTTGATGTGCATAAATCCATGGGAGAATACATCGATGCAAAGAAAAACATATTCAGATACCAAACTTCAACAGGAAGGGTTGTATTGAA
This sequence comes from Clostridiales bacterium DTU069, assembly GCA_001512485.1. Lineage (GTDB taxonomy): Bacteria > Bacillota > Clostridia > DSM-8532 > DSM-8532 > DTU069. Next base: position 49,341 of record LFRV01000095.1, on the reverse strand, counting down.
CGCGGATAACCCGGTAACCGCGGGTTTTCTGTCCGAAGTCCCGGGCAAACCGGTGCTGTTCAGCAGCAGGGAGGAAGTAATTTGCGGGGCTTTTTTAAGAAACAGCCGTATTGTTTACAGGGATACGTCCGAGGTTGATATACTTCCTATAGAAAAAATAAAGCTGCCGGGAATGCATAATGTGGAGAACATAATGGCCGCCGTTTCCGCGGTAATGCCCGAAGTGAGCATAAATACAATCAGGTATGTAGCGCAGACATTTAAGGGTGTCGAACACCGAATTGAGTTTGTCAGGGAAGTGGACGGCGTTTCGTTCTACAATAATTCAATCGGAACAAGCCCGACACGTACGATTGCGAGCCTGAAAGCATTTAACCGTAAAGTCGTCCTTATTGCCGGAGGATATGATAAAAACCTTTCCTATGACGAAATGGGAGAGGTTTTGCACAATCATGCAAGTGCCCTGGTATTAATGGGCGATACTGCACAAAAAATTGAACAGGCGTACAGGAAATACATAGAAATGGTTGGCGCTGAACCTGTGCCGATAATACGCATTTCCGAAATGGAAGCCGCGGTAACGGAAGCTTTTTTGTTAGCCGGCAACGGAGGTATTGTGCTTTTATCCCCTGCCAGCGCCAGTTTTGACATGTATGCAAACTTTATGGAAAAGGGCAATCATTTTAAAGATATTGTAAACGGCCTTACCGGTAAAAAGAAATAATCCAAAATTTATTCTCATTTTTCGTTCATTGTGCTGATATTTACCGTTATTATTATTGTGATAAAATCTTAAATAAATATAAACCGTATGTTTTTTCGGATTTTCCGCTGCTTGTTATTATGCCGGATATTGTCAGGATGAAATCTGTGTTTAAGCTGCATATCGCAAGCTGTACAGTATAAGTTTCTCGCCGAAAGGAATGGTCATATGGATAACGGTTCCATTATGCAAAGAATTGTTGAAAACATGGGAAAAGTAATGGTCGGCCAAAGCGGGGCGTCGAAGTTAATGGTTGTTTGCCTTGCCGCGGGCGGGCATGTGCTTATCGAGGATGTGCCCGGGATAGGCAAAACAACAATGGCTTATTCGCTTGCGCGATCAATAGGCGTGTCATTTAACAGGATCCAGTTTACGCCTGATATATTGCCTTCGGATATAACGGGTTTTTCGGTGTTTAATCCGAAGACCAGCGAATTTGAATACAGACAGGGCAATATTATGAGCCATATCATTCTTGCCGATGAAATAAACCGCACATCGCCGAAAACCCAGGCCAGTATGCTTGAAGTTATGGAAGAAAGGCAGGTTACGGTCGACGGCGTTACATACTCCGTACCCGATCCGTTCATGGTTATCGCAACTCAGAATCCCGTAGAATACATGGGGACATATCCTCTGCCCGAAGCGCAGCTGGACAGGTTTCTGATGAGAATAACAATGGGATACCCTGATAAGGATGATGAGGTGGATATTTTATTCAGGTTCAGGCAGGACAATCCGCTGGCTGAATTAAGTGCTGTCGCCGACGGCGGGCAAATTATAGAGCTTAGGAAACAGGTGAGGAAGGTTCATGTGGAGCGGGCAATCGGTGAATACATAGTTGAGATCGTGCAGAGAACGCGCCGCCAGGAACATGTGCTGTTGGGATGCAGCCCGAGGGCGTCATTATATTTGATGCGCGCGGCTCAGAGCCTTGCTTTATATATGGGAAGGGACTATGTGATACCGGATGATGTCAAAAGCCTCGTTGTTCCCGTGCTGTCACACCGCATAATTCTGAAGCAGGAAGCGCGTATCAGGAAAATCACCGCTGAAAGCGTCCTGTCGGAATTATTGACAAATGTCAGGGTACCGATGTAATTAAAATCATTCCGTACGTGTTTATGAATAAAAAGTCGGCTGTTTATGCAGCAGGCGGAGGTTATTTATGAAAAAAAGCAGGATTGTTTATTTGGCTATTCTCTTTCTGTCCTTTGTTTATATATTCATTGACGGCGGATTTTTGCCGTATACACTTTTTTATGTGGTTCTTTTCCTGCCTTTTGTGTCGTTTACTTACCTCTTTATAGTGTATAATACGTTTACTTTCAGTGAGAGACTGGACAAACGCGAATACCGGAAAGGTGAAATACTTGACTACAAGTTAAAAATACATAATGTCACACCGTTGTACATTCCATACTTCACGGTGTATATGCATATGGAAGGGCAAATGTTAATCAGCGGCATGAAAACCGAGCACCTTGTACTGAAGCCATTCAGCCGCCGTGAATTCCATTTCAGCGTTCCGATACTGTACAGGGGCAGGTATAAAATCGGCATATCGTGTATTGAAATAAGGGATTTTTTAAACCTGTTTTCATTAAAATATAAAATGGGCGAAACAAAGTTTATACGCGTATTTCCCAGGATTCTGCCGCTTGAGGAGGCTAAACATCAATTTGCAAGGGTTTCGGAGAATGAATACCTCTCCCGGAAAAAAGAAATGGGTCATTCCGAAATAGACAACATAAGAGATTACATGTATGGCGACAGTTTGAAAAAAATACATTGGAAGCTTTCATCGAAGTTTAACAAGCTTATGACAAAGGAAACGCACTCGTCCTCCGAAAAGGAATTCTGGATAATAATAAATTTTGAGGAAATACCCGGGGAAGCGGAATATGTTCTTAAAATTGAAGACAGGACAATAGAAGTCCTGGTTTCGCTGGCGAGGGTGTTTCTTAGCTCGGGCGTTGTTCTTAAAACATGTTTTTTCAGGAAAGAACAGATCACGCTTACTTATCAGGATATGAACGCTTTTAATCAACTATACGAATTATTTGCGTTTATTCCGTTCGATCAGAAAGTTTCATTCAACAGCGTTATGGACTATTTTATAGAGAGCATGCCCGAACGCCAGAGCGTAATGGTTTTTTCACCGATGGTTAATGAAAGCTGCCTTGAAAGTATCGCCAGAATGCATGCTAACGGACATAATATATCGCTTTTTTACTGCGATGTCTCAGGACAAATGAAGCAGGAAGTGGAAAAGGCGCTCGCTGAGGAATTATCGGAGTTGGGCATACGTGTTGTTAATATGTTTGAAAACATGAAGGAATTCGATGATATGCCCGATACAAAAGCGGTTTGAAAGGAGTTTGCCGATGAACGAAAAGCACCGCAATTATTTATCCTGCTGGTTAATAGGCGTATTCTATCTGTTTGCGGTAATTAAGGCGTCTTTGATGCCGATGCATATTCCCGTTTATTCATGGCAGATGCTTTTGTTTGCAGTCGGAGCGTTTGTATTTTATTCCCTGCTGAATACATTTGCGGGTCGTATTGTTTTTTTGTCATCGATAGCGCTCGGGATTATTTATATAACAATCAGGATAGCAGTGAGCGGTATTGGCTCGGTGATGCCGTTATTGTCGTATGCCGAAGAATTTGTGAAGATGATAGTCAAGGTGGGCACAGGTTACTATGACGAAACCGTTCCTTATTCCGTGCTTATGTACGGAACCGGATTGCTGTCGGTAATCGCGGCTATGCCGATATACTACTTCCTTGTAAGGCGTTTCAGGTTTTATCCTTTGATTGTGCCCGGCCTTGTTTTTTTTATCACGGTCTGGGGCTTAATCCGTTATGTCGATAAACTGTCTTTTTTCATCTTCATAATAGTGGCGATAATTGCATATGTACGCCATAATTATCTGCTGTATACAATAAAAACGAAGGATGCTGAAGCGTTCAGAAAACACGGGGACATTTCGGTTTATTTTGTTCCGGTCGGTTTGGTTTTGATTCTGCTTGTGTCACTTATTCCTAAGAATCCGCTGCCGATTCAATGGCCGTGGATGAGAGATAAAATAAACACGGTTTACTGGGACCTTTATTATAAATATTCTGTTGACAGGTATGATGATTTTTCGCTTGCGAATACGGGTTTCGGAGACCCGTCGCGTCTTGGCGGACCGGTGGCGCCCGACTATACTCCGGTTATGAGAGTTAAGGCTCCTGCGCGGGTTTATTTGCGTGGAGCGGTTTATGACAAATATACAGGTGTTGGATGGGAGAAAACGGAAAGGGACAAGGAGGAATATCTTACCGACAGGTATTATGATCACGAGGAGCTTAAACACGGATGGAAAGCGGCTATAGGCAGTACCATTAACATATACCAGGACAATGTCGTTGATCTATCGGCAAGCATTGAAGAGCCCGAACAATACGTTGAGTATATCAGCCGGAAACAAATGCCGGATGAATTAAAAATGCTCTTTCCGGAAGGAAATCTGTCGATAAGGCATTTGAATGTGCGCACTAAAACGGTTTTTACGCCGCTCAAGATATTGCTGCCAATAAGAGGGATTTCGTCGCTGGGCCATGCCCTCGAAGAGGATATAACCGGAACGGTGAGGGCGGACAGGAGACTTTCCGGAAACACAACGTACGAGATCAATTATATTCAGCCCGGCTATGGTATGAGTGCTCTGGACAATTTCTTTAATATAAGCCGGCCGGGGATGTATTATGATTTTATTAACACAAACATGGACTTCTTAAGAAAACTTGAAACGGAGGATATTGAAAACGCCGAGCTTATAAGGGAGGAAGTCATTGACGTTATTGAACTGTTTCAGCAGTTGAAAAGGCACCGGGACGAGGTTTACGAACTTTACACGCAGCTTCCCGGGAATCTGCCGGACAGGGTTTACGAGCTTGCCTACGAACTGACTTCAAATGTCGATACGGTTTATGGAAAGGTTAAATCAATCGAGAGATATTTAAGAAATAACTACAACTATACGCTGGCACCCGGATACACGCCTGAAGGGCAGGATTTTGTCGATTATTTCCTTTTTGAATTAAAAGAAGGGTATTGTTCTTATTATGCAAGTGCGATGTGCATTATGGCAAGAGCTGCCGGTATTCCCGCAAGATATGTTGAGGGTTTTGTAATGCCGGTAAACACCGGTAATGACGGATATTATCATGTTACTAACCAAAACGCACACGCATGGGTTGAAGTGTACCTTGAAGGCGCGGGATGGGTTAGTTTTGAACCGACATCGCCGTTCGCGGGTGCAATGAATTATATAGTGCCCCTTAGTGTCAACACCGGCGGTTCGGAAGATCCGTATTCAATGTATGACGAATCCTACGCCGAACAGTATATGGATTTCTACGGAAGGGACGGATACGGACCGGACGACCTTTATAACACGCAAAGCGGCATATCTTCAGGCGAGGTAATATTATATATTGCCGCTGTTATACTTGCAATCGCGCTTGTTAACATATTGTTCATACTGACAAGACAGGCTGTTTTGCATTTGATTGCTCCCGGGAAAACGGTTCTTTACCTATACCGTTATATAGTCTCGCTTCTTAAACATACCGGATGTGTTATTATAACCGGGGAAACCCCGAAAAATTTTGCCGTCAGGGTTGATCAGCGTTATAATTTTGTTAAGATGAGCATGGCAGATATGACGGACATATATTACAGTGTTCGCTACGGCGGCCGTGTACCGGACAAAAAGACCATCAACGATTTATTCAGGTTTGCAGGCGAAGTTAAAACGAAAACCGGGCGGAATATGTATATTGCTGCAAGGATACTCAGGAGAGGCTTCCTGTTCCAGGGTTGACGGTACACCCGTTTTGACTGTCACGAGATGAAATGGTATAATTAATCTTGTTTTAATGGATGGTTTGTTATATAAAGGATAAGGGCGGCAGGGTCTTAAGAATTGCGGCTGCTTTATATTGTTGCCGGAGGGTGATCTTATGGCAAGAACTGGGAAAAAGAAAAAACGATTATTTTTGCGTTTTCTTATATTTGTTGTAATATGTATGGGTCTATTTTTTTCATCCGCATATGTCGCGTATGATTATCTAACGAAATATGGAGTCGAATACGCTACGACCGGTAAAATTGAAATTCCCAAAGAGGAACAGATTATAATAGAAATTCCGGAAGGCGCGACCGAAACTAAAATATTATCCATTTTGTATAAAGAAGGTCTTGTGGAGTATCCGTGGCTGTACAGATTGCTTTCGAAACTGAACGGGTATGATACGAAATACAAGGCCGGAAAACATATTGTCAGCAAGGAATTGAACTATGAAGGCCTTATGCTTGTATTAACGAGCAACCCGATGGCCGAGCCGACTAAGGATGTGCGTATTCCGGAAGGGTTCACCGTTGTCGAGCTTATAGATTACCTGGTGGAGAGGAATATTGTTGACAGGGACAGGTTTGAATCTCTTTGCAAAACAAAAATAAAAAAATATAAATTTTTAGAGAATGTTCCCGACAGAAAATACCCATTGGAGGGATATTTATACCCGGATACGTATAAAATAGAACTTGATTGGAAAGAAGAAGAAATTGTAGACAGGCTTCTTAGAGAGTTTGATTCCGTATTTAAGCCGGAATATTATGAACGGGCGGAAGAACTCGGCATGACAGTCGATGAGGTGGTTACCCTTGCTTCTCTCATTGAAATGGAAGCGAAATATCTGGATGATTATAAAAAGATATCAAGCGTTTTTCATAACAGGCTGAACAGCCGCGCTTATACGCGTCTCGAATCGGACGCTACTATCCAGTACGCGAGAATAATGGCTGGGCTCGGGCGTATCCAGATAGTAACGTTTAAAGACCTTGAAATAGATAGCCCGTATAACACGTATAAAGTAGGCGGGCTCCCGCCGGGGCCGATTTGTTCGCCGAGGGTTGAAGCCATAGAGGCTGCGCTGTACCCCGAAGAAACAGAATATTATTTCTTCTTTTCGCCTCCTGATGGCACTGTTATATATAACGAAACCTTTAGCGGGCATGAAAGGGACCTGAAAAGATACGGGATGAAATAGGTTAAATTCCTGTAAAGCCGGGAGTGTTTCCGATTTGGACAATAGGGTTGATTACCGTTATATAAACGCTTTTATTTCAGAATTAATAAAACAAAAGGATCCGCTGCTGGCCGAGATGAAGGAATATGCCGAAAGCAGGCATATTCCTGTTGTTGTTCCCGAGACCGCAAGATTTATCGAAACGATATGCGCAATTTCGAAACCGCGCAGAATCCTTGAAATAGGAACTGCTATCGGCTATTCGTCAATTATTATCGCAAAGGCATTAAATTCCGAATGTACCATTGATACGATTGAAGTAGACGCAGATATGGCTTCAACGGCCGTGTTTTATATAAAAAAGGCCGGCCTTGATAAGGTTATACGCATTATTAACGGTGAAGCTCTTGACGTTTTGCAGTGCCTTGACAAACCATACGATTTAATATTTCTTGACGCGGCAAAAGGCCAATATCCGCTGTTTCTTCCGCATTGCGTCAGATTAATTAACATAAACGGTATTCTGCTGTCCGATAACGTATTATATGGAGGGCTTGTCGCAAAGCAAGGGACTGTTGAGCATAAGCACCGTACAATAGCGAACAGGCTCAGGGAATACCTCGAAGAACTTTTTGCGATGGATAATTTAATAACAAGCGTTGTTCCGATTGGAGATGGTATCGCAATCAGTTACAGGAAGGTGTGAATATTAAAATGGAACTTCTGGCTCCCGCCGGAGACCTTGAAAAACTTAAAATGGCCGTTATATACGGAGCCGATGCCGTTTACGTTGCCGGAGAACGTTTCGGACTTCGGGCAGGTGCCGGTAATTTCACGCCGGAACAGATGAAGGAAGGGATTGAATTTGCCCATGAAAGGGGCAGGAAAGTATATGTAACGGTAAATATCATCGCTCACAATGAAGATTTTAACAGCATGGCGGATTATATAAAAGAAATAACCGCTCTCGGCGCCGACGCCGTTATTGTATCGGATCCCGGAGTTTTATCCCTTGTCAGGGAAATAAGCCCCGGTATGCCGATTCACATCAGCACGCAGGCGAACGTGACCAATTATATGAGCGCCCGCTTCTGGCAGCAGCAAGGGGTATCGAGGATTATCGCGGCAAGGGAAATGTCGCTTTCAGAGCTTGCGTTTATGCGCCAAATGCTGCCGGATATCGAACTGGAAGTGTTTGTTCACGGCGCGATGTGCATTTCGTATTCCGGAAGGTGCCTGTTAAGCAATTTCATGTGCGGAAGGGACGCGAACCGCGGCGACTGTGCCCATCCCTGCCGGTGGAAGTATTACCTGACCGAAGAAAAACGCCCCGGTGAGTATTTCCCTGTTGAGGAGGACGAAAAGGGCACTTTTATATTTAACTCAAAGGATCTGTGCATGATTGAATATATCCCGGAACTTGCGAGAGCGGGCATAACGAGCCTGAAAATAGAAGGGCGCATGAAAAGCGTATTTTATGTGGCTACGGTTGTAAGAGCATACCGAAACGTGTTCGACAAGTGGCGTGAAGACCCTGAAGGATATAAACCGGAACAAAGATGGTTTGAAGAGGTTTCTAAAGTAAGCCACCGCGGATTTACAACCGGTTTTTTCTTCGGAAAACCCGGCTCTGAAAGTCAGAACTACCGTACTTCAAGCTATATCAGGACTTGGGAGTTCATGGGGATTGTAAGGTCCTATGATGAACGGGAACATCTTGCTGTTGTGGAACAGCGCAACAAGCTTGTAAAAGGTGATGAAATTGAAATAATGCAGCCTGACGGGAATGACATCCGGATGGTTGCCGATCTTATGCAGGATATGGAAGGCAATGTTATTACTGCCGCACCGCATCCGCAGATGATGTTTAAAATAAAAACACCATGCCGTGTATTACCGAATTCGATACTTAGAAAGAAAAGTCTATAATTTATTTTCATGTTCTCATAATTATCTTTTAGCATAAACTTCAATAGTATAAGCTTTTGGAGGTGTGAATAACGTGTCGTCCTTTTTGGGAGCTGTTATATATCACTTCCTAGTTTCTTTCGGCGTTGTACTGGGAGCCGCGTGTTTTGCCGGTATTGCCGCTGTTATTAATGATCAGCCCCCGCTTAAGGCAATGAATGACATGGCCAGCTTTGTAAAAGTATGGGCAATAGCCATTGCTCTCGGAGGTTCATTTAATTCACTGAAGATGTTTGAAAAAGGACTCCTGCAGGGCGAAATTAGGGCAATGGCAAGGGAGGTAATTTATATTATCTGCGCAATGGCAGGAGCGAACTGCGGGTCATATGTATTTAAATTTGTTCCGGGTTTTGGGGATTTACTGCCATGAAGAAAAAAACCGCGTTTATATATCATATTTCGGGCATTTTAGTCGGAATCGCGATAGGTGCGTTATTATGGAATCTTCTGCTTGCGGGGAAAATCGATGATTTATATAAAAGAAACAGGTACCTTGAAACAATGGTTGAAGATTATCGGACAAAGCTTGAAAAACTGGAACAATCCCAACAGGAAACAGAACAAACTTTAAAGGATATTATTGTTGAAATAAACGTCGATGACGACATTGAAAAAATGGTCCTGCAGCAGGCTGTCAAACAAAAATACAGTGTTTTGCTCGGCAAGAAAACAAAAGAGATTGATATCGATCTTGTTATTGAAGTTGTCGATAAAAGGTTATTCAGGACAGATAAATACCAGTACCAGCTTCATGTTGACAGAGTCGTGCTTTCTTCGGAACTGACCTTGTGGATTTCCGCGATCAAACAGGAAGATACGGGTAATGTTATAGGCTCTTGATTTTGCGGTAAATAAATAATATCCTATTAGTGTCAGGAAAAGTAAAATTATAATTTGGAGGCGATATATATGGCATTTATGGACGATTTAAAGAAATTTGGCAAAAATATTTCCCAAAAGACAAGTGATATGGTTGAGGTAACAAAGTTAAATTCCGCTATTTCACAGGAAAAGGAAAAGATCAGAAAATTATATTATGAAATAGGCACTGCCGTTTATGAACAGTACAAAGCCGGAAACAATCTGGGAATGGAAGAAAAATGTTCCCAGATAGCTGAAATTGAACAGAAAATTGAAGAACTCCAGCAGAAAATCCAGGAAATAAAGAATTCGAAGAAGTGTCCGGGGTGCGGAACGGAAGTTACCGCGGATACCGCGTTTTGCCCCCAGTGCGGAAACAAGCTGAATTAGTCTGCGCTAAAACAGCGTAAGAGGTTATAAATGCTAAAAAGCGAATTAAGAAAGCAGGCGCAGATAAAAAGAGATTCAATGGATAAACTGATGGTTTGCAAATATGGCGATATTATTGCAAACCGCGTTATAAATCATGAATGGTATAAATCAAGCAAAAGCATTTTTATATATGTATCGATGGGGAATGAAGTTCCGACGCACAATATAATAAAAAACGCTCTGGCCGGCGGGAAAACCGTATCTGTGCCGAGGATTGGTCCGGGAACACAAATGCATGCGGTTCCGGTAAGAGACCTTGAACAGGACCTGGAACCCGGTAAGTTCGGAATAATGGAACCGAAATTACATTTACTGCCTGTTTCCGAAGCTTGTATCGACCTTATTATTGTTCCCGGCCTTTTGTTTGACAGAAGGGGATACCGCATAGGTTACGGGAAAGGATATTATGACAGGTATCTTGACAGGGTTTATACGATTTCACCGCACTGCCGGACAATAGGGCTTGCATTTGAAAACCAGCTGGTACAAACACTTCCGCGTGGAAAACACGACAAACCGGTTATGCTTATCATTACAGAAAAACGAATACTGCTGTGCCCGGCGGAAAAGTAAAACGGAGGTTAAGTTGGAGCGGCAATTAACTGAGAAACATACCAACTATCTGGTATTTGCAGTTGTTTTGATATATCTCATATTTCAATTTTTATTCAAGCTGTTGTTCGGAGATGCGTGGATTGATAATAACCTGTATATGCTGCTTGCCTTTTTCCAGTTGATTGTAATACTTCTCCCGGCGCTTGTTTTTATATATTTAAACGGTACTTCCCCGGCAGCGGTTCTAAAGCTGAAACCAATAACAATTCTCGAAGCGCTTCTGGTAATTATGATGACCGTCGCTTCAAGCCTTATTGCGTCGGTTCTGAATTCGTTTGTGATTTTCCTGCTTGAAAAAATCGGTAAGGTAACAACCGTTAATGTACCAGCCCCGGCAAGCGTACCGGAATTATGGACGCAAATTTTTGTGATAGTTCTGCTTCCGGCCGTATGCGAGGAGTTATTCTTCAGAGGCGTTGTATTTGGCATGTTTGAGCCGCTTGGTACCCGAGCGGCGGTAATAATATCCGCTTTTTATTTTGCTTTGTTTCATTTCGATATAAGAAACCTGCTTGGCCCTTTTTTCCTTGGGCTTCTATTTGCATGGTTCTGCTATAGGACGGGCTCAATATTAACGGGAATTCTTGCGCATTTTACAAATAACCTTCTTGCCGTGTTAATTAACTGGAACAACAGGCATATACCCGCAAGCGACGCAGCGCTGACTCCGGCAATAATGGGAGAGCTTCTTATTCTTGCTTCTGTTGTCGGGTTTATCCTTGCAATTATGCTTAAAGCTTTTGAAGCATTAAAAAAGGGTAAAGTAAAACCCGCTTCAGGCAATAAAAAATCCGCAGTTGTTCCGGTTATTGCGCATTGGCCGATGCTGGCCGTATATTCGACATACCTTATAATCACGGTTCTGTTCTTAATATCCTTAACAAGGCCGTTGCTCTGAACGCAACACCGCAGTATCTCCAGTCGCACTGAAATCACCCGAACCACCCGCTGGCTGATTGGTTGAATCAGCGCAATAATCAGAGGAACTATTGTACAATAAAAGGAAACTATAGCGGAATGAAGCCTAGAGATATACAGTCAGAGCGAGGATAAGCAAGTCGACTGTTTGAGCAAAAATGCTTCCTGCAAAAAATATTCCGAAGCATTTTTGCGAGTTTCGACTTGCCCGAACTGAACTGTATAGCTCTTGCAAATGAAGCTCCTTGTTGACGTTATTGTACAATAGTTCTAATGGGCAGTGTATAAACATTATTTCCGCGGGGTCTATTCAAGTGATTTCAGTGACGACGGGTAACAGTTTGCAGTGATGATCCGTTATGTTATAATTTTAAGGGAACATTCGTTTTTGCGGCATTTCTTTAAAAAGGAGCATCGGCAAATGGGTTCTTTTGTTCACTTGCATGTTCATACAGAATACAGCCTTCTTGACGGAGCCTGCCGGATCGATTCACTTGTGGAACGGGTTAAGGAGCTCGGGATGGACGCGGTTGCGATCACCGATCACGGCGCTATGTTCGGGGTGATAGATTTTCACAAGGCCTGCGTGAAAAACGGGATTAAACCGATTATCGGATGCGAGGTTTATACTGCCGCGCGCTCCAGGTTTGACAAGGATGCAAGGCTTGATGCCGATCAGGGACATTTAATCCTGCTCGCGAAAAACTCGACAGGCTACAAGAACCTTATGAAGCTGGTTTCTGCTAGTTATATCGAGGGCTTCTACTATAAACCGAGAATTGACATTGAGCTTTTGGAGAAATACCATGAAGGCCTTATTTGTCTAAGCGGGTGCCTTGCGGGAGATATTCCGAAAGCGCTCCTGGATAACAGGTATGAACGTGCAAAGGATCTCGCCGTAAAGTTAGAAGCTGTTTTCGGCAAGGGGAACTTCTACCTTGAGCTCCAGCATAACGGCATTGAGGAGCAGAAATTTGTCAATATGAAACTGCGCGAACTGTCAGCCGAAACCGGAATCCCGGTCGTTGCCACTAATGATGTTCATTATCTGAACAAAGAGGACGCAAGAGCGCAGGAAATACTGATGTGCATACAAACGGCAAAAACGATTGAAGATGAAGACAGGATGACATTCAGAACGGATGAGCTCTTTTTAAAATCCCCGGATCAAATGACGAAGCAGTTCAATTATTATCCTGAAGCAATTGAAAACACCGTTAAAATTGCAGAATTATGTAATGTCGAAATTGAGTTCGGGAATCCGCGTCTTCCTACTTTTGAAGTACCGGAAAACGTCGATAAGTTCGAATACCTGAGAGAGCTGTGTGTTAAAGGTTTCCGCGAACGCTACGGCGATGAAGATTCACTTCTCGAACGGCTTGAATATGAGCTTTCGGTTATCAGGCAGATGAATTACGTGGACTATTTCCTTATTGTATCGGATTTTATCCGCTATGCGAAGGAAAACAACATAATGGTAGGGCCGGGCAGAGGTTCGGCTGCGGGGAGCCTGGTTTCGTACTGCCTTGGGATCACGAATGTTGATCCAATCCGCTATAACCTTATATTTGAAAGGTTCCTTAACCCCGAGAGAATAAGCATGCCAGATATTGATATAGATTTTTGCTATGAAAGGCGCGGCGAAGTAATAGATTATGTTGTCAACAAATACGGAAAAGACAGGGTTGCGCAAATAATAACCTTCGGAACTATGGCTGCTCGGGCAGCGATAAGGGATGTAGGACGCGCATTGGCAATTCCGTATTCCGAAGTTGACAGGATAGCGAAAATGGTTCCGATGCAAATTGGCATGAACATAAAAAAAGCCCTTGAATTGAATAATGAATTAAGGCAGGTTTATGAAAACGACCACCGTGTGCATGAACTTATCAATACCGCCGTTCTGCTTGAGGGAATGCCGCGGCATGCGTCTACGCATGCGGCAGGTGTCGTTATTTCAAGCGAACCGATAACCGAATATGTTCCTCTTTACCAGAGCGAAGGTAATATCTCGACCCAGTTCCCGATGACAACGCTCGAAGAACTCGGGCTTTTGAAAATGGACTTTCTCGGACTCAGGACGCTTACGGTAATACGCGACGCGCTGAATATGATAGAAAAAAATCACGGAATAAAGATTAATATTGATAATATCGACATGAACGATCCCGAGGTTTTCAGGATGATATCCGATGGTGACACCGCCGGCGTGTTTCAGTTGGAAAGCTCGGGTATGACGCAGTTTTTTACCGAGCTTAAACCATCCTCGATAGAAGACATTATCGCCGGGATTTCCCTGTATCGTCCCGGGCCCATGGATCAAATACCAAGGTATATCAGGAATAAAAAGAATCCCGGAGAAGTTCGGTATGCCCATCCTTTGCTTGAACCGATTTTGAACGTAACTTACGGCTGCATCATCTACCAGGAACAGGTAATGCAGATCGTAAGGGATTTGGCCGGGTATTCGCTTGGCCGCTCCGATCTTGTCCGAAGGGCTATGGCAAAAAAGAAAAAGGAAATAATGGATGATGAACGTCAAAGGTTTATATACGGCGAAACGGACCCGTCCGGGAACGTTATAATTCCGGGCGCGGTACGAAATGGTGTGGATGAGAGGACTGCAAATGAGATATTCGATGAAATGTCGGATTTTGCAAGCTACGCGTTTAATAAATCCCATGCAGCCGCGTATGCGGTAGTAGGGTATCAGACCGCATGGCTTAAGCGTTATTATCCCGTTGAATTTATGGCGGCGCTTTTGAACAGTTTTCTCGGATCGCCGGAAAAAATATCACGCTATGTATATGAATGCAGAAAAATGGGTATTAAGGTGCTGCCTCCCGATATTAACGAAAGCGGTGTCGGGTTTACGGTATCGGACGGCAAAATAAGGTTTGGGCTTGCGGCTGTTAAAAATGTCGGCTCAAGTGTTGTAAAGCAAATAATTGCGGAAAGGAAAAAGAACGGCCCGTTTACAAGTCTGCCCGATTTATGCGAAAGAATGGAAGGAAGGGATTTGAATAAACGATGTATTGAAAGCCTCATAAAAAGCGGTGCTTTTGATTCGCTGAAGATCTACCGTTCAAGACTGATTAACTCGTATGAGAAGATAATGGACAACATTGCCAATGCAAAAAAAATGAGAATGGAAGGCCAGCTGTCGTTCTTCGACAACGGCGATTTGAAAAGCTCCGGTTTCGATGTATCATATCCCGAGATTGACGAATATGACGACAGGCTTTTATTGGCAATGGAAAAGGATATGCTTGGATTATATTTATCGGGACATCCTTTAAGGGAATTTGAAGATGACATAAATAATTGGGTAACGATACATTCCGTTGATTTAATAGATGAGGAGAAAACCGGTGATGTATCCGGGAATAATATCGCAGACGGCGCTTTTGCGCGCGTTGCCGGATTGGTCACGGACATTAAGACTATTACGACAAAGAGCAATCAATTGATGGCGTTTGTTACTGTTGAGGATCTGATGGGACAGATGGAAGTTATAGTATTTCCAAGCGTGCTTGAAAAATACGGGGCTTTTCTTAAACCGGAATTACCTATATGGATTGAGGGGAAAATAAGCGTAAGGGAAGATGAGGCTCCGAAAATCATAATGGAAATGGCAAAACCTATTGTTAAGGGTGAAAAGCCTTTTGAACCGAAAAGATATTCGGGTTTACCCGGTGGGGCAACAAATGACACAGGTTATATTCAGGAAATAAACAATGGATACGGCACGATGATAGAGTGCCTGAAAATACGCATACCCGCGGGCACCGGCAAAGAAGTTATGCACGCTGTCGGTTCGATGCTGAAATACTTTGACGGGACGGTCCCGGTATATATTTATCATGCCGGTTCAGTAAAAAAAGGCTTCAGGGTAACACTGAATAATACTCTTATAAATGAGTTGAAGGACATGTTGGGCGCGGAAAACGTAAAACAGGAAAAGGTACCCGTAAAAAACGGTTTATGGAAATAAATGGGCATATCTAAGCCTATTACTTGCGTTTTTTCTGAAAATAATATATAGTAATGTCGTAGCTATATTCAATCCATATAGCCTGTAAGGGATATTTTTTGGTTTTGGACGGTTAATACCGGTTTAAGGTGCAGGCGGCGGGCAATAACCGGCCGCCTCGTTGAAACATGGCTGGCTGCAAACATGAAGGTTTAATGCCTGCCGATGCAACTTGGTGTGTTGAAATTGCCAAGCAGTTTCTTCCGCTTTTTGAAAGACCTGAATTAACAGGGGGGAGCGTAAAATGTGGACTGTCGTATATATGGCCCAGAATAAGGAAATGGCTGAAAAACTTAAAGAAATTCTCGAGGCTGAAGGTATACTTGTAAAGCTGAACCCGGTCAGCCAGAAAGAAAAAAACGACAACTATTTTGAAGTATCAGTTCCGGAAGGTGAAGTAGAGGAAGCACACAGTATAATAATAGAAAAAGGCTTCTGAATGATTTATTTAAAAACCGCATTTACGAATGTGCCCGTGTGAATAACACGGGCTATTCATTACATTAAATTAATAAAAGAGTGGTGAAAGAATGGGCGAATTGAAGACAATAGGAGTTTTAACAAGCGGAGGGGACGCTCCCGGAATGAACGCGGCGGTACGTGCCGTAGTGCGGACCGGCGTATACTATGGATTTAAGGTTATGGGAATCCGTAAAGGATATGAAGGTCTTCTAAACGGTGACATTGAAGAAATGACGGCGCGTTCGGTGGGTGATTTAATACACCGGGGCGGCACTGCGCTTCAAACCGCAAGGTCAGCGGAATTCAATACTGTAGCCGGCGTAAATAAAGCGATAACGATTGCGAAAGTATTCGGGATTGACGCGCTTGTTGTTATCGGCGGCGACGGTTCATATCGCGGAGCTCTTGACTTGAGCAAAAAAGGGCTGCCGGTGATTTGCATTCCCGGTACGATTGATAATGATATTTCGTGCACGGAATATACAATTGGTTTCGATACCGCGATGAACACAGTTCAGGATGCAATAGACAAGATAAGGGATACCGCGTATTCCCACGAACGCTGCAGTGTTCTCGAGGTTATGGGCAGGAAAGCGGGATATATCGCGTTGAACGTTGCGATATCAGGAGGCGCGGAAGCCGTTGTTTTGCCCGAAAAGGACTTTAATATAGATATTGATATAATTAAGCCGATTGTAGAAGGAAGAAACCGCGGGAAAAAGCACTATCTTGTGATAATCGCGGAAGGTGTCGGCGGAGCGGTGGAAATAGCCGAATACATAGAAAAGAAAACCGAGATTAAAACACGTGCGACTATCCTGGGGCATATTCAGCGCGGGGGAAGCCCAACAGTTCATGACAGGGTAATGGCAAGCCGTATGGGTGCCCATGCGGTCAAATTGCTGAAAGATGGACATATAAACAGGGCAGTTTCGTTTATAAACGGACAGATTACCGACTTTGATCTGGCCGAAGCCCTTTCAATGAAAAAATCCATTGATGAGGAAATGATTGAGTTGAATAAGATTTTGGCGCTGTAATGTTAAGGAGAGTCCGATGTTATCACAAACCGAAATTATTGTAAGATACCAGGAAACGGATCAAATGGGCGTTGTCCATCATTCGGTCTATCCGGTTTGGTTTGAATGCGGCAGAACCGATTTAATAAAAAAAGCCGGAATAACATATGACCAAATGGAGAAGGACGGTGTTATGCTGCCGTTACTGGATCTGAAATGCAGGTTTGCTTCTCCGTGTTTTTATGGTGACACGGTTATTGTGAAAACCGGTGTTAAGGATATTAAACCGACTCGGATAACTTTCTTTTATGAAGTTTTTCGTAAAGGCTCCGTGAAACCCGCTGCTTCCGGCGAAACCGAGCATGTTTGGGCAAACAGACAGCTAAAACCTGTCAACATGAAAAAATATCGCCCTGATTTATACCAACTGCTTATCGATGTGTTCATGCAAGGGGAGAACTGTGACGATGAATAAGAGCAAATGGAGGCATGTGCCGAACATTTTAACGATATTAAGGCTTATCGCCGTGCCTGTCATGGCTTTATTGATGATCTCGGGGAAATTGACGGAAGGCCTGATTGTTTTTGCTGCTGCTGAATTAACCGACATACTCGACGGTTATATCGCAAGGAAATATAATTTTATAACGAATTTTGGAAAGCTTGCTGATCCGTTCGCCGATAAAGCAATTCAATTAACTGCCCTGCTGCTTTTAGCCAGGGGCGGCAGGCTCCCGTATTATTTCTTTTTCATCCTGATCGCTAAGGAAGCCGCGATGATTATCGGTTCTTTGTTTTTTCTTCGCAAAGAGATTGTGGTTTCGTCGAATTGGGTTGGGAAGGCTGCTGCCGCTGTCCTTTTTGCGGGAATCGTACTTGCTTTTCTAAACATTCCTGCCGCGGTCTACATTATGTGGGCTGGTACCGCGATTTCAATCGCTGCGTCTTTCGTGTACCTTAATTGTTATGTTAAACAGCTTAAAAGTCCCGGCACCGGACGGAAAGAATTGGATTGAACCGACGGCCTGGGGTATTTTGAATATGAAAAGATGATAATAGATAATAGCCACTTAAAGCAAAAGAAGCGGAACGCCGCTTCTTTAATTATGAGTGGTGAAATTATTTAAGTCAGTGTTTTTTCAGTTTTCAATTTTGGATAATTCCTTTAGCACTTGTCGTCGTAGCCATAGCTGCCACAACTACGATTGAAGAACAAGCACAGGAAAATAAGGATGAAGAAAAGAACTTCACTGTTGTTCCAGTCGCCAAAAATTCCGTCCGGCATTATTTTTCCCTCCTTTACGTTAAGCTCTCCTATTCCGTGCCATTAGTCACAGACACCGCATCCGCAGTCTGTGTTGCAGAACAGAAGCAGGAACAGGATAATGAAGAACAATATTTCGCTATTGCATCCCATAATTCCTCTTCTACGTGAGCCCATGTCCTTGACCCCCTGATATTATTTTCAATAACAGTTTATTCAAGTTAACGTAATGATGTTACAGCTTTATTAATTATGCCGGAACCGATTCCGCGGCCGGACCGGTTCTAAAGTCCGGTTTCCGCGCATACATTGAAGCGAAGACTGCTGTTCAAATGCCGCTTTTGAACTATTGCGTAATTACATGGTAACAAGTCTTCACCTGCAATTAATGCCGCAAACCAGCGGGTGATTAACGGGTCTAGGCATTGCTGCCGCGTTCCGATTGGTACGCGGCTCTGATTCGGGTGTTTTCGGTTACGCCGGGCGACATGCTCCGAAGCCCTGCTGCGTACAGGTAACTGTGGAGCGGGCAAATGAGCGACCCGGAATATGGAGACCACTGTGCGAATTTAATAAAATGCATGGAGCGTGCTATCGGTAGGTGCTTTGTCGCCCAAGTAAACGAAAACACCCGAAGCAGGACCCGCGGGGATAGTGTTTAGTGCAACAGTTCAAAAGCGGCTTTCGGACAGCAATATGCGAAGGTATTGGGGTGATTAAAATGTTGGATAAGATGAGAGGTCAAAGTGCGGTTAAAGCGGAAGGGTACGGCATCGGTTCCGCGCTGATTACCGCTTACGGAATTACCGTTCCGGCTCTGCTGGTATTGGCCGGCATTCTGGCTTTTACCGATTTTCCCGAAAAGTATACTACGATTGCCGTATTAATTGCCACATTAATAGGCCTGCTTGCGGCAGGTTTTAAAGCGGGAGTCCTTAACCAGAAAAACGGCGTGCTGAAAGGAACGTTATGCGGGCTTATATATATGGTCATACTGTATATGGCCAGCAGTATCGCCTATAAGGATTTTATGCTGAATAGCCGCGCTGTTATAATGATATTGGCAGGAATACTGGCCGGAGCCATTGGCAGCGTTATTGGAATGAACAGAAAGATAAAACCTGTAAGCAGGTATAAAGGAATCGGGAAAATATCGAATCCGCTCAGCAAATACAGGAAGTAAAAGTATACGGCAGTTTTCGTTGCGGTACAAAACATAATGTAATATAATAAATATTGAATTGCTGCATAATATTCTCGGCATTGTCTGGGACAAATAAATATTTGTTTTCAATGCCGTATTTTTTATTGTTCCGAAAGGAAACGGTATGCTGTCAAAGGGAATGATCCACCTGTATATCGGAAACGGAAAAGGGAAAACCACCGCTGCCGTAGGTCTTGCGATAAGGGCACTTGGCGCGGGTCTAAAGGTTTTCTTTGTTCAATTTCTTAAGAATACGATAACAGGCGAGAAAAATATCATGGAGAAGTTTTCCGGAAGCCTTTATTTTTACCGCCCGGAGCAGAGACATACGATGTTCCTGTGGAAAATGACCGAAAAACAGTTGGCTGAAACGAAAGAAGATATTCATGCAGGCTGGCGGCATATCCGCGAAGAAATATTGTTCGGTAAATGGGACGTCGTTGTGCTTGATGAAGTTCTTGACGTTATCTCAAGTAGTCTGCTTCCGGAAGAAGATATAACGGATGTGTTAATAAAAAAACCCGGAAAAACGGAAATAATATGTACAGGCCGCGATGCGCCGGACAGTTTGCGTAATCTGGCGGACTATATATCATTAATTGAAAAAGTAAGGCATCCCTTTGATAAAGGAGTATGCGCAAGGCATGGGATAGAATATTAATGTTTTGGGAGTGAAAACAAAAGATGAGAATTTTAAAAGGGATACTGATGTTAACGCTGGCGGTATGTTTGCTGATAGCAGTGTCGTGCATAATTGGAAATGAGAATAAAAAGGCTCCGTCCCGGGAGCATATAGCGGACGGGACGACAGAAAGTGAACCGTCGCCCGGAATAGCTTCCCCGACACCGGCGATGGTATCGTCCGGGCAGGAAACTTCACCGGCACCGGATATTTCACCGTCCGGACAAGAGCCTTCGGAGCCGACACCGGCTCTTTCTTCCCCTGAACAGAAACCATCAGCACCGGCACAGGAGGCAAATATCGAACCTGTTGATTATTCGGAAATACGACCGAATGAATCGGGTGATATACCTATTGTCATGTTTCACAATTTTGTGGAAGACCTGGATTCAACGAACGATGAGGAGTTTACTACTTCATTCGAGGCTTTCGAGGAACTGCTTGAAACTTTATATAATGAAGGTTACAGGCTTATCAGCATGCGTGATTTCATAGATCACAACATATCAGTCCCCGCGGGCACGAAACCGATGGTATTTACGTTTGATGACGGTTCTCCCGGGCAGTTCAACCTTATCGAAGAAAACGGCAAACTGGTTGTGAATCCCAAGTCTGCCGCCGGAATTATGATTAAGTTCAGCGAGAAGCATCCCGACTTCGGGTTAAAGGGCATTTTCTACCTGAACATGGATAAGGAAGAAAAGACTTTCGAGGGAGCCGGCACATTGAAAGAAAGACTGGAAATACTGATGAGTTACGGTTTTGAAGTCGGCAACCATTCATGGGGGCATTTCTATTTTTCGCAGGCTAAAAACCGCGAGCAGATTTATGAAAGACTCGGCAGGAACCAAAAACGCCTGCAGGAGATAATAGGGGGCGTCTCATTTTATTCCCTCGCGCTGCCGCATGGGGGAAAAGCGCCCGAAGAACTAAAGGACGCAATGATCCGGGGGGAATATGAAGGCACCCGTTACTTCCATGAGACTATTATGGCAGTCGGCTCTACGCCGAGCGTGCCTTCAATTCATAAAGACTATAATCCCGAATATGTAGCGCGTATACGTTCGCAGGGCAAAGTTGAGATAAAATTCGACCTTACATATTGGCTTCCTAATATGACAAGGGACAGGATGTATATAAGTGACGGCGATCCGAATACCGTTGTCGTTCCGAAGGGAAAAGAAAACCTGATAGATACCGGAAAACTTAACGGAAAGAAATTGATAACCTACTAAAAACCCTGATTTTTCCTTATTTTGAATTTGCAATTCTGGAAGATTTAAGGTATAATATAAATGCACCGGACAT
This sequence comes from Clostridiales bacterium DTU069, assembly GCA_001512485.1. Classification (GTDB taxonomy): domain Bacteria; phylum Bacillota; class Clostridia; order DSM-8532; family DSM-8532; genus DTU069. The sequence continues at coordinate 27,728 of LFRV01000095.1, read as the reverse complement.
TTTACTGTTTGCAACCGGTGCTATTAAGTTGTTTATTGTTTTTTTAGGCAATTTTTGCACATTCCTGTGGTTTGCTTGCCCATGTAACCTGGTGTATTAAAATTGCGTAACAGTTTCTTTCGTTATTTTTTAAAAGCCAGTTTTGTCGCGTAACTTCGCACAAGACCATTTTATCAAATGCCCTTGCAGTGATGGTTTATACCCACGATTGAAGCAGAAAATAACGGATTTTTGCACTTGATTTTTGTTTTTTATAAAAAACAGAGGTAGGGCGTAAGCGCACCTTTTACCTCATTAATATATAGAAAGGAGTAAGAGCTAAAATGGATGTAAAGACAGAAAAAACCACGAAAAAACAGTTGACCGATGCCGATGTAAAAAAGAAAGCCGTAAAGCTTGTCGTGGCACATTTAAAGAAAAAGGCTTCGAAAGAATATATGGGTATCGATTATCTTATGGATTGGCTCGAAGAAATGGATGCACTGCTGGAGAAAGAAGAATTCGATATTAGAGAGTATCACAGAATGCGCAGGCAGTTTAATGATGTAATTGAAAGTACACTTGACGGAGCTATGAGGAAAAAGTTAAGGGATTCCTGGTATAGTATGGGCAAAGCCCTTGACAAGAAAGCAAAACCATATTAATAGCTCCGGTTAGAAAAGCCGGAGCTTTTTTATTGATTAATAGTTGTTCCCTCTTGATAAAGAGATAATTGGTGAAACTGTTGGACACGCTAATATGAATTAAAAAACAGGAAAGATGTAAAACAATTCTTTCCTGTTTCGCTTTTTAAAGGAGTTTTTTTACTTTTTCGATTGATGCCTTTACGATTTCATTAGCCGGTCCTCCCGTGAGCTTTCTGCCGTTTACGCATGCTTCAAGCGTGATTACGCTGTAAATATCATCTTCGAAAACGGGTGAAAAAGATTTAAATTCTTCCATTGTCAGTTCGCTGATGTCCTTTTTATGCTCTATGCAGTAAGCTACGAGTTTTCCGGTTATATTATGCGAATCGCGGAACGGGACCCCTTTTTTTACCAGGTAATCGGCTATATCGGTAGCGTTTGTAAAACCGCTCCTGGCCGCGTTAAGCATATTGCCACGGTTTATTTTCATTGTTTTAATCATTCCGGTAAATACCGGCAGGCACATTTTTACCGTATCAATTGAATCGAATACTGCCTCCTTATCCTCCTGCATATCTTTGTTATAGGCCAGCGGCAGAGCCTTCATCATGGTCAGCAAGGCCATCAGGCTGCCGTATACTCGACCGGTTTTTCCGCGGACCAGTTCCGCAACATCGGGATTTTTTTTCTGCGGCATTATGCTGCTTCCCGTGCTGAACGCATCATCAAGCTCTATAAAAGAGAACTCATGAGAACACCACAGAACAATCTCTTCACTGAAACGGCTTAAATGCATCATTAACACCGATAGGCAAAAAGCCATTTCCAGGACAAAATCACGATCGGATACGGCGTCAATGCTGTTTTCGGTAATTGAATCAAATCCAAGCTCTATAGCGGTCATTCTCCTGTCAAGATTATAGGTTGTGCCGGCCAGGGCGCAGGAACCAAGGGGCATGACATTCAGCCGCGCATAACAGTCCGACAGCCTTTCGCGATCCCTTAACAGCATTTGGACATATGCCATAAGATGATGGGCGAATGTCACGGGCTGGGCCCTCTGCAGATGGGTATACCCGGGCATAATGACATCAAGGTTCTTCTCCGCGATATTTATAAGCACGGTTATTAATTCCGTAATCATTTCACGGATCTTAATGTTTTCATCCTTTAAGTACATCCGCATGTCCAAGGCTACCTGATCGTTCCTGCTCCGTCCGGTGTGAAGCTTTTTGCCCGCTTCTCCTATCCGGGATATAAGGATTTTCTCAATGTTCATGTGTATATCTTCGGCGTCGATATCAAATTCTATTTTGCCATTTTCAATATCCGCCAGGATTTCAAGAAGCATTTTGCAAATGAGCGAGGATTCTTCTTCGGAAATAATCCCGCATTTCCCAAGCATTTTCGCATGAGCCACGCTTCCTAAAATATCATACTTATACAGGCGGCTGTCGAAACGGATGGATGAGTTGAAATCGTCAACCAAAGGATCCGTAGATTTTGAAAAACGACCGCTCCACAGTTTCATTGCATTTCCTCCATACTAATACTTTCAGAATATTCGTGTTCTTTCGAAAAATGCAGGGTATTATTCAAGCCCGCTCTTTTTCTTCATCATCGCCTGCACTTTAACCGGGAGGCCAAAAAGGTTGATAAAGCCTTCCGCGTCTTTCTGGTTATAAACGTCATCCCGGCCGAAGGTGCAGAGTTCTTCACTGAACAGTGAATAGGGGGATTCGCTTCCGGCGGGAATAATGTTCCCCTTATAAAGTTTTAGCCTGACTTTACCCGTGACGGTTTTCTGCGTGGAATCGACAAAAGCCGACAGCGCCTCGCGAAGAGGAGTGAACCACTGCCCGTAATACACGAGTTCCGCAAAACGGTGCGATATCATGTCCTTAAAATGCAGTGTGTCGCGGTCAAGGCACAGAAGCTCAAGTTCACGGTGGGCGGCATATAATATTGTACCTCCGGGAGTTTCGTAAACGCCTCTTGATTTCATCCCGACAAGCCTGTTCTCGACAATGTCTATTATTCCGATCCCGTTTTCGCCACCGATTTTGTTAAGCTCCATGATAAGATCGACAGGCTTTTTGACAGAACCGTTAAGTTTCACCGGTATGCCTTTTTCAAATTCTATTTCAACATAGGCAGGTTTATCGGGAGCATTCTCGGGGGTGATCGAAAGCTTCAATAGCTTGTCGTAGAAGGGCTCGTTTGCCGGGTCTTCCAGCTCGGAACCTTCATGGCTTAAATGCCATAAGTTCCTGTCGCGGCTGTAATTGTCCTGTTTCGTTACCGGAATGGGAATATTTCGTGCCGCTGCGTAGTCTATCGCGTCCTCGCGCGAACGTATGTCCCATATTCTCCACGGGGCGATTATTTTAAGCTCGGGAGCGAGGGCTTTTACAGCCAGTTCGAAACGTACCTGGTCATTGCCTTTACCTGTCGCCCCGTGCGCGATCGCGACGGCTCCTTCATTTTTCGCGATTTCTACCATTCTTTTCGCAATGATCGGCCTTGCGAACGAAGTGCCCAGAAGGTATTTCCCCTCATATTTAGCACCCGCTTTCAATGTCGGAAAGATATAATCGGTGACAAATTCCTCTTTCAGATCTTCGATATATATTTTTGAAGCGCCTGTTTTTACGGCTTTTTCCTTAAGCGGTTCAAGTTCTTCTCCCTGCCCGACATCCGCTGCCATCGCGATAACTTCGTAATCGTAGTTTTCCTTCAGCCACGGAATAATTATTGATGTGTCAAGGCCTCCGGAATATGCAAGTACAACTTTTTCCTTATTTGCCATACAAAATCTCTCCATTCTATGTTAAAATATTATCATGTTACAGATTTACGGTAAATTATTTATTTTAATAATTATACATTAGAATGCATAATTATGCAATACTTGATTTTTTACATACTACGGAACAGGGTATCCGTGAAGATGCCTTATAAATAACACAAGGAGATTACATCGTGGTTATAATGGGAATTGATCCGGGATTTGCCATTTTGGGGTATGGAATTGTCAAATACGAAGGCAACCGTTTTCAAATGATTGATTACGGCGTTATTACGACAAACGCTTCACTGCCTCTCGCAAATCGTTTGCTTATACTAGAAAAAGGTCTCGTTGAGTTAATCGAAAAATACATGCCTGATGCGGTGTCGGTTGAGGAATTGTTTTTCAACAGCAACTCAAAAACAGCGATAAAAGTTGGTCAGGGAAGGGGTGTGGCGCTTTTATGCGCTGCACGCGCCGGAATACCGGTATACGAGTATACTCCGCTTCAGGTGAAACAGGGTGTTACAGGATACGGATGGGCGGATAAGGTCCAGGTACAGCATATGGTTAGGGTTTTGCTGAATCTTGAAAAAATACCAAAACCCGATGACGCGGCCGATGCGCTCGCTGCCGCGATATGTCACGCCCATTATTCGGGAATTGGCGGAAAGGCTCTTTAAAAAACCGGCAATTATTATCTTTGCACAAATCATTATATTTAAAAGGGGAAGCTTATGTTTGCGTACATAAAAGGGGTTTTAGCGGCAAAAGGGCAGGATTACGTTGTAATAGACACAGGCGAGATAGGCTATCGTATCAGCGTCACGTCGAATACGCTTGAGCGGCTTGACAGCATAGGATCCGAAGTGAAAATGCATACCCATCTCAATGTGCGGGAAGACGGTTTGTTTTTGTACGGGTTCCTTACCGAGGAAGAGCTGAAAATGTTCGAGCAGTTGATAAAGGTTTCAGGAGTGGGACCGAAAGCCGCATTGTCAGTCGTATCCGTTATACGGCCTTCACAGTTCGGACTTGCCGTGCTGACCGATGATGTTAACTCGTTTGTGAAGGCACCCGGTATCGGAAAGAAAACGGCGATGAGGATTATATTTGAGTTAAAAGATAAATTAAAGAAGGAAATAGGAAGCGATATTGAAGCGATGTCAGGTTCTGAAATTGCCGGTATCGACAAACCCGAAGGCAAAATTCAAGAAGCCGTCGGCGCCCTTGTTATGCTCGGGTATTCCGCATATGAGGCGAATAGAGCTGTGTCAAGAGTGTTCAGCGAGGACAAGAGCCTTGAAGATATTATTCGCGATGCCCTGAAGAGTCTTGCGATATAAACCTGAAAACTAAAGAATGAAGCTAGGCCGGCTTTATTTGCGCGGATATATTAATATCTAGAAGGAATTGTAACGGAGGCGTTTATTTTGGATGAAAGGCTTGTAGACTATAGATTCAAGCAGGAAGACTACGAAGAAGCGGGGCTTAGACCGAGATGCTTCGATGAATATATCGGTCAGGAAAAAGTTAAGGAAAACCTGATGGTTTTTATAGAAGCCGCGAAACAGAGAAAGGAACCTCTTGACCATGTATTGCTTTATGGCCCTCCCGGTCTTGGCAAAACCACGCTTGCAGGTATTATAGCGCGGGAAATGGGAGTAAGCATAAAGGTAACATCAGGACCGGCGATTGAAAGGCCCGGGGATCTTGCCGCGATCCTTACGAACCTTGCACCTATGGATGTTTTTTTTATCGATGAAATCCACAGGCTTAACCGGACGGTGGAAGAGATACTGTATCCTGCGATGGAGGAGTTTGCCCTGGATATAATCATCGGGAAAGGCCCGGGAGCCCGTTCGATACGCCTTGATCTGTCAAAATTCACATTGATAGGGGCAACTACAAGGGCGGGTTTGCTGACTTCTCCTCTGCGCGACAGGTTCGGCATTATCAACCGTTTGGAGCTTTATACGAAAGAGGAATTAACAAAAATAGTAATGCGCTCAGCAAAGATACTTAACATAGAAATAGAACCCGGCGCGGCGGAGGAAATTGCCGGAAGGGCAAGGGGAACGCCTCGAGTTGCGAATCGGTTGCTGAGAAGAATAAGGGATTTTGCACAGGTGCGCTCAAACGGAATTATAGACATGGAGATAGCGAAATATGGCCTTGAAGCGCTTGAAGTGGATGAAAAGGGGCTCGACAGGGTAGACAGGAATTTATTGTACTGTATTATTGAAAAATTCGCCGGAGGGCCGGTCGGCCTTGATACCCTCGCGGCTTCTACGGGCGAGGAAGCTGAGACAATTGAGGATGTATATGAGCCTTACCTGATTCAGCTTGGTTTTATTCAGAAAACACCGAGAGGCCGGAAAGCTACGCGTCTGGCTTACCGTCATTTGAATATTAATTACGATCACGCGGATCAGATTAGTTTAATTGACGATATTTGACAGTTTTTAAATTTTACTTTTTCAGCGCGGAAAAAGTTTTTGTGTTCGCCTGCAATCGGTATGAAAGGAGTATTCGCAATGGCTGTAAGAATAGGGTTTATCGGCGCGGGAAATATGGGAGGCGCTCTTATTAAAGGTTTATCAAACGCCGGCACCGGCAAGTATGAGTTGTACGCGTATGATATAAACGAAACGGCGATAAAAGAGCTGGCAGGCCTATACGCCGTGAATGCGATGCCTTCGATACCCACCCTCGTAAAGGAATGCGATATCGTTGTTATCGCAGTGAAACCTGTTTATATAGAGGATGTTTTGAACGAATGCGCCGGTTCGTTTAATGATTCGACAATTTTTGTTACTGTCGCCGTTGGGATTCCTATAAAATCTTATAAAAAAATACTCGGCGACAGCGTAAAAATTGTGCGTACGATGCCGAATACTCCCGTGTTGGTAGGAGAAGGAATGACGGTTGTTTCTTTTGACGAAAGGGTTAACGCGTCCGAACGCGAGATGATAAAAGATATTTTTAAATGTGTCGGGAAAGTCGAAGAACTTGATGAATCGCTTATGAGCGAGGTGACTGCCGTAACCGGCAGCAGCCCGGCATACGTATATATGTTCATTGAAGCGATGGCCGATGCGGCGGTGCAGTCGGGAATACCGAGAGCGTTAAGTTACCGGCTCGCGGCGCAGGCAGTGCTGGGAGCCGCCAAAATGGTACTCGATACGGGCAAACATCCCGGCGAGCTTAAGGACATGGTATGCTCGCCCGGCGGAACTACGATAGAAGCCGTCGCAATGCTTGAACACAAAGGTTTCAGGAACGCAGTAATATCGTCCATGATGGAATGCACGAGAAAAGCGAGAGAAATCGCCAGGGAGACAGTGTAAATGAAAGAAGTTGAAATATATACCGACGGCGCTTGTTCCGGCAATCCCGGCGACGGCGGCTGGGGAGCCATTCTTGTCTATAAAGGAAAGGAAAAAATTCTTTCCGGGCATGAAAAAAACACGACGAATAACAGAATGGAATTAAGAGCGGCTATTGAAGGACTGAAAGCGCTCAAAGAGCCTTGCAGGGTAAAACTGTACAGCGACAGCGCCTACCTTGTCAATTCAATTAACGAGGGATGGATAAAAAATTGGAAGAACAACGGCTGGACCCGCGGTAAAAAGAAGGAAGAGCTGAAAAACCCGGATCTTTGGAAAGAGATTGAACAGCTGATAAAAATTCATTCCGTTGAATTTATTAAGGTTAAAGGGCATTCCGATAATGAATACAACAACAGGTGCGACAAACTTGCAACCGGTGAGATTTTAAAACATAAACAAAAGGAAGATTGAAGATGGAATACTTTGAGAAGACAATAAAAACAGAAAGAAAGTATACTGGAAACATAATAAATGTTGAAAAGCTAACGGTACTGCTCCCTAACGGAAAGGAAGCCACAAGGGATGTGGTGAGGCATCCGGGAGCGGCCGTTGTTATTCCTGTCAAGGATAATGGAAATATCCTGCTTGTAAAACAATACAGGAAGCCGTGTGATATGATTTCATTGGAAATACCCGCAGGCAAATTGGATAAAGGCGAAGATCCTGTGGTTTGCGCCGAGAGAGAACTGGCGGAAGAAACGGGGTACCATGCTAGAAAGTTGCAGAAAGTTATGACAATACATTCAGCGCCCGGTTTTTCCGACGAAGTGCTGCATATGTATGTGGCTACAGGCCTGACCAAATGCGAAGCGTGCCCCGATGATGACGAGTTCATTACATGCGGCGAATATCCGCTTTCTGACTGCGTTTATATGGTTGATAACGGAGAGATAACGGACGCAAAAACTATTATAGGTATTTTTCTTGCCGACAGAATAATACGAGGCGAGTATAAATCAAGTTAAGTTTGCATAAAAATGAATTAAGTGGTAAATTAATATAAAGAGCATCAGATTATAGTTTGTAATTAATGGGTAACAGTGGTTTGGTGCTTTGCTTAGATTTTTGATTATTTTTTCAGGTTAGTCCTGGGAAATACTATTAGATTATCGTTAACGGAATTATTCTCTGTTTATCGCATCTGGCAGACTTTTTGGTTATGTAACATAATACGGAAATTTATATCATGTTTGATTAACACATCGTACTTAGGATATAATTCTCACAGTAGCAGATGCTAATTTTACCAAAGCGCTCTATAAATCGACAGAATTGGGACAGCTTAGCTTCACAGTACAGGTATTTGGAAGCCTTATGGCTTTATGTGGAATATAGGGGTGATTGAAAAATGGACAATCTTGTTACAGCATTTATCCATTATCTTAGGGATGAAAAAAAGCTTTCCCAAAACACACTTATGTCGTACCAGAGGGACATCGAACAGTATATCGCATTTCTTCAGCGCAAAAACGTTAACAGTATCCAACAAAGCAACAGAGCGACAATTTCAACCTACATTGCATATCAGAACAGTCAAGGGCGGGCGGTTACAACTATTTCAAGGAGCCTTGCGTCAATCAGAGCATTTTACAGGTTTTTAATTTCTCATGACTTTATGACGGGCAATCCGACAATAGGGCTTGAATCACCAAAGATAGAGAAAAAGATACCACAGATTCTTTCGGTCGAAGAAGTGGAAATACTTTTAAACCAGCCGAACAGGATTGGTTTGAAAGGTGTACGTGACAAATCAATGCTGGAATTGCTTTACTCGACAGGAATCAGGGTATCTGAACTTATTTCACTGAATGTTGAAGATTTGGATTTACAAAAAGCAATTCTAACTTGCTGCCACAGCAACCGTGAACGTAAAATTCCGATTTCAAGAAAATGCGTCGAACTTATGAAGGAATATCTTGAGAAAGTAAGGCCGTTCATGCTCAGGGACAAGGACGAAAAGGCCCTGTTTGTCAATACGAACGGAAAAAGGCTGACAAGGCAGGGTTTTTGGAAAATTGTCAAGTATTACACTTCAAAAGCGAACATCAACAAGGATATTACTCCGCATACGCTGAGGCACTCATTCGCTGCGCATCTTGTACAGAGGGGAAAGGACCTCAAGGATGTTCAGATGATGCTCGGACATTCGGATATTTCATCGACGCAGGTATATTTGCAAATTGTAAATGAAAGCTCGTAGCACGCTGCCCTCGTTCGGGTGCTTTCGGTGACGAAGGATGACATGCTCTAATGCCCCGCTGTGGGCTTTTTTTTCTTGACTGAAAACATGACATCGTTTAGAATATACTAAACCATAACGGCGTTTATTATATAGACCGTTACGGAAGGTTTAGTTCTGTTCCCGTTTTATCGTTTTGTAGTATGGAAGTATGGTAGCAGGAGGGAAAAAATATGATTATTGTAATGAAACCCGGCGCGAACCGGGAAAATATCGAAAAGGTCATTGGAGTTCTTGAAGAACACGGGCTCCAGGCACATCTTTCAATTGGAAAACAGGTAACAATTATCGGAGTCGTCGGTGACAAATCGGTTATATCCGGAAAGAATCTTGAGATTCTTGACGGAGTCGACAAACTTGTTCCTATCACTGAGAGCTATAAGTTAAGCAATAAAAAGTTTAATCCGGAACCGAGCGTAATACGTGTAAAAAATCGGACAATCGGTGCCGAATCGTTTTGCATTATAGCCGGTCCCTGCTCGGTTGAAGGAAGGGAACAGATTATCACAGAAGCCAGGTTTTTATCCGGGCTGGGAATCCGCTTTTTAAGGGGAGGCGCTTTTAAGCCGAGAACATCACCGTATTCTTTTCAGGGTCTTGGCCGTGAAGGCCTGGAGTATTTACGCGAAGCGGCTGAAGAAACAGATATGATCATTGTAACCGAAGTGACCAGTTTAAGAACTCTGGAGATTGCGGCAGATTACGCTGATATCCTTCAGATAGGCGCGAGAAATATGCATAATTTTGAACTGTTGAAGGAGGTAGGCAGAACCTATAAGCCCGTTGTCCTGAAAAGAGGTCTTTCGGCTACAATAGATGAATGGCTGAATGCTGCCGAATATATAATGCGAGAAGGAAACAGCAATGTAGTATTGTGTGAAAGAGGAATAAGGACTTTTGAAACAGCCACGCGAAATACGCTTGACATCAGTGCGATACCGGCGATTAAGAGCAAGTCCCATCTGCCGATACTTATCGACCCCAGTCACGCGTCCGGTGTAAGGGAGTATATTCCTTCACTGTGCAAAGCCGCGCTTGCAGCCGGTGCTGACGGCATTATGATCGAAGTTCATCCAAACCCGGCGAAAGCATTGTCGGACGGCCCGCAGTCTTTAAATTTTGAAGAATTCACAAAATTGCTTGAAGAACTTAAACCTTTAGCGGCTCTCTGCGGGAGGGTGATATAGTGAAAATAGGTGTAATCGGTCTTGGTATTATTGGCGGTTCAATTGTAAAGGCTATTAATAAAAAAGGTTTGTCCGAATGTGTTGTCGCATACAACCGAAATCCTGAAGTAACTAAACAGGCATTATCTGAGGGTACAATTCAGGAGGCCGCCTATGAAATAAATGATTCTTTCAGGGACTGCGAAATTATCTTTATTTGCGTTCCGGTTGATGTAGTGCCGTTCTACGTGAAAAAGCTCAGCGGGCTTGTTGACGGCGAATGCATACTAACCGATGTCGGAAGCACAAAAGTGAATGTGGTTAACTCAATACGCGAGATGTCCCTTGCCTGTACCTTCATAGGCGGTCACCCGATGGCGGGTTCCGAATCTGCCGGGTATAACGCGGCAAGGCATACTTTGTTTGAAAACGCGTATTATGTACTTACTCCGTTCAGCGATACAAAAAAATCGCATTTGAATAAGCTGATGGATTTTATTTCAGCTCTTGGAGGACTTCCCGTTATTATGGAGCCCCCGGTTCATGATTATGTGACCGCGGCGATAAGCCATGTTCCTCATGTATTGGCATCGGCGATTGTAAATATGATTAAACAGCTTGACGGTGACGATAAATTAATGCATACGCTTGCGGCGGGAGGATTTAAGGACCTTACGCGCATTGCGTCATCTCCCCCGGTAATATGGGAGAGCATTTGTCTGGCGAATAGTGACAATATCCTGAAAATACTGTCAAAATTCGAAGAGGGTATTTGTTCTTTCAGAGAAATTCTTCGAAAAAAAGATTCCCCGGCGTTAATGGATTTTTTCGGCAGCGCCAAAGAATACCGCGATTCGTTCTCTGAAAGAAAGCATGGATCGCTGATTAAAACATATGATATCGTTGTCGATGTCGAAGATCAGCCGGGAGTAATAGCATCAATTTCGGGTGAACTCGGCAGGCACGGTATAAACATAAAAAACATTGGTATTATTAACAGTTGGGAGATGGAAGGCGGAGCGCTTGAAATTTGCTTCTACGACCGGGAAAGCCAGCAGAGCAGTTACTGGATTCTTAAGGCTCTGGGCTTTTCCGTAGGCATTAAGTAGCTGTTAAGTTACCGAAAACACCCGAACCAAAGCCGTGTACCCACCGGAACGCGGCAGCAAAGCCTCGACCCGTTAACCACCCGCTGTGTTTTCGGCGTAACTCTCACGGGCTACTCAGAAGAACTATTGTACAATAACGGAAGCTATAGCGGAATGAAGCATAGAGATATACAGTCAGAGCGAGGGAAAGCAAGTCGACTGTCTGAGCAAAAATGCTGCCTGCAAAAATTTTTTAAAGCATTTTTGCGAGTTTCGACTTGCCCGAGCTGAACTGTATAGCTCTTGCAAATGAAGCTCCTTGTTGACGTTATTGTACAATAGTTCAGGAAGTAAAATGTTAGACATGTTTCCAAGGGTCCTGTTTCGGGTGTTTCGTTTCCTAGGTCGACAAAGCACAACCTGCTGGTTGTTTAGTATAGTCAACATAGATAATTAAGTAAGGAGGAGAATATTGCATGGCTCACATATTCAACGCAAAAAATCTGCCGTTTGAATTGCGGCAATCACCGGTACCCGAATTTTCCTGGCATACAAGTCAAAAACTCGCGGAACTTGTAAAATCAAAGCATTTGCATTTTGACGTAAGGTCGCTTGATCCGGGAAAATATTCTTACCCGTACCATTTTCACAGGAATGCGGAAGAGCTCTTCGTAATCCTGTCCGGGAAAGCAATTCTTAGAACGCCCCAGGAATTTATAGAGTTAGATGAAGGCGATATCGTATTCTTTGAAATGGGACCGGAAGGCGCGCACCAGATGTATAACCATACGGAAAATCCGTGCTTTTATCTTGATATACGTACGGCCGCCGATATAGATGTCTGCGAATATCCGGACTCGGGGAAAGTAAATATCCTTCCGTACCGGGAGATATACGAGGTGAAGGATAAAGTCGATTATTACAAAGGGGAAGAAAACGTAAGCGATAAGTGGCCTCATGAAATCCATAAAATTATATCCGCCCGCTAAAAAAGTTGTGATACAATTATAATATACAAATAATATACAAAATGTAAAAAAAGGAGCACTGAAAATGGTATTTAGAGAGCTTGGCAAAACAGGCCTTAAAGTAAGCGCTATTGGCCTCGGGTGTGAACATCTTGACAGAAAGCCTTATTCACAGGTTGAAGAAACAATTAATGCCGCACTTGAACACAATATTAATATTCTTGATGTGTTTATGCCGGGAAAAGAGGTTCGGGAAAACATTGCAAAAGCCCTGGGCAGCAGACGCAAAGAAGTAATAATACAGGGGCATATCGGCTCTACGGATATTAGACAGCAGTACGATATAAGCAGGGATTTGCCTACCGTACGGCGGTATTTTGAAGATATCCTGCGTATCTTCGGCGATTACATAGATTTAGGGATGATGTTTTTCATAGATTCGGATGAAGATTATAAAAATGTTTTTGAAACAGACTTTGTTAAATATGTAGAACATATGAAAAATCAAGGCTACATAGGGCATATCGGCTTTAGTTCACATAATCCGGCGACAGCAATAAAGGTAATAAACACAGGTTTGCCGGAAATGATGATGTTCAGCATAAACCCTGCGTTTGATATGCTTCCGCCTGAGGAATACACTTTGGATCATATTGATAAAGGTTTTAGCCCTGAATTATTTAGGGGAATTGATCCGAAACGAACTGAACTGTACAAGCTATGCCAGAAAAAACAGGTTGGAATTACGGTTATGAAGACCCTCGGCGCGGGCAAATTAATCTCGCCGGAACACACTCCGTTCGAAAAGCCGCTTAGCGTGCATCAATGCATTCATTATGCACTGTTCAGGCCGGCCGTGGCGAGCGTATTGCTCGGCTGTAAGACAGCGGACGAGGTTGCGGACGCTGTGCGGTATTTTGAACTCAGTGATTCTGATAAGGATTACACTGGAATTATTGGAACTATGCGGAATGATTTTAGAGGAAACTGCGTATATTGCAGTCACTGCCAGCCTTGCCCCGCGGAAATTGATATCGCGGCAGTTAACAAGTACCTGGACATAGCGCGATTGGATCCTGAGAATATACCTGAATCGATCCGATCCCACTATTTGAGCCTGGAGCATAACGGAGGCGATTGCATTAGCTGCGGAAACTGCGAGAACCGCTGCCCGTTCGACGTTCCAATCATTAAGAATATGGAGGAAGCGGAGAAACTTTTCAGAAACGGCCTCCAGACAGGATGATATCAAAGATTAAAGAACATACGGGTACTACCGCTGCTGATATTTGGAGTATCGGAAATGAAAAAAACAGAAAAGATGCTTGAGAAAGATTTATACCGGCCGGTGTATGACTATTTTAAAAATCTTGGCTATGATGTGCACGGAGAAGTTAAAGACTGTGATATAACCGCTTCAAAAGGCGATGAACTGATAATAATCGAACTAAAGCGTAATATGAGCCTCGATCTGCTGATCCAGGCTGCGAAACGCCAGCGTATTACCGAGAATGTGTATATAGCGATACCGAAACCGCGATACAGCATATACACGAAAAAATGGAAAGACTTATGCTTTATTGCAAGGAGACTTGAGTTCGGTTTAATAACCGTATCGCTGAAAGACGATGTGGAACAGGTAAATGTAGTCTTTGAACCGCACCCGTTCGACAGATTAAAAAGCATGAAACTTTCGAAGAAAAAAAGAAAAAACATTATCAGTGAAATTGACGGACGTCATGGAAGCTATAACGTCGGCGGAAGTTCGCGAACAAAGATAATGACTGCTTACAGGGAGAATGCAATCCACATCGCATGCTGTTTGAAAAAGTACGGTCAATTATCCCCGCGTAATTTGAGAGAGTTAGGGACAGGAAAGAAGACCCAGTCAATACTTGAAAAGAATTTTTATGGATGGTTTGAAAGAGTGAAAAGAGGTGTGTATAAATTAAGCGACAGGGGGCAGGAAGTATTCAGCAAGTATCCCGAACTTTCATCCTATTACATCAATATGGTAAAAGATATAGAAGTTACACAGCCCCCATCGCACAATACTAATTAACCGGAGATAACCTTTACGAAAAAATTACGGTTTCTTGGCCCGTCAAATTCACAAAAATAGATTCCCTGCCATGTTCCCAATACCAATCGTCCGTTTTCAATAATTACGGTAGCGCTGCTTCCTGTATAGGAGGCTTTTAAATGCGCTGTCGTATTGCCTTCGGCATGCCTGAATTCAGGGCGATCATGCAGGGTTTTACTCAATGCGTATAACATATCATTAACCACATCCGGGTCGGCATTTTCATTAATCGTTATGCCTGCCGTTGTATGCGGGCAGAATACAACGCATATTCCGTCCTTAACGCCGCTTTCCGATACTGCCGAATTTACTTTGGACGTTACATTGTAAAAGCCTTCCGAACCTGTTCTGATGCTGTACCTGAAAACCATTGTTTATGCTCCTTTCAATACTCGGAATCCGGGACGAATGCACGTTACATTATTGTATACTCTTTTTCGGCATGAAACAAGGCAGAAAACGAAGCAGAGATTTTTTAAAGCATTTTTGCGAGTTTCGACTTTCCCGAGCTGAACTGTATAGCTCTTGCAAATGAAGCTCCTTGTTGACGTTATTGTACAATAGTTCAGGAAGTAAAATGTTAGACATTATTCCCGCGGGTCCTGGTTCGGGTGTTTCGTTTCCTGTGTCGACAAAGCACATACCGACAACACGCTTTAGATCCTGTTCATTTCATTAAGAAGTGGTCTCCATATCCCGTTTCGCTCATTAACCCGCTCCACAGTTGCCTGTAGGTAGAAGGGCTTCGGAGCATGTCGCCCGTCGTCACCGAAAGCACCCGAACCACCCGCTGTGTTTTCGTCGTAATTCCCGCGGGTCCTGGTTCGGGTGTTTCGGGTTCCTGGGGCGACAAAGCAAATATCGGTTAATACGGGTTTCCGCGTAAACTGATGAAACCGACAGCTTGCGGCAATTTGCTATGATATGGTATAGTAAAAATAGATTGAGAGGCCGCGTTTTAGATTTTGAAAAGTTATTCCGGGAGGTTTATTGTTTTGTCAAAAACGGTACAAAAGAAAAAAAAAGTATATAGTAATAGAAATAAAGCCGGTTCAAGAAAAACCGCCCGTACCTCGGGCAGCGGCAGAAATAAAAAAGCAGCCGCCGCCGGCAAGTCAAGCGCAAAAAATAAGCGGCAGCGGCGTGAATTTACAGGCGTAATGCTAATAGCCTTAAGCATTCTTTTCGGGCTCAGTATTTATACGCGTAATACCACCGGTATCATCGGTGAAATAATCTTGCATGTTCTGACGGGAATGTTTGGTTTTGTCGCTTTTATAATGCCTCCTCTTATTTTTATTTACGGCCTTTTACATATATTCTTCCCGCAGAGACCCCGAATAAGAAATAAAGCGCTTCTTGTTTTCCTGCTTCTCATTATAGTCGGAGCGATTTTCCAGGCGGGTTCGTTCAACCAGTCGGATTACGTAAACATGTCCCTGTTTCAGTATCTAAAGTCTTTTTACCAGGAAGGGCGTGGTGTCGCAAAAGTGCCGTATACGCTTAACGGCGGCGTTGTCGGCGGGGTAATCAGCATACCGCTTATTTTCCTGCTGCAAAAGACCGGAACCATTATTGTGCTTGCTACATCAGGAATTATTATCGCTATGATGATTACCGAAATTTCAATAAAGAAAACACTGGTCAGCGCGGCCGACAAAGTAAAAAATATTAGTTTACCCGTCGTTGATACATACGAAGATGCTTATGAAGAAGAAGACGACGAAACGGTATTTCTTAAAGAACTTGATGAACCAGCTGTTGAGGACAGGCCGCAGAGAATATTTTCGAAAAGTAAAATAATTGATTTTCCTCTTAACAGGAGAGCTCAAGAACAGCGTGAAAGTTTTATGACCGAAGAGACAAAAACAAACGGCGCGCTGGAAACGGATACCGGGGTAAAGAGAAGAAAGATATCCGGAGCGGCTAAAGAGATCAAAAAATCGTTGGAAAGTGAAGTCAGGGTTAAACCGGTGCAGGGGAAAGAATATCATTTCCCTCCTTTTTCCTGTCTGAAGGCTCCGGATGACGAAGGGGTAAATGTGAGAAAATTAAGGGCTGACGCGCTTGAAAATGCGAGAAAACTTGAAGAAACGCTGATTAATTTCGGAATCAGCGTTCAGGTGGTTAACGTATCGGTAGGCCCTGCGTTTACGAGATTTGAGCTTCAGCCAAGCCCGGGGGTAAAGGTCAGCCGCATTGTCAACCTTGCCGACGATATTGCGTTAAGCCTTGCGGCGCAAGGGATAAGAATTGAGGCTCCCATTCCGGGCAAGGCCGCGGTCGGCATTGAAGTACCGAACAGGGAAGTAGCGCCGATAAGGCTGCGGGAAGTTCTTGAAACTCCGGATTTTGTGAAATATAAATCAAGGCTCGCGGTAGGTTTGGGAAAAGATATTTCCGGAGAGAATATAATTATTGACCTTGCAAAAATGCCGCATTTGTTGATTGCGGGCGCAACGGGATCGGGAAAGAGCGTTTGTATAAACTGTATCATTATAAGCCTTTTATACAAGGCGACTCCGGAAGAAGTAAAGCTTGTTCTGATAGATCCCAAAGTTGTAGAACTTGGGGCGTATAACGGGATTCCGCATCTTCTTATTCCTGTGGTTTCCGATCCCGCGAAAGCTGCCGGAGCGCTTCAGTGGGCGGTACAGGAAATGGCAAACAGGTACAAACTTTTTGCCGAGAGGGGAGTAAGGGATCTTGCGGGATACAACAGGGCAGTTAAAGATGACCCGGAAGCTTTCAGGCTTCCGCATATAGTTATAATTATAGACGAACTTTCCGACCTGATGATGGTAGCGCCGCATGATGTTGAGGATTCGATCTGCAGGCTTGCGCAAATGGCCCGTGCGGCCGGAATGCATCTTGTTATCGCTACGCAGCGTCCTTCGGTGAATGTTATAACCGGCGTTATAAAAGCCAATATACCGTCGAGGATCGCATTCGCCGTTTCGTCACAGGTTGATTCGCGTACTATTTTGGACATGGGCGGCGCCGAAAAACTTCTGGGCAAAGGCGATATGCTGTATTATCCGGTCGGCACGCAAAAGCCAATACGTGTAAAAGGCGCGTTTGTTGACGAGCGCGAGGTTGAAAGTGTTGTCAACCATATAAAAAGCCAGGTTATTGCGGAGTATGACGAGGATGTTATCGAAAAAATAACCGCGACCGACGATGAGTCGGACACAGCGGCGATGGACGCGGACGAACTGCTGCCGCAAGCTATTGAACTCGTTATTAACTGCGGACAGGCATCGGTTTCTCTTATTCAAAGGCGTTTTAAGGTAGGATATGCGCGCGCGGGAAGAATAGTCGACCAGATGGCAGAAAGAGGGATAATAAGCGGATTTGAAGGAAGCAAGCCTCGCAGGGTTCTTATAAGCAAGGAACAGTGGGAAGAAATGAAAATGGGAGGAATGGATAGAAAATAACCTTTTGGAACCAAGTAATAAAAATACATTTTGTCGGAGGATGAGAAATGGACATCCCATTAATATTTGTCGCAGTTGTGGCATGTTTTATAGCTTTGTACATGATGAACCGCTTTATTAAAAGACCGTCGGTTATAACAGGCATGATTTTGAGCATACAGCTTTTTTCGGCGACAGTTATTGTTTTTGCTCTTATTCAGGAAGTTTTAACAATTCCGGAAGTTGAGTTCGTCGCTATAGCTACAGGAATTGTTTTGCCTGTGTTTGTCATTGCCTTTGATCATATTGTTTTTTATCGGAAGATAAGGAAAATGGGCATAACTGTCCAGTTCATTGAAAAGAAAGAGAAGCGCAGGGAAGAACTGGACAGTTCAAGTTTCCTTAGTAACGCCGAGCTTTGGAAGAGGGAAATTCACGCAATGGATGTATACCGTTCATTATCCGTCCAGGATGCGCATATTTTGGAGAATATAAAAAAGAAACTGATAATTACGCAGCGTTTGATTAACCTCGAGAGGTACGAAACGGCTGCAGAACAGTACCGTTTTTTGTTTGAAATTCTTCCGGACTCCCATTTGATTTGTTATAATGCCGGGTTTTTGCATTGTTTCATCGGCAGATACAGGGAAGCTTACAAATATCTCAGGAAAGCGTATGAATTGGTTAAGCATGAAAAACAATGGGGAAGGGATTTTGAAGAAATAGAAAAAGGCCATAAGCACTATCTTCCTGAGGATCTCGATCTGGTGATTGAGTTTAACATCGGTTATTCACTTTATAATATCGGAAAATATGAGCATTCGATCCGGCGTTTTAAAAAAGTGTTGGAAAAGAAGCCGGACTTAACTGTAGCATATAAGAACATCGCAAGGGCTTATCTTAAAATAGGCATGGATGATAAAGCCATTGAATACCTCGAAAAAGGACGGATGGATGTCAGGGACAGCAATATGCGGATTGTTCTTGGCTCTATTTACTATAACAAGGGCAATACAAAAAGGGCTCTTGAGATCCTGGATGAGGCGGTCAAAACAAACGCGAAACAGATTGAGGCATTAAAATGGCGCGGGAAAGCGGCTATTAAAGAAAAAATTTACGATAAGGCAGTCGAATGCTTTAATACTCTTGTTGAAATGGAACCTGCCGAAGCATCGCATTATTATCATCTGGCGCTCGCGCAGAGGTCAATGGGGAAAAACGAAGACGCTTTATGGACATATGAAGCGGGCATTGCGCAAAACCAAACTAACGGCACTCTCCTTTATTATTATGGAACACTGCTCGATGAGGTCGGGAAAAAAGAAAAGGCTGTTGAGGTTTTGTATAGGTCAATTCAATGCGTAGAGCCTTTGGAAGACGCGTTCAACTATCTCGGAGTTCTGCTCGGGCAGATGAAGCGTTATAGGGAATCGGTGCAGGTATTTGAAAAAGGAATACGTGTTTTCAATAAATCGTACCAGCTTCATTTTAACCTTGGAATTGTCCTCGAAATGTCAAGAAGGCTCGAAGATGCGATAGTTTACTTCGAAAAGGCGTATGAACTGAACCGGAATGATCCTATGCTGTATTACCATTATACGGCTGTGCTTCTGAAAAAAAGGGATTACGCAAAAGCAATCAGAATATGCAAGGCAGGGATGTCGAATTACCCTGATGATACCGAATTGATATACGGCTTGTCAAAGGTATATACACATATGGGCGAGAAGGACATCGCAGTTGATTTGCTGAAAAAAGTACTGGAGTTGGATCCTTCATTTGCTGCCCGGATCAAAGAAGATCTCGATTTTAAGACGCTGTACCGGCATCCGGGTTATCGTTCGCTTGTAGCCTCATGATCCGAAGGTAGCAACAGCAGTTTATATATGGGCGGAGGTGATGGCCTATGCGGGAACTGTCATCAATAAAAAACAGGATACAAAAGGAACTGGTCGAAAACATACTACCTTTTTGGGGAAATCAGATGCTTGACAGCGAATTCGGCGGGTTTTACGGACGCGCGGCCAATGATTTGAGTATTGACAAAACAGCTGATAAAAGCTGCGTTCTTATTTCACAGATACTATGGACATTTTCCGCCGCGTATTCGTTTTTTAACGACGAAAACTGCCGGAAAACAGCGGAACATGCCTTCCGGTTCCTGAAGGACGCTTTTTATGATCACAAATACGGTGGGTTGTATTTTACTGTCGATTATAAAGGCAGCCCGGAAAACAGGAAAAAAATAGTCTGCGGCATTGCTTCGGGCATAAATGGGTTGTCGGAATTTTACAGGGCGACCGGAAACATCGAAAGCATTTCAATGGCTGTCGAGTTGTTCGAACTTATTGAAAAAAACACTTTTGACAATATGGACGGCGGTTATTTCAGTGCTTTTTCGGAAGACTGGAAGCCCGTTGCCGATAAGACAATGAGCGGGGAGGATATTAATGCGGCAAAGAGTGCGAGTACTCATTTACATATTCTTGACGCTTATACGAACCTGTACGCTGCTGCTCCCGGAAGCCTGCCGAAAGTAAAGCTTATCTCGCTCGTACGATTAATGCTTGAAAAAATGCATGATGAAAACAGCGGCCTAAAGCTGTATTTCAATGAAAACTGGATACCTGTTTCGGATATTGTCTCATTTGGATACAATATTGCCGCAAGCCGGCTTATATATAAGGCTGCCGTGATATCCGGCGAAGAAGAACTTAAAGATTTGGCCGCAAACGCTTCGCTGAAAATGGCCGAATCCGTTTATAATGAAGGATATGATGAAGTTTTGGGCGGTATCTATAATCAAATATCAGCACAGTATGATATTGATTTTGATAAGGACTGGTGGGCGCAGGCTGAGGCTGTGTCGGGTTTTCTGAACGCGTATATGCTTTCGGGTGATAAAAAATATTCCGATGCCGTTATAAAGACATGGGAATTTATTGATAAATATATGGTTGATCACCGATACGGGGAATGGTTTGGTTCCGTGACAAGAATAGGAAACCCGAAAACAAGCCTGCCGAAAGCGGATATATGGAAAGGCCCTTATCACAACGGCCGTTTTTGCCTGGAATACCTATCCGCCGTACGATGAGGAATATCTTGACAATTACGGTTTTGTGCCGTAGAATAATTCACGGTTCAAATACTTTTGTGCCGCTATAGAGCAAAGGAATAGGAGAATTTGAATTGGAAGCGAAAATAATAAACGGACGTGATATTGCTTCTGAAATAAGACTTGGTTTGAAAAACGATGTTGAAAGACTAAAGGAAAATGGAGTTCAGCCCGGGCTTGCGGTTGTTATTGTCGGCGATGATCCGGCTTCGCGTATATATGTTAATAACAAAAAAAAGGCATGCGAGGAAATAGGAATTCGATCTTTTGAATATGCACTGCCGGCAGAAACAAGCGAAGAAGAGATTATTGAACTTATAAAAACATTGAACAATGACAAAAATGTACATGGAATACTTGTCCAGCTTCCGTTGCCGCAGCATGTAAACAGCGAAAAGGTATTGTTCGAAATCGACCCTGACAAGGATGTGGATGCGTTCCATCCGGTCAATGTCGGGAAGATTATGATAGGAAATTACAGGTTCCTGCCGTGCACACCCGCCGGAGTTATAGAAATGATACACCGTACCGGTATTGATTTAAAAGGCAGCGAATGCGTGGTTGTCGGGCGAAGTAATATTGTAGGGAAACCTATGGCAATGCTGTTGCTGCATGAGCATGCCACCGTTACTGTTTGTCATTCGAGAACAAGGGATTTGAAATCCGTGTGCAAAAGGGCTGATGTGCTTGTAGTGGCTGTCGGAAAGCCTAAACTGATAAAAGCTGATTTTATTAAACCGGGAGCCGTTGTGATTGATGTCGGGACGAACAGAATGGAAAACGGTAAGTTATGCGGCGATGTTGACTTCGACGGGGCGAAGGGTGTCGCTTCGTATATAACGCCGGTTCCGGGCGGCGTAGGGCCGATGACAATCGCGATGCTTATGAAAAACACGGTTAAGGCAGCGGAGATGCTGAATTCCATTTAAGATTTCTTTTGTTTTATAACATTTTTTCAAATAGATTTTACGGCAGTTCATATCTACCGTTCATAGCCAGGTCTTATCGGTTAAGTCAAACAGCTATGCCCGTTTCTTGACACTATTTTGAAAAAAGTTTACAATGTTGATAGCGTAAGCTTCTGCAGCGTAAACGCGTTGATTTTGCATTAGTTTGCTCTAAAAAATATGTATTATATGCTTTGACGCGATTATAAAAACTGCCGGTTATTATCGTGAAGTGGCGGTGTTTTGTTTGCGATAAAAAGAAACAAGTACGGAACACCGTTTATATTAAGTGTAGATTTGCATATATACTTATATCAACGAAATATAATTGTTATATGTAATAAACATTTTACAGGAGATAACCGGTTGTGAGTTACAGTCGATAAGGAGGTGAGGGAGATAGATTATTTTATGTTATTTTTAGGTTTGGGAGCAGGCTTGGTTATCGCAGTTATCAGTTCACTTATAATGTTCCGTAAAGGAATTGAGCATAGAAAAAAGGTGGCAGAAGCCGAAATAGGCAGCGCCGAGATGGAAGGACAGCGAATCGTAAGTGAAGCTGAAAAAATAGCTGAAAGAAAGAAAAGAGAAGCTCTTTTTGAAGCCAGAGAAGAAATACACAAAAGCAGGGTTGAGCTTGAAAAGGAAGTTAAGGAAAGAAGGCTTGAAATCCAAAGAACCGAAAGGCGACTTCAGCAGAAGGACGAAACCCTTGAAAAGAAAATGGATGCCCTCGAGAAAAAAGAGGATGGGCTGAACAGGCAAATAAAAGAAATAGAAGAAAAACAGGAAAAAATTGATGAACTTTATAAACAGCAGCTTGAAAAGCTTGAAAAAATTTCGGGGCTATCCGTTGAAGAAGCGAAGGAATACCTGTTGAAAAATATTGAAGATGAAGTAAAACACGAAGCTGCTATTCTGGTGAAGGATATTTACGATAAAGCAAAAGAAGAAGCCAACAGAAAAGCGAAAGAGGTATTGGCTACGGCGATTCAGAAATGTGCCGCCGACCATGTCTCTGAAATCACTGTTTCGGTTGTGTCCTTGCCGAATGATGAAATGAAAGGGAGAATTATCGGTAGGGAAGGCAGAAATATTCGTACATTGGAAACATTGACCGGAATAGATTTGATTATTGATGACACTCCTGAAGCGGTAATATTATCAGGTTTTGATCCGATACGGCGAGAAGTTGCGAGGATTACCCTTGAAAAACTTATTCTGGATGGCAGAATTCACCCTGCTCGTATTGAAGAAATGGTTGAGAAGGCCAAGAAAGAAGTTGAAAATACAATCCGCGAAGAAGGCGATCATGCGACATTTGAAACAGGTGTCTACGGGCTGCACCCCGAACTGATTAAACTGCTTGGGAAACTGAAGTTCAGAACAAGCTACGGGCAGAATGTGCTGACCCATTCTATTGAAGTTGCGAATTTGGCCGGCCTTATGGCGGGTGAACTCGGTGAGGATGTGTCACTTGCGAAACGTGCCGGGCTGTTGCATGACATCGGCAAAGCTGTGGATCATGAAATAGAAGGCTCACATGTCACAATAGGAGCCGATTTATGCAAAAAATACAACGAGCATGAAGCTGTTGTTGATGCCATAATGGCTCACCATGGAGACGCCGAACCAAAATCGATAATAGCCGTTCTGGTACAGGCCGCGGATTCTGTTTCGGCAGCACGCCCCGGGGCCCGGAGAGAAACATTGGAATCATACATTAAAAGGCTGCAGAAGCTTGAAGAAATTGCGAATTCTTTTTCCGGTGTGGAAAAATCTTTTGCGATACAAGCCGGACGAGAAATACGTATTATGGTTAAACCCGAAGATGTTGATGATGGCAGAATGGTAATGGTTGCAAGGGATATTGTCAAACGTATTGAAAACGAGTTGGACTATCCCGGCCAGATCAAGGTTAACGTTATTCGGGAAACACGAACTGTTGAATATGCGAAATAATAAATTATTATATTATTAAATTAAAGTGTAGGAAGCGTGTAAAACGCTTCTTACGCTTTAAAAGGGCGTATATTGATTTGAAAATATTTTTTATAGGCGATATATTCGGTAAAACCGGAAGAGTTATACTTGCCGGCGAATTGGAAAAACTAAAAAGAGCGTACAGTTGGGATCTTTGTATTGCGAACGCGGAAAACTCCGCAGGAGGAAAAGGCATAACCTATGATGTAGCCCGGGAAATATTTGAATACGGAGTGGATGCGCTTACTTTAGGTAATCATGCGTGGGCTCGAAAGGAAATACTGGATTGCATCGATTCCTTCGACGGTCTGATAAGACCTGCGAATTATCCCGAAGGAGTTCCCGGAAAAGGGCGCCTGCTTATAGATAAAAACGGTATCAGGTTAGGTGTTGTCAATCTTATCGGACGCGTTTATATGGAACAGCCGGCAGAATGCCCGTTTTTGACTGCCGACAGGGAAATATCGGTTTTAAAGCAGCAGTGCAATGCGATACTGGTCGATTTCCATGCGGAAGCGACCAGTGAAAAGACAGCTCTTGCGTATTATCTCGACGGGAAAGTAAGCGCTGTTGTCGGAACACATACACATGTGCAAACTGCCGATGAACGTATTTTGAAAAATGGCACCGCTTTTATCACCGATGTTGGAATGACCGGGCCGTCAGAAGGAATAATCGGTGTGGAAAGATCTCAAATCATAAATAGATTTGTTACGGGGCTGCCTGCGCGCTTTAAGCCTGCAGGCGGCCGCGGTTGCCTTAATGCAGTTCTGATAACGATAGACGATTTATCAGGAAAAGCAACCAATATAAAAAGAATAGCGGAAATATATGATTTGTAGCTCCGGGTTCGGAAATTGTTTTAATAATGGCCGGATATCCAATAATAAATATCACGGGGAGTGATCTAAGTTTGGATTTTATTAAAAAATACAACAGTTGGCTCGAGAATCCGTATTATGATGAGGACACAAAAAAAGAATTATTGGAGATACACGGCAATGAAAAAGAAATAGAAGACAGGTTTTATCGCGATCTTGAGTTCGGAACTGGAGGACTGCGCGGCATAATAGGAGCGGGCACTAACCGCATGAACAAATATACTGTGCGTAAAGCTTCACAGGGGCTTTCAAACTATATCAAAAAGCACGGGAATACATCCCCCTCGATTGTGATTGCATTTGATTCAAGGCACCGATCAGATGAGTTTGCGAAAGAAAGTGCCTGCGTTTTTGCAAGCAACGGCATTAAAAGTTATATATTTGAATCTTTAAGGCCGACTCCCGAATTGTCATTCGCTGTAAGGCATCTTAACTGTGATGCGGGAGTTGTTATTACAGCTAGCCATAATCCAAAGGAATACAACGGTTATAAGGTATATGGAAAAGATGGGGGACAGATGCCCCCCGATGCTTCCGATGCGGTACTGAAGGAAGTAAACTCAATTTCGGACTTAACGGCAATACAGGTTATGGATTTTGAAAGAGCTAAAGCCGAAGGCCTGATTCAGATAGTTGGTTCGGAAGTAGACGATGCGTATATTGAGGCGTTAAAATCACTGAAAATAACGGAGGCCGATCAAAAAATCAAGGATAAATGCGGTATTGTGTACACACCTCTGCATGGTTCCGGAAATATTCCGGTGCGAAGAATACTAAACGAAACCGGTTTTCATAATGTGCATGTCGTACCGGAACAGGAAGTGCCTGATCCGGATTTTCCTACCGTGAAATACCCGAACCCTGAAGACAGGGATGTCTTTGAACTTGCCATATCAATAGCGGAAGAAAGGGATGTCGAACTTATAATTGGTACGGACCCAGACTGCGACCGGGTGGGTGTGGTTATAAGGAACCGTCACGGCGAATATGTTCCGTTGACGGGGAACCAGTTAGGATGTCTTCTTCTCGAATACATTTTGTCAAATCTGAATCGGAAGGACGCGATACCCCCGAACGGGTTTGTTGTGAAAACAATTGTTACGACGAACCTTACGGATAAAATAGCGGATGCGTACAACGTAAAACTGGTTGAAGTGCTAACGGGATTCAAGTTTATCGGAGAGCAGATTCTCATCCGCGAGGAGCTTGGAAACGGGAAATTCATATTCGGCTTTGAAGAAAGTTATGGCTATCTTGCGGGAACATATGCCCGCGACAAGGACGCCGTAGTTGCTTCGATGCTGACAGCGGAAATGCTCGCATGGTACAAATCACGCGGAATGACGATTTATGACGGGCTTGCCGAATTGTTTGAGAAATACGGCTACGAAAAGGAAGAGCTTGATTCATTTACGCTAGAAGGTAAGGAAGGCATCGAGAAGATAAAAAGGGCGATGGAGCAGTTGAGAGAACAGGTACGGCCGAATTTCGGCAGCGTTGAAATAAAAGCGGTCAGGGATTACAAAAAGGGTACGAGGTTTGAAATCGGAAATAAAGAAGAGAAGCCCCTAGGCCTCCCTTCAGCAGATGTGCTCTATTATGAAACAATGGAAGGGCATTGGTTCTGCATCAGGCCTTCCGGAACAGAACCAAAACTGAAAATATATTACGGTGTATCGGGGAAAACCGAACGTTCTTCCGCCGAATCACTTAATAATCTGAAAACACAGGTGCTTTCGACAATTAAGCCGATGCTCCAATAACCAGCCGGGAGCAGCGCGTTTGGTTCAGGGGCGGCATCACAGGCTTCGTGTATGTCAGGAACTGCATTGAAATATGAAATATTATATATTGAATGGAATAAATTAACAGTATGGGCGTATTAAGGAACAATATAAACTATATCGCCGAGTTTTCGGACAAGGAGCTTGAATTAGAGTTTTTTAACCAATACATACAAAAGGCTGTGAGATATATAAGGCCTATCATGATGTGTTTAGGCATCCTTAACACACTGTTTATAATCCCCGATTATTTCTTTATTGGAGATTTTTCCGCGTTTATACATGCTGCCGCAGGCAGGGCGGTTCTTTTTTTAATCGTGCTGATATTATTTTTCGGAATAAAGCGAACGAACAATTACAGAAAGTTCGCGGTTTGGATAACATTAGGGGAAACTGCTGTTGTTAGTTTGTTTTTTTATGTGTTAAACAGCTATAAAAATCCTGATTATTTAATACAAGCTTTTGGCGTAATGGTTATTCTTATGGTATTGTGTATGGTGCCGAACCGGTGGATTTACACAATAGCGATGTCAGTTTTCACGAGTACCGGTTTTCTAATTTTATCGAAATCGCTGATAAAAGGTATTGAAGACAGGGAATTCTGGGCCGGCGCGGTCTATATCTGGATTGTAATCATATTGTCCGCAATTCTGTCGTTTCGAAGTAACTACATTGAGAGAATATGGTATATGAACAATAAAGAGCTTACAAGGCTTTCGATAACAGATCCGCTTTCTGGTGCGTTTAACAGGGCAAAGTTCAATGAGGAAATGGAAAAATGGACAGGATACGCTAAAAGGTATAATACTGATTTTTCAATCGCCATTATAGATTTTGACGATTTTAAAAGAATAAACGACAATTACGGACATCTTGTCGGCGATATGGTTATTATTGAGTTTGTGTCCCTGATTAAAAAAAACATCAGGGAATGCGATATTTTCGCGCGCTGGGGAGGCGAAGAATTTATTCTTCTTCTTCCCAATACAAATATTAATCAGGCTGTCGAATTTGCTGAAAGGATACGAAAGAGCATAGAAAATCATGACTTTTATATAGCCGGCAAACTGACATGCAGTATAGGAGTCGCTCAAATGTCTCCCGATGACGATGAAACAACACTTTTGAAGAAAGTTGACAATGTTCTGTACGCTGCTAAAAAAGCAGGAAAAAATAAAGTTGTATGGTTTTGAGTAAATTGCGAAGTTCTGAAATAAGCGATAATACTTAATAACAAGGATGCAGAAAA
>LFRV01000112.1 GCA_001512485.1 Clostridiales bacterium DTU069 | reverse complement strand
TGCCTTTCCGAACCTACAAGAGGGGAAATCTCCGTTTCTATATCGGCACGGATCATATGAATTGAAGGGGCGCTTGCGCGCAGTTTTACCCCAAACCTGCTTCCCTGGCGGATAATTTCAGGCGGTTCAAGTTTCAGCTCTTCAAGCTGAGGCGTGACAACTCCGTAACCCTTTGTCTTAACTTCATGCAAAGCGTATTCGATTTTTCTGTACTCGGTTTTTATTCCGGCTAATTCCTTCAGAACGCTGAATAATTCGTGCTCTCCTTTAATATTGAGGCCTGTTTCGGCATTAAGTATATTATAGAACAGCCCGTCGGTCATATTCAGTTCCATATTTATTCTGCCCTGCCCGAGCTTCATTTCCGAGATCCGCCCGTTTTTTATAAAATCGTAATTGTTAAATTTATATGCGTTATCATTGATTTGCCTTATCGTCGCTTTTTCTTCAAACACTTCATTAATTGCTTTTATGATGTCATTTTTAAGCCAATGCTGGTTATCAAGGCGAGTGACCCAGCGCGGAATATCAATCGCTATCTCGCGGACGGGGAACTCATACAGAATCGTCTTCATCGCATAATGGATATCCCTTATTGTCATGTTAAGGCAATCCATTGGTATTACCGGTTTTCTGTATTTTACACTAAGCTGTTCGGCCATCTGTCTTGTATCCGGATTATCGGGGAAAGCCGAGTTTAAAATAATGATATACGGTTTATTGTTAGCCTCAAGCTCGGCAATTACCTTTTCCTCGGCTTCTTCATATTCTTCTCTTGGCACGTTCGTAAATGAGCCGTCGGTTGTAACCACAATTCCAATAGTCGAGTGCTCGCGTATGACTTTTCTTGTTCCCATTTCCGCTGCTTCTTCAAACGGTATCGCGTGATCAAGCCATGGGGTGTGGACCATTCTCGGCAACTCATCCTCCAAATACCCCAAAGCGCTTTTAACAAGATATCCTACGCAGTCGACAAGCCTGACCTTCATCGTCGCGTTTTCATCCATGGATATTGTTACCGCCTCATTCGGCACAAATTTCGGCTCCGTAGTCATTATCGTGCGCCCCGAACCGCTCTGCGGCGTTTCGTCAATCGCTCTTTCTCTATCGTATTGATTAGGGATATTCGGAACCACGAGGCCATCCATAAACCTTTTGATGAATGTCGACTTTCCCGTCCTGACGGGACCAACAACACCGATGTAAATATCCCCGTTTGTTCTTTCAGCTATATCTTCATATATCCTGTAATCTCTTTCCACGGCTTTTCCCCCTCTGTTCAATTTTCATAAAAACTGGTTTATCCGCGTTCCTGTTATGAAAAAGCATAAATCGGGTCACTTAATCCAATATAATATATTGAACAAGTCCATTATTTATGCCAAAAAAATAAAGCCCAAAGGGCTAATTTTATAAATTTAATATTACGGGAGATTTGATATGAATAAATTCAGCATTTTTCGCATTTTGAGCAGATTCCGCAAAATTTTACTCTGTGATCCTTAACAACAAATCCGTAACCTTCATAAATTTTTTCTTCTATTTCATCGAGAAGATCGTCCTCTACTTCGGTAATCCTGCCGCAGCATTCGCATATAAGATGGTGGTGCCGGTGCTGCTGGCCTTCGCGGTGCAATTCGTATCTCACGCAGCCGTCGCCGAGGTCGACCGTATAAACATAGCCAAGCTCTTCAAGCACGGGAAGCGTCCTGTAAACGGTCGCGACACCAACATCGGGATACTTCTTTTTCACAAGTTCATATATTTCCTGGCTGCTTAAATGTTCCCCGTCATGTTCCATGACTATTTCCAAAACAGCTTTGCGCTGTTCGGTTATTTTATAACCTTTTTCCCGCAGCAACTGCGACAGATCATCCTTGCTGTTTTGTACCAAAAAAACAAATCCTCCTCAAATAATAACTGCTAAATAAATTATATCATGAATTTAAGAAAATCGTAAGATTTTTACTTGGCGAAGCCAAGGGCAGCCGAATACAGGTTATTCCAACTGTTCCGGTGTGCCGGTGTTTTTTCCGTTGTCGCCGTCTCCGGTTGTTTCAGGCGCTTCGGGACGCTCATCCGTTTCGTCATTGCCTGCCCCTCCGGTTTCATGCCCTCTGTTCCTTCCAAAATACAGAACCAGAACATACAGTAAAAATATAGTAACACTTTCGGTCACATATACATGAATAAAAAGTATGTTTGTTATGATAAGCAGTAAAAATATAAGAGCTATCCAGGCCAAAATTCTTCTTATCATGGTTCCCCCTGTTTCCTGCTGCCGGTCTTTTTGTTCCTGCGTTTTTGAAGCCAATCATAAATTTTTGCCTCATACCCGTTTTGAGTAGGATGATAATACAGCGTTCCCTTAATTTCATCAGGAAGATAGTTTTGATCAACAATGTTGCCCGGGAAATCATGGGCGTATAAATATCCTTTGCTGTAACCAAGCTCCGCCATTCCTTTTACCGGAGCATTCCTTAAATGCATCGGAACCTCGCCGGTGTTTTTTGTTTTAACATCCTCCAAAACGGCTTCTATTCCCTTATAGCAGGAATTTGACTTAGGGCTCGCAGCTACCATAACCGCGGCATGGGCAAGTATTATCCTGGCTTCCGGCATACCTATCCGCTCAATAGCCTGGGCTGCGGCAACCGCCACCAAAAGCGCGTTAGGATTAGCCATTCCCACATCTTCCGAAGCGCAGATTATTATCCTTCTGATTAAAAACTCCGGCGTTTCCCCGGCATAAAGCGCCCTGCCGAGGTAGAACAAAGCCGCATCCGGATCACTGCCTCGCATTGACTTTATAAATGCGCTTATATTGTCATAATGAGCTTCGTATGATTTATCAAAACGAACGGCTCTTTTCTGGATGCATTCTTCTACAACGCTTGTCGTTATTTTATATCTTCCGTTTTCGTCCGTTTCGGATGTCAAAACAGCAAGCTCAAGCGCATTTAACGCGATCCTTGCGTCGCCTCCAGCCAATTCTGCCAAAAGTTCAAGCGCCTCCCTGTCAATATCTATATCAAGGTTTCCAAGCCCGCGTTCTTTATCACTTAGGGTTTTTAAAATTATATCAATTACATTTTCATTTGTTAAAGGATTCAGCATAAAAACGGTGGAACGTGAAATTAATGCCTTGTTTACTTCAAAAAACGGGTTTTCCGTCGTCGCGCCTATCAGAACGACGAGTCCGTTCTCTACATATGGAAGCAGAGCATCCTGCTGGGCCTTGTTAAAACGGTGTATTTCGTCTATGAACAATACGCAGCGCCCCGACGGGTTAAGAAATGTATTGGAAGTCTCTTCAACAATCTGTTTTATATCCTTAACCCCAGCAGTAACAGCGTTCAATTGGCGGAAAACAGACTTTGTCGTATTCGCGATTATACGGGCAAGTGACGTCTTTCCCGTACCCGGAGGACCATAGAGTATTATTGATGATACCCTGTCGGCGCGAATCATCCTTTCAAGAAGTTTGCCTTTGCCAACTATATGTTCCTGGCCGACGAAGTCCTCAAGCGTCCGGGGCATCATTCGATATGCCAAAGGTTCTTTTTTTGCGTTATTACCCAATGAAACCACCTTTTCTTTTATAAACAAAAATCGTCAATCGCCTGATTTCTCATTTTCTACATATTTCAAATATAAATCGGGTCTCTTTTTCTTTGTATTTTCAATCATTTTCTCAAAACGCCATTTTTCTATGTTGGCATGATGTCCGGACAATAGGATGTCGGGAACTTTTTTGTTTAAAAATTCATACGGCCGCGTGTACTGCGGGTATTCAAGAAGCCCGTTGAAATGCGATTCGCAGCTGTATGCTTCCTTTGACGGAAGCACACCTTCCACAAGGCGGCTTATGCAATCGATAAGAACCATCGCCGGCAGCTCGCCGCCGGTTAAGACATAATCCCCGATGGATATTTCCTCGTCAACTATTTCTTCAAGCACACGCTCATCCACACCTTCATAATGACCGCATAGTATAATTATATGCCCTTCCTGCTTTAGCCGCAAAGCCATATTCTGATTAAGAGGTTTCCCCTGCGGGCTCATATATATAGTTTTAGGCCGGTAGGACAACTTTTTCGTAACATGAAGCCATGCGTCATATATCGGCTGCGCCATCATTACCATCCCTCTGCCGCCTCCATAAGGATAATCATCTACTTTTTTATGCTTGTCAAGCGAAAAATCCCTTATATTATAACAATTAACGGTTATCAGCCCATTTTCACGCGCTCTTCCTATTATGCTTTCCGACAGAAACCTATCTATGCTTTCAGAGAACAGCGTCAATACATCAAAGATCATTGTTATCAACCAGCCCTTCAGGGAGTTTTACCGATATTCTTTTTTTTTCAATATCAACATCGAGAACAACCGAGATAATCGCCGGTATAAGTATTTCACCGTATTTTTCCCCGGAAACGACATACACGTCATTTCCACCGGTTTGAAGCACGTCCGTAACTTTGCCAAGCAGAACATCATCCTGATAAACTTGGCAGTCCAAAAGATCGACAATAAAATATTCATCTTCGTCAAGGAGACGCGCGTATTTCCTGTTTACATTGATATAACAGTTCTTATATTCCAAAGCCTTTTCCACGGTATCAATACCACTGAGCGTAATAAGAACAAACTTTTTATGATACCGTATTTTTTTTACAAAGTGTTCCGTTAACTTCCCGTCTTTCTCTACCCATACAATTTTAAGGTAATCAAAGCGCGAGATATCGGAAGTTAATGGAATTACTTTCATTT
This sequence comes from Clostridiales bacterium DTU069, assembly GCA_001512485.1. Classification (GTDB taxonomy): domain Bacteria; phylum Bacillota; class Clostridia; order DSM-8532; family DSM-8532; genus DTU069. The sequence continues at coordinate 6,538 of LFRV01000112.1, read as the reverse complement.
CTCCGTGTACGCCATGCGTATTTACAATTTTTCCGATGGCAAGATATTCTACCAACCTTTTTACCTCCGGATAACCGGCCAATACAATCAGGCCGAATTATAACAAACCCCGTCCTTCCGGGCCGGGGTTATACTGTTCTTTTCCTGCTTATTCAAAGGCTGAAATATTTACCGCATTCTTTATTCAGAAATTGGTTTTTCCACTTCTTTTACTGCCCATTTCTTTATTGTTATCTTTGTTCTTTCATTTCCTGACTCGATAGTAAACTCGTCATCCTTGATATTTATTATTCTGCCAACTATTCCGCCGATTGAAATAACTTTATCGCCGACAATGGCTTGGTTAATCATCTCACGTACTTTCTTTTCCTTTTTACGCTGCGGAAGTATTAATATTACATACATAAGCACAAATAACAGGATAAGCGGACCGAATTGAACAAGAAACGCTAACCAGCCTCCCCCGGCCATTTCGGCAGCATCGGTTGCCGCGCCTTCGGCAAAAGCCGTTAATAACAGGTTCATATGATTTCTCCTTTCATACCTAGAAAATATAGCCAAATGACTTATTTTCATAACTATATGTATAGCTTTAAATAGTCAACTGCTTCGGACTTTTGAAAGAAGGCTTTATATAACTGAATTTTTTCCTGTTATACAAAAACATAAGCATTCTTTCCAAAATCACAACAAACATTATACTAAATAAAACCAGCCAGTTCAACCGTTTATTTTTCTGCTTGTATTGAAAATAAAAACTATTTAACCGCCCGCCGGTTATCCGGCGGCAATATTTTTTTGAACTGCGTTTTTATTCAGCATTTCGGCGCCGAATCAGTCTTGGCGGTATAACCGAATTTGTCAAAAAATTCTTTTCTGAAATCGGCAAGTCTGTCATTTTTAATCGCATCACGTATATTTTCCATCAGTTTCGTAAGAAATCTGAGATTATGCCATGTAGCAAGCCTTAAGCCGAACATTTCGCCGCTTTTGAACAAATGCCTGATATATGCGCGCGAAAAGTTTTGGCATGCGTAGCAGTCACATTCGGGATCAATCGGTGAAAAATCCTTTGCATATTTCGCGTCCCGTACTATTATCCTGCCCTTTGAAGTGAAAACGGTACCGTTTCTGCCAATCCTTGTAGGCAGCACGCAATCAAACATATCAATACCGCGGATGCTGCCGTCTATAAGATAATCGGGACTTCCAACTCCCATAAGATACCTTGGTTTGTCTTCAGGGATAAATTGCACTGTTTTTTCGAGGATATCATTCATAATTTCGGCAGGTTCGCCTACACTAAGGCCCCCTATCGCATATCCGGGCAGATCAAGCGCCGTTATCTGTTTTGCGCTTTCACGCCTTAGATCCTCATATACACTTCCCTGAATAATGCCGAACAATGCCTGTGTCTCCGTGTTTTTATGGGCTTCCATGCAGCGTATCGCCCACCTTGTTGTCATTTCCATCGATTTTTTAGCATATTCGTATTCGCACGGATAAGGGACGCACTCGTCAAAAGCCATAATAATATCGGCTCCAAGAATGTTTTGTATCTCTATTGATTTCTCTGGCGAAATAAAATGTTTTGAGCCGTCTATATGGGACCTGAAGGTAACCCCTTCCTCTTTTATATCGCGCAGATCGGCAAGACTGAAAACCTGGAAACCGCCACTGTCTGTTAAGATCGGAAGATCCCAGTTCATAAATGCGTGCAGCCCTCCGGCTTCCTTTATTATTTCGCAGCCCGGTCTCAAATAAAGGTGATAGGTGTTGCCCAAAATAATTTCTGCCCCGATGCTTTTTACTTCATCGGGAGACATTCCCTTTACCGAGGCCTGAGTACCAACAGGCATAAAAACAGGAGTATCAAAGTTTCCGTGAGGAGTATGAACCCTCCCAAGCCTTGCTCCTGTTTGTTTACATTTATGAATAAGTTCGTACTTAACCGCCGCCATAAAAACATCCTTTGCTGTCAATAATCAGTTTAATAATATCTTTTGCCCTGTTTCATGTCAACCGCGGAAACCGGTTCGCTTCTTTTAGTTTACGCCCACCTGCAGCACCGTTTTTATGCATTGATACTAAATTGATTAAATACCGTTGTTTCCTTCATATTTGTCTTGCCCACCATTTTGGGCATAATATTGGTCATGCTGTTTTTTATTTTTATAAAGAATGATAGCACCGACCAGGATTAAAGCGATTGGGATCGAGTATTTCGCGAATACTCCAAGCAACCGGAGATTTCCTGTGAAAAAAATCAACGACAAACCGGATAGTATCCCAACCGGGATTAGCAAGCCTTTTTCCCTGTTTCCAAATATATAAAGTTCAAACAAGCCTACTGCCGGAGCAAGAATAAACCCGGGCCATAAAAAGCCCCACAAATTCCAAAGCATTGAAGCCTGGCAAATAATGCCGATCGTCAACAGAATGCCGCCCGGAACCAGCAATCCAACGTTGTTCCTGTTTGTATAATACCCGACGTGAAACATTAAAGACATAAAAATAAGAATAAGCGGCCAGAAAAGACCTATCAGCCTTCCAAACGAAGGAATCACGCCTAAGTTAATCAGTATTAACAGGCATCCGACACATACCAGTATTATTCCCCAAACAAACCTGCCGTTTTTGTTATGTTCCATGTTTTCATCCTCCTAAAGGGCTTTTGCAGTTAAATACATTGTTCGCGCATCTTTTTAAATTGCAATGCGTTACAATGTCAAAAGACTGCAAAAACCGACTTGATGCATTTGGTTAATATAAGATTATCGCATCACTATGAAAAACCCGTTAGTCAAAGATTAGAATTTGATTAAAAATCAAATAATCAGCATTGCGTCACCAAAACTGAAAAACCGGTATTTCATGCTTATTGCTTCATTATACGCTGCTAAAACATTTTCCCTGCCGGCAAAAGCGCTTACAAGCATCAGTAATGTAGATTCTGGAAGATGAAAATTGGTTATAAGCCCGTCTATGGCTTTAAATCGGTAACCCGGATAAATAAATATTCCTGTTTCCCCTTCGCCGGGCGTCACAAACCCGTCATCGGAAGATACTGTTTCAAGAACCCGGCAGCTTGTTGTTCCGACAGCGATTATACGCCCGCCGCCTGATTTTGTTTCATTTATCGTTTCACATGCTTCTTTGCCTATGCTGTAATACTCTTTATGCATGTGATGTTCTTCAATATTTTCAGTTTTTACTGGACGGAAAGTGCCAATGCCGACATGAAGCGTAAGCTCGGCAAATTTAACCCCGTTGACTTTCAATCCGTCAATAAGCTCTTTGGTAAAATGCAAGCCCGCGGTGGGCGCCGCGGCTGAACCTTTTAAACGCGAATAAACGGTCTGGTATCTCTCATAATCTTCTATTTCCGACGTAATATACGGAGGCAGCGGTATAATCCCCACTTTATCGAGAACCTCTTCAAAAATCCCGTCGTAGAAAAACCTGACGAGCCTGTTTCCCTCTTCAACAATATCAATTATTTCTGCTTTAAGTATTCCCCCGCCGAATACAAAACTTGACCCTATTTTTGCCCTTTTTCCGGGCTTAAGTATTACCTCCCAGATATCTTCGCCTTTCTTTTTCAAAAGGACAAACTCTACCTTGCCGCCGGTGCTTTCTTTTTCCCCTAGCAAACGCGCTGGTATAACCCTGGTATTGTTTATAACAAGGCAGTCGCCTTTTTTCAGGTAATCAGCTATATCTTTAAACAAAACATGAGTTGTTTTGCCTGTTTTCCTGTCAAGAACAAGAAGCCTCGACATATCTCTTTCCCTTGACGGATGCTGAGCTATAAGCGATTTGGGCAAATCATAATAAAAATCCTTGCGAAGCATTACAGACCCTTTCTTTGTAATTATTTAAAAACACAATAACATAATACATAAGTTTTCATATACGTACAAGGGGATTAAAAGAATATGCCGATCAGCGCAAAAGGTAGTTATTTATAATTTCCTGCTCAAGCTTATAGAACTCCGTGTTTTTTACCGTTCTCGAACCGAAGGGCATCGGGTTTCTTATCTCTTTTATAATTTTTGCCGGCTTATCCGAAAGGATATATATTTTATCCGATAAAAGAAGAGCCTCATGAACGTCATGAGTAACGATAACTACCATGGGCTTTCTTTTGACCCATAAACTTTTCAGCAGTTCAATCATCTGCTCGCGTCTTTTTAAATCCAGGAACTGGAAAGGTTCGTCCATAAAAAGAATATCGGAGTCAACTATAAAAGCCCGCGCCATAGCGAGTCTCTGGCTCATGCCCCCGCTGAGCTGTGAAGGATAATGCTTTTCAAAGCCCGAAAGGCCTACCTGATCAAGAATATCGCTGCATATCCTTTTTTTATCCGCTTTATCGATACTGTCAGGAAGGACGAATTCAAGGTTTTGAATCGCTGTTTTCCACGGAAGAAGCCTTGGTTCCTGGAATATAAAACCCGATTTTTTTAACTCCATTCCGATTACCTCACCGCGGGTTGGCTCGATTAAGCCTGCGGTAATTGACAGAAGTGTCGTTTTACCACATCCGGACGGGCCTAAAATAGCCGTTATCATGCCTTCTTCAAACTCCATGTCTATTCCGTCAAGCACGTTTACATTCTGATACTGCTTGTGTATATCAATAAGTTTTACCATTGTATTTCACTCCTTTCAAACAGCTTTTTCAATATGAAATCAACCAGGAGTGAAATTACAACTACAACAATCGTCCATGCGATTATTCCCGCGAGATCTATTTGTATTTTATGCATATACATCTGGGCTCCGATTGTATTGCTGTTCACGAAATTGAAAACCTCGGCGGTTACTATTATCTTAAAGCTCAACCCTATCGCGGAACGTATTCCCGCTATCAAAAAAGGCCTAAGCGAAGGAATGTATATATCCGTTATTATTTTTCTTTTATTTATCCGGTAGCTTCTCGCCATTTCAAGCAGACGCCCGTCGACGCTCACAAGCCCTTCAGCAATATTGATATATAGAACGGGAAAAACAACGAAAAAGCATATGACTAAGGGAGTAAGTGAAACAGGCAGCAGTAATAAAGCCATAAGGATGATTGCAACCGTCGGAATTGAACGCGCAACGGCGGAAACACCATCCATCACGATGTATACAACCGGTACAAGCTTGCTGAATATACCTAATACAAGCGCCGGAACGAAAGCAATGACAAAGCTTAAAAATATTGTTTTTAAAGTATTGAAAACAACAGCGATAAAAATACCAGAGCGGACAATCGAAACAAGAGAAAGCAGCACTTCATAAGGGGAAGGAAAAATCAATGTTTTCCTTCCCAGGGACAAAAAGTGCCATATAACAACAAATAACGCTATAAATAATACGTATGATAGTTTTCTAAACTGCTTTTTCATGTTTTACCCGCTATATTTTATTACTTAACAGGATGTATCCGCTTCTTTTACTGTTACAGGATACTTATAACCAAACCATACGATGTGTTTTAATTTTCCTCCTCGCTGTATTATACGCTTAAACAGATTATAAACTTAATAATCATCACTGTATCTCATAATACAGTCCATCATCCGGGAGTTTGCCTCCAACTGTTTCGGGGTTAAAATCATAAAGGACTTCAAAGAATGAATCAAGCGCGGTGCGTACATCCTTCACATACTCATGTTTTATATTGTTGCCCGGCATTGATTTTTCAACAACAGCCGCCGGAAGCCCAAGCTCCATTTCTTCCGCATATTCACCGGCCTTTCCGGGGTTTTCATTAATCCAATCCATTCCTTCCTTCAACACTTGTATATAACTTTTTACAAAACCCGGATTATCCCTGATTAAATCTTCGCTGACAAAAATACCTGCCTGCGGAAACCCAAGGTCGGTCCCAAACGACTTTTTCCATTCCTGCTGTAAATCCAGAAATACATTAGTATTTTGCTGTTTTAGCTTAACCGTAGTTAAAACAGGTTCCGGAAGCATCGATATTTTTGCATTCCCTGCAAGGAAATTAGGCGCAAGCTCCGTTGCCCCGGATAAATATATGATGTTTATATCGGTATCGGGATCTATTCCATTTTCCTTGCACAGTGTTCTAAATACTATATCGGGAACAAGGCCTTTTCCCATCATATAAACATCTTCACCTTTCAAGGCGTCCCATCCTTCAATATCTTCCGTTGACGCAATGAAAAGGTTGCCCCATGTAACTACGGACGTAAGCTTATACGGCATTTGTTTCTGATAAAGCTGCGCTGCAAGATTAACAGGAACAATCGCCAGATCCGCCTCTTTTGCGGTTAATCTTGCGACAATCAAATCTGTTGTGGGAACTACTTCGTATTCAATTTTTGTTCCGTCGAGCTCGACAGTATCTTTCATCGGCTTAACAATGCTTACGGCAGTCGCACCCGCGGGAACAACAACCTTGATTTGTTCAATCTTTTTCTCCTGGGTACAGGATGTAAACATAAGCAGTACAAGTATTACAGTTAAGAAAAATATAAAGCCTTTGCTTTTCATATATTAAACCTCCTAATAAAAAAGC
>LFRV01000023.1 GCA_001512485.1 Clostridiales bacterium DTU069 | reverse complement strand
TTCAACATACTCGCGGAAACAGCCGCATCAGTTGCTCTGATTTTTTGAGCGAAATCAAGGTGTATTTCCATACCAACTTTGTTATTTTTCTTTGCTTCTTCATTGTACTTAGCAACCTGCTCTTTTGCGTAAGCAAGAGGATCATCGGTGATTTTGAGCAGTTCCGAGTGTTTGCCGATTCTTGCGATATTTTTAGTTGTAACCTTCTTTCCGTTGCGGATACCGACCTGTATAAAGTAGGTTGGGTCCTTGGACTTCCTATCGTAATTAAGCTTCATACGCACACACTTCTTTCATATGTATTATACGTTCATTATAACATAAAATACATAACAATACAACACCGTACAACGATATAATTTTAGAAATTTGACAGATTATTTGCATAAAAAAAGCCCATTTTTCAATGGGTTTCAGACTTTTTGATAATTGATTTTCAGTAACTAACTGTCAAACTCCCGTTTATGGTTTCATTGTAGTAATATAATGGGTATAATTGTTTTCATTTGACGCACAGGGAAGTATCAAGTAATATTAAAAAAGAAGAGAGCAGTATTTAAATGCATTTTGGGCAAAGGACATATATGTATGGAAAAGAACGAAATCTTAAGAAAAATTGAAGAAAATCCCGTAATAGCCGCTATCAGGTACGAGGAGGACCTGGAGGATGCAATAAAGGCGCCGGTATCCACAATTTTTCTTCTGCATGCCGATATTTTTAACATATACTCTGCTGTTGACAAAGTTAAAAAAAGCGGTAAAAACGTCTTCATACACATGGATATGCTTGAAGGAATAGGAAAGGACAACAGGGCGATTGATTACATTCACGATCTGATTAAACCCCACGGCATAATAAGTACAAAAAACAACCACATAAAATACGCGATGGGCAAAGGTATGTTTGCAATTCAAAGAGTGTTTTTGATTGACAGTCAGTCCTATGAGAATTCCGTTAAGTCGATTCTTTCGGTCCAGCCTGATATGGTAGAGGTACTGCCTGGAATCATGCCCGACATTATACAACGGATCAGCGCACAGATTCCAATGCCCGTAATAGCCGGCGGGTTTGTCGAATCAAAAGATGATGTAATAAAAATACTCGGTTCAGGCGCCCTTGCCATTTCCACAGGAAAAAAGAAATTATGGAGTTTATGAATTATCCCGGTTAAGATAATCGTCTCTCAGAATGGCATACATATCGCAGTCAACAAATTCTCCCCGCGTGTTGGCCCGGTATTGTCTCAACCTTCCTTCATATATCATGCCCGACTTCAGCATAACCCTGCCGGAGGCCTGGTTTTCGGCATGATGGAAAGCCTGTACCCTGTTAAACCCGATTTTTGTAAAACAGAAATCTATTACTGCTTTTAAAGCTTCGGTCATAATCCCGCTGTTCCAATAATTCCTGGATAGGCAATAACCTGCTTCGCACCATTTATGTAAATCGGAAAAATCAACCAATGATATCGAGCCTATAGCTTGCATGTTTTCTTTATAAACTATTGCCCAATTATAACAATCAAGCCGTTCATATGATTTTATCCAGTCATTAAGAATGCTTTTAGTAACGTCAATATTCTGATGCGGCTTCCACTGCAGATACTTAGTTACCTGGGCATCATTAGCCCAATTATCAAATATGTTTTGAGCATCATCCATCGTAAACTTTCTTAGAATCAATCTTTTTGTTTCAATATTCCGGGTTCCTACATGATTTATCATAAAACCGACCTCACATAGTTCCTATTTTTATAGTTAAAAATATCTGCTTTTCCATAAAACCAATTTTTTTATTAAACGATTCTCTGCCTTTTGATGCCATAAGGTTAACATATATAATCCTAAACTGTCCGCTCCAAAAAGCAAACAGTAAATGGCAGATGAGAAAATTTTCTTATTTCGGTTTCGGAAAAACCATTTCTTATATACCAATCCTTTAATACTTTATTCTCATTTATAATTCCGATTGAAATTTTCTTCCCTCCCGCTTTTTTTACGGTTTCTACAACAAAATCAATCAATCGTGTTCCATACCCGTTGTGCCGGTATTCGGGCAATACGGCCAACTTTTCCATGAAGTACAAATCACCGCTTGACTTTTCAATAGCAACAAAACCTATAATAGCATTATTTAAAAACGCGCCGTACATATCGATGCCTTTCTGCTTCATAGCCCGTAAGGATTCTATTTCAATAAACGCAGGGTTTGTCGGAGCGTTTTCTTTGGTTAAATTAAATTCATTAGCTACAGTGATAAATGAATCTCTTATCACCCTCACGCAATTCTGATCTATATTTTCTATCTTCCTTATCTCTAACATAATCTATCCCCTTTTATGTCTTTACAGACAAAATTGTTTCGCGTGAATAGTATGACAAATTGATGTTAACTGCAATCAAATCAAAGTCAGTCTCATATTCGTATAGCGTGAATGTTCACGTTCTTTAAATTCTTTTCGCATACGAATATCGTTGTTTTATCCCACTGTTTCTTTATATCAGCCCTTTTAAAACCCGCCTGTCTTAATAAATTCATCTGTGTCTCCGCAGTAAACGGAATATCAATGTGATATAACCCATCGGTTATGCCGCCTGCTTTTCGTATACGTTCACTCTCTACAATAAAACGGTTTTCCTCATCTGTTGTTTTTGCCGTGTAATCGCCCTCGATATATATACCATCCTCTTTAAGCGAGCTATAAATTTTTCTGTACAGGGACAGTTTCAGTTCCCTGCTGAAATGATGAAGCGAGTATGTTGACAAAACTACATCATAAACACCGTTTCCATAATCAATATCAAAATAGGATTGACATATAAGCTTTAATTGGCTCATTTTGTCTTTATATTTTGCTTTGAGTATATCCAGCATTTTGCTTGACAAGTCAACGCCGGTAACTACGGCTAAGGGATAAATCCTGAATATTCTTTCAAGTTCAAGACCTGTTCCGCAGCCTAAATCCAACAACTTAATATTAGTTCTGTTTTTGGGTATACACTCGGCAATTTCGTCATAAAACACATTCAAATCAAGTTCTTTAATCATATGATCATCGTATATATCAGCGCGATTGTTAAAAAAATCGCTCATTGTTTCTATTTTTCTATTCTGACTCATTGTTTTCCACTCCGTTGAAATCGTACAGTTCGGTTCATCTTCAACAAACCCCGTCGGTGGAAGCCCCAATAAACTTTACCTTCCCTTATCGAAAATCATCCCGCTTTTCACATTCAATATAAACTACCGGTATGCTTAATTTCAGTTCCCCGTTTTTACCCGCGTATAAGTTCAGTTCATTTTCAAGATTATTAAATACCAATTCCAGGTTTCGGGGCGATATTAAACTTTTCCATTCACCCATGAAAGCCAGCTTGATGAAATAATGATTTAAAAACGAACTGCCATCCAAAAATCTCATTGAATATGTACTTTCACAGGTATTGATATTATCAAACCCGGTCTTTTTGAGCAATCCGGTTATCTCGTTTATTGATTTCCTTGATTGGGAAACATGTGATCTTAACCTGTTCAATTCATCATGTAAATTCAACTTAAGCAGCACCGTTTCAAAAATTTCATAAAACTCGTTCATTGTTCCGGGCGGATTTGTAGTAAATGCAAGCCCGCCGCCCGGTTTGGTTACTCTATATAACTCATTCAGCACTTTATCAAAATCCTTGAAATTGTTTATCCCAAGATTTGAAACAACCAAATCAAAATAATTATTTTCAAACGGCATGTCCGCGGCATTACCCTGAACAACGGAAACATTTTTCAAACCATAAGCCTCAATTTTTTTCTTTAACCTTTTTACCTCTCCCGCCCAACAATCAATTCCGTAAAACCGGCATGACGAGCCAAAACGCTGTGATAATTCCAGCAACGGGAATCCCGTGCCGCAGCCCACATCGAGCGCTTTAATGCTTGGACGAAACCTGATCTTTTCCAGCATTAAAAGCCCGAACGGTGAAGACCACAACGGCAGTTCATCATAGGCGGAAACCAGGTTTTCATTATTATAATCAAACTCTTGTTCAAGATAATGTTGCATTCCAAACCCCTCTTTCACGTTTTATTTTTGCACACATAATGTCGTACCGGTGCAGTAATTTGTTGTTTTGTGCCTGGGCCGATATCCCAAAACGTAAATCGGAATAAAGTACGGACACCATAAAAAGCATGCAAATTAATGTGGCCTGCGGTGTATATCGTGTGTTTACTATTTATGGTATTGCTAAACTTGTATATCGTCAAGCAGATTTTTACAGTATATTTATGCATATATGGAATGAATCTCCGTACATGCCATTGTAGCATTAAACTCAATCATTTTCATTGAGTCGCAAATTTATTTTACAGCAATAATTATGTAAACAAGCTGTAACAATAATGAAAACAGATTGTAAAAAACCCGTTGACAAAACTCAACAATATTTATATACTAACTATAAAAGTAAATATTTTTTTCATACGTGAGTTATGGAGTAAGGTATGAAAATGCTGTTCTGAGAAAAAAACGGCTTTTTTATGTTTTACTCTTTTTTATTTGAATGCGAAATATATACCGCTGTTCTTAAGCAATCGGGCGTAATTCTGATCAATGATGCAACTTGTCTGGCCACCGTTTTATATATAAAGACGTAATCGTTTGATATTAACAATAAACAGTTTAAAGGGGGTGTGTTTTTCTCATTTCCACTTTCTGCGGGTAAAAAGCAGAATCTCTTCTAATTCAAAAAGAAAGGAGAATTATGTATGGATCTAACAAGGAAGAGGGCCAAAATCTGGCTCAGTATCTCTGTCGTATTGATGCTGGTGAGCATGATTTTTGTCTCCGTGATTCAGTCATCGGGAGGGAAAGTGACCATCAAGGATCTGCGCTGGGAAACAAGTATCGGTGTAAAACTTAGCGGATTGCTGTTTGTCCCTGCCGGAGTCTCCGCGGAAAATAAAGCTCCGGCCATTGTAACAAGTCACGGAATGTTTAATAACCGTGAGATGCAGGATGCTAATTTCGTGGAACTTTCCCGACGCGGCTATGTCGTGCTGGCGATTGACATGCCTTCCCACGGACACTCAGAGAATGTGCCTATTATTGTCGATGTGCTGAATGGGATGTACGAAGCGGTCAAAATGCTTGCCTCATTGGATTATGTTGATTCAGAAAGGATTGGGATCACAGGGCATTCCCTGGGCGGTTGGTCTTGCGACGCGGCCGTCGGAGCGGACAATGAGGCTCCTGTGCAGCTAATATCCGCGGCGCTTCTGAACTGCGCGGATGCTACGTATAAAAATCAGGAGACACAGGAATACGTAAATATTTATGGTAACCGCGATGTGGGAATTATAGCGGCACAGTATGACGAATTTTTCATGGTGGACACAGACGAGAACGGAAACCCTACTTCCCCAAGAGACTATGTCCAGTACGGCAACGCACAGTCTTTTCTGCATTTCGGCAAGGATCCGACAGGACTTGAAAAACGCAGCGGAGGAACAATCTACCGTGAAGTTATTGATGGAAAAGAAGCGATACGGGTAATTTATAATCCCGCCATCACACACCCCTGGTCACATTTCTCGAAACGGTCCACCACTGCTACTATTGAATTCTTTGACGAAGCGCTTGGCGCTCCTCGTCCAATCGCTGCTGCAAACCAGGTGTGGCAGTGGAAAGAGTTCTTCAACCTGGTGGGACTGATTGGGTTCGCAATCTTTGTCGTGAATTTCACTATCCTGATGCTATATACCCCGTTTTTCTCACCGTTGCGCGCGAAAGAGATTGTAGCGCCCAGAACACTCCAGGCAGGCGGCAAGGCATGGTTCTGGGGTGGCATCAGCGCCACTGCGTTATTCGGTGCTATTGTATTCATACCTGTATTGAGCAATATCAATTCTTTTACGATAACCAGGCAACCCTGGGCACAAAGCTCTCCCTGGGGTATCTCCTTCTGGGCTGCGGTAGTTGGCTTATTCGCGGTTCTAAGCATGATCGCGTTTTATAATTTTTACGGGAAGAAAAACGGATACAATCTTACCGACACCGGAGTAAAGATAGGTTTGAAAAAGCTCGGCAAAACTGTTTTACTGGCGATAATCGTTGTATCTGTTTCCTACGGCTGCGTTTTCTTTGCAGACTATTTCTTCAAGTCTGACTTCCGCATCTGGGTTCTGGCTGTCAAGGCATTTGATGCGACTAAGATATATACCGCGGTATTTCCATATATGGTACTGTTCCTAATCTACTATTTGGCTCAATCTGTGGCTGCAAATTCTTTCAATTACAACACGCTGGGGAAAAAGCAATGGGTTAATACAGCGGTTGTAGCATTTTTCAACGCAATCCCGCCGCTGGTAATTCTGGCGATCCAGTACATTAAGTTCTTTATTACAGGCTTTATGGTATGGACGGATCCCGGCAGCATGTTTATCGTCTGGTTGATTCCCATTCTTGTCATCCTCCCGGTGACAACGATCATGTCACGCAAGATCTACCGGGTAACCGGCAATCCTTATCTGCCAGGCATAATAAACGGAATCATTGCAACGCTGATATCCTGTTCGAACACATTAACCTGGCTGTAAAATCACTAATTGTGTGGAGGCGCGGATAAAACCCGTTGTCTCCACACAGCCAAAGACTTATAATAAGGATAGGAGAAAAGACATTAAGGAGAGTTACTTATGAGCAAATTTATCATTTCTTTGGATCAAGGTACGACTTCGAGCCGTGCGATAATTTTCGATGAAAAGCAAAACATCGTTTCCATAGCGCAAAAGGAGTTGAACCAGATATATCCCAAACCCGGCTGGGTCGAGCACAATCCTATGGAGATATACTCCACACAGTATTCGGTCATGACCGAGGTGCTGGCACAAAGCGGTCTGTCCGCCCGGGATATAGCCGCGATAGGAATCACAAACCAGAGGGAAACGACAATCGTATGGAACAAAGATACGGGCCAGCCAATATATAATGCAATAGTATGGCAGTGCCGACGAACAGCGCCTATCTGTGAGGACCTGAAATCGAAGGGATACTCGGACATGATTAAGGACAAGACAGGTTTGCTCATAGACGCATACTTTTCAGGAACAAAGCTGAAATGGATTCTTGACAATGTTGAGGGTGCACGGGAAATGGCCGAACAGGGCAAGCTGCTTTTCGGCACCGTGGACAGTTGGTTGATATGGAAACTGACCGACGGCAAGGTTCATGTCACCGATCATACTAACGCGAGCCGTACCATGCTGTATAACATAAAAGACCTCTGCTGGGATTCGGAGATATGTGCCATGCTCGACATTCCGGAGAATATGCTGCCGGAAGTTGTAAGCAGCAGCAGGGTATACGGTTATGTGGAAATCGGCGGCGCCAGAATCCCGATAGCGGGCTGTGCCGGTGACCAGCAAGCCGCGCTCTTCGGCCAGACATGCTTTAAAGCTGGCGAGGCCAAAAACACTTACGGCACAGGATGTTTTCTGCTGATGAACACCGGTGAAGAACTTTGCAAAAGCGATCATGGCCTTTTGACAACGATTGCGGCAACCGTAGGCGATAAAGTAAACTATGCGATAGAAGGCAGCGTTTTTATAGCGGGAGCCGTCATTCAATGGGTACGGGACGAACTGCGGCTTATACAGAATGCGGAAGACTCTGAATACTTTGCTAATAAGATCGAATCGAATGAAGGCGTATACATCGTGCCCGCGTTTACCGGGCTGGGAGCGCCGCATTGGAATATGTACGCCCGCGGTACGATACTGGGTTTATCAAGGAATTCAAACAGGTCGCATATTATCCGTGCGGCTCTGGAATCAATTGCGTACCAGTCCAAGGACGTGATCGACGCGATGGAACAGGATACGGGCATTAAACTGCGCGAACTGAAAGTAGACGGCGGTGCAAGCGTGAACGATTTCTTAATGCAGTTCCAGTCGGATATATGCAATATCGGAATAAGCCGTCCCGTGGTCAGGGAAACTACGGCTTTAGGCGCCGCATTCCTGGCCGGATTGGCAGCCGGAGTCTGGCAGAGCATAGACGAGATATGCAGTTCGTGGGTATTGGATCGCAAATTCACCCCGATGATGCCGGATGAAAAGCGCAGGCTTTATATTGACGGGTGGAACAAAGCGGTAGAATGCGCGAAAAGCTGGGCTGCGCGATAAGTGTGTTTTATTTGATCTGCTGACCGAAAGTTTTCTATTGATATTATAAATTATCAATGTTATTATTGTTATATAGAGAAAAATATGATATGTTTATATGCGGAGAGTTGGAGTCGCATTAAAACAAAAGCTTTATGCTTTTGTTTTGTGCGGCTTCTTTATTTTACGTGAGGGGGATGTTGTTTTGTACGACGTTGTAGTTGCAGGCGCAGGTGTAACCGGCGCGTTTATAGCAAGAGAACTTTCCAAATACCGGCTTTCGGTATTGGTTATCGATAAAGAATCCGATGTCGCGATGGGTACAAGCAAGGCAAACAGCGCGATCGTTCACGCGGGATATGATGCCGTGCCGGGAACCCTTAAGGCTGTTTTAAATATACGCGGGAACAAAATGATGAAGCGTATATCCGAAGAACTTGACGTATCTTTTAAAATGACAGGTTCTTTGGTCGTTTGCTTCAGCAAAGACGATATTTTTGAACTTGAAGAGCTAAAAATCAGAGGATTGAAGAACGGAATTGATGATCTTGAAGTAATCGGCGCGGAGCGTCTGCGTGAAATGGAGCCGAACATTTCTCCTAACGCCGTGGCTGCGCTTTACGCCCCTTCAGCGGGTATTATCTGCCCATATGAACTGACTCTTCACGCAATGGAAAACGCGGTTGAAAACGGTGCTGAGCTTAAACTTGAATGCGAACTCACCGGTATAAGCTATGATGGAGATGCGTTTCGTCTTGAAACAACAAAAGGCATCGTTGAATGCCGGTATCTTGTAAACGCCGCGGGGTTATACTCCGATACCGTCGCTGAAATGGCCGGCGACCGTTCTTTCAGGATTAACCCGAGAAAAGGTGAATATGTCCTGCTTGACAAAGTGTACGGTTCACTCGTAAACAGTGTTATTTTTCAGCTGCCGACCGACAAAGGGAAGGGCGTACTCGTTGCGCCGACGGTTGACGGGAATCTTCTTGCAGGTCCGAATGCGGAGGATATTCATGACAAAAGCGATACATCGACAACATCCCGCGGATTGTTGGAAGTTATCAATGTCGCAAGGCTGTCAGTGCCTTCTTTGGACACAAGGGGAATTATTACGTCATTTGCCGGTCTAAGAGCTGCGGGTTCGACGGGAGATTTTATAATAGGACCTTCTCCTGTAAATAAAAAACTTATACACGCGGCTGGCATTGAATCTCCCGGATTAACGGCAGCGCCCGCGATTGGTGAAATGGTTGCCGATCTTCTTAAAAAAAGCGGATTAAAACTTGAAGAGAAATCCGATTTTTGCCCGTTTATAGAAAAATATATTCCTTCGCGGAAAATGAGCGAATCTCAGTGGAATGAAGCCGTTAAAAAAGACCCGGCGCACGGCAGAATTGTCTGCCGGTGTGAGAAGATAACCGAAGCAGACATTGTATCAAGCATACGACGAACCATAGGCGCCAGAAATGTAGACGCCGTGAAGCGCAGGACCAGGGCTGGAATGGGCAGGTGCCAGGGTGGATTCTGCAGCCCGAGAGTTATTGAAATACTTTCGAAAGAACTCGGAATTCCTTTAGAAGAAGTGACAAAGGCCGGCGGAAAATCAGTATTTTTGCTGAAAAAAACAAAATAACAAACTGCAGGGGGTTTACATGAAAAAAGTTGATTTGGTTGTAATTGGCGGCGGACCGGCCGGAATGGCTGCCGCTGTAAAAGCAAAAGAAAAAGGCGTCCAGGATGTTCTCATCCTGGAGAGGGAAAACAACCTTGGAGGAATACTCAACCAATGCATTCACAACGGTTTTGGCCTTCATTATTTTGGTGAGGAACTCACCGGCCCTGAATACGCCGCAAGATTTATCGATAAAGTGCACCGGATGAATATTCCATATTTACTCGAAACAATGGTACTGAATATAGACAGCGATAAAACGGTTACCGCTGTGAACAGTGCTGAAGGCGTCTTTACAATAAAGGCAAAGAGCATTATCCTCGCAATGGGCTGCAGGGAAAGAACACGCGGCGCTCTGAATATTCCCGGTACAAGACCGTCGGGTATTTATACCGCGGGAACCGCTCAAAAATATGTTAATATCTGCGGATATATGCCCGGCAAGTCGGTAGTAATACTCGGCTCGGGGGATATCGGCCTTATAATGGCCAGGAGGCTTGCCCTTGAAGGAGCGCAGGTGAAAATGGTATGCGAACTGCTGCCCTATTCCAGCGGGCTTACCCGGAATATCGTACAGTGCCTTGATGATTACAGCATTCCGTTGAGGCTTAATCATACGGTTATTGCGGTTCACGGAAAGGAACGACTTGAAGGGGTTACGGTGGCGGAAGTTGACCAGGACAGAAAACCGATTCCTGAAACTGCCGAATTTGTACCCTGTGATACGCTTCTTTTATCCGTAGGCCTGATACCCGAAAACGAACTTTCGAGGGATGCGGGAATTGAGCTTGATCCGGTCACGTCGGGTCCTGTTGTTGATAACCGTATGGAAACATTGGTCGAAGGCATTTTTGCGTGCGGGAACGTGGCCCATGTGCACGACCTTGTTGACAATGTATCGAATGAAAGCGAACTGGCGGGAGAATCGGCCGCTGAATATATATTGGGAACGAATGTACCGGATCGGGAAGAAGCAATAACCGTAAAAGCGGGAAACGGTATAAGGTATACCGTCCCGCGGATAATCCGGAAGCAGTCTTTATCCCGGAATTCGGTGAAGATATTTTTCAGGGTTGCCGATGTAAATAGAAATGTAAAGCTCGCCGCAAGATGCGGGAACAATATACTCCTTGAACGCAAAAAGGTAAAGGTAACTCCCGGCGAAATGGAGACGCTTGAGTTGAAAGCCGAAGACCTCCAGGAAATCAAAGCTGGCGAAGAACTGGTTATAGAAGTAAAGACCAACGGGGAGGGACAATAGATGCCGGGGAAGAAAAAATTGGTATGCATAAACTGCCCTGTTGGCTGCCTGATTGAGGTTACGCTGAACGGGGATACTATAAGCAGCATAAACGGGTACAAGTGCAAACGCGGGATTGAATATGCCCGGGCTGAATGCACGAATCCGGTAAGAATCGTAACAAGTACCGTCAAGGTGAAAAACGGATGCCTTCCGGTCGTACCTGTTAAAACGGAAAAACCTATTCCGAAACGATTGATTTGGGATTGCATGAAAGAAATTAACCGCTGTTGTGTCAAAGCGCCTGTAAAAATCGGGGATGTAATCGTGGAAAACCTGCTCGACACGGGTATTAATATAGTCGCAACGGGCAATGTTCCGGAAGCGCGCGAAAAAAACGGATCATAATTCAGCGGAAAGGTGAAAGAATGAAAGAGCTAAAAAACAAAAAGTTTTTCGTTCTCGATATGGACGGAACATTTTATCTTGGCAGCAGCTTAATCGACGGTTCGATGGAATTTATTGAAAAGCTTAAGCAGACGGGAAAAGGCTTCATGTTCTTTACAAACAATTCTTCAAGAACGTCGGATTACTATATTAACAAGCTTGCGTCAATGGGATGTGTGATAAACAAGGATCAGATCGCCACATCGGGGGATGTGACGATCAATTTCCTGAAAAAGTATTATCCCGGTAAAAAAATATTCCTGCTTGCGACGCAGATTGTCGAAGAACAGTTCAGGGAAAGAGGGATAAACTTAAGCAAAGAAGATGCCGACGCCGTTGTGTTAACGTTCGACATGACCATTAATTACGAAAAATTTAACCACGCATGCCGTCTTATAAGAAACGGCCGCGATTTCATAGCTTCCCATCCGGATCTAAACTGCCCCACGGAGGACGGGTTTATTCCCGACTGCGGGGCAATGTGCTCGTTTATAACCGCCTCTACGGGCGTAAAACCAAAATATCTCGGCAAGCCCTACCGGGAAACGGTTGATTTTATCCTTGACAGAACCGGCTTGGATATAAGCGACATAGTATTTGTGGGCGACAGGCTGTATACCGATATCGCAACGGCTTATAACCACGGCGCGGCCAGCCTGCTTGTACTGTCCGGCGAAACAAAGGCAGAAGACCTGATAAATTCTGAAATAAAGCCGGACTATGTATACGATAGCCTTAAAGAAGCCGCCAAGGCTTTATAACGCTTATATTTAATCTTTCGACCGGGACATCTCGTTTAATATCGGGTTTCTTGCCGCTCTTGCTTCATCAAGCCTTGAAACAACGGTACTGTGCGGCGCCGACTTCAAGTATTCGGCGTTTGTTTCCGCTTCTTTTGCTATCTGCTTCATTGCCGAAATAAACCGGTCCAGGGTTTCCTTGCTTTCTGTTTCGGTCGGCTCAATCATTAGCGCTTCCTTTACAATCAGCGGAAAATACACGGTCGGCGGATGATATCCGAAATCGAGCAGGCGTTTCGCGATATCGAGCGCCGAAACGCCGTATTCTTTCTGTTTCAGCGCTGAAAAAACCACTTCATGCATGCAAGCGCGATCATAGGGCAGCAAATAGTCATCTTTAAGTTTCTTAAGGATGTAGTTCGCGTTAAGTACCGCTGTTTCGGATGCCCGCCTTAGCCCTTCCGGACCCATAGAAAGCATATACGCGTAAGCTTTTAAAACCACGGTAAAATTGCCGTAGAAAGACTTAACCCTTCCGATAGAAAGAGGACGATTGTAATCAAGGTAATAGGATTTTCCGGAATATTCAACAACGGGTTTCGGAAGGAACGGAACAAGATTCTTAACAACTCCGACGGGACCGGAGCCCGGCCCTCCTCCGCCATGCGGTGTGCTGAATGTCTTGTGCAGGTTCAGATGCACTATATCAAAGCCCATGTCCCCCGGCCTTGTTATACCCATAATAGCGTTCATGTTAGCGCCGTCATAGTACAGAAGCCCGCCCTTTTCATGGACAATATCGGCGATTTCAAGTATATTGCCGTCAAACAGGCCGAGCGTATTCGGGTTCGTCAGCATCAGTCCCGCGACTTCTTCGGTCATTGTCTCACGCAGCGATTTTAAATCTATCCAGCCGTTTTCATCGGATTTTACCTCGACGACGTCAAACCCTGCCACCGCTGCCGAAGCCGGGTTTGTGCCGTGCGCCGAGTCCGGCACTATGATCTTTTTTCTTGCCGTATCATTACGGCTCTCGTGCCAGGCCTTCATTATCATAAGCCCGCAAAGTTCGCCGTGCGCCCCGGCTGCCGGCTGGAACGAAAATTTCTCCATTCCGGTTATTTCGGCAAGCATTTCTCCTGTTTTATACAACACCTCAAGACATCCCTGGACCGATTCCTCGGGCTCGTACGGATGTATTTGCGTAAATCCTTTCATTCTCGCTATTTCTTCGTTTATTTTAGGGTTGTATTTCATCGTGCACGAGCCGAGCGGATAAAAACCCGAATCGACACCGTAATTTCGTTTTGAAAGCTCGGTAAAATGACGTACCGCATCCACTTCACTCACTTCCGGCAGTCCCGGCGGGGCGTCTCGCAGCAGGTGCTCCGGGATCAATTCGGAAAGCGGTTTTTTCGGAACATCACATTCGGGCAGCGAATAGGCCTTCCTTCCGGGCCGGCTCTTTTCAAAAATAGTCAGAGTCTCATTTTTCATTATGCACACACCGCCCTTTCAACAAGAGTATCTATCTCGTGCTTTGCCCTTTTTTCGGTCACCGCGACAAGCAGAACATTGTCCATTTCAGGGTAGTCATTTTCCATGATATAGCCGGCAAGAATTTTCTGCTCCAAAAGCCTCGAGGCAAGCTTACGCACATCTCCACGGTATTTCACGGCAAACTCCTTAAAAAACGGGGAGGTGAAAACCGGTGAAAACTTGCCCGTTTCTATCAGCCGCGAGTATGCGTAATGCGCTTTCTGCGCGCACAGTTCAGCTACTTCTCGAAGGCCGTTCTTGCCCATTGCCGTAAGGTATATCGTAGCGGCCAGTGCATTCAATGCATGGTTCGTGCATATGTTCGACGTTGCCTTTTCTCTTCTGATATGCTGCTCCCTCGTTTGCAGCGTAAGGACAAAACCGCGCCTGCCCGACAAATCGACGGTCTCACCGGCTATTCTGCCGGGAATTCTGCGCATTAATTGTTTTGTAGCGGCAAAGAAACCGAGATATGGACCACCGAAGCTTAACGGGTTTCCCAGGGACTGGCCCTCGCCCACTACAATATCGGCGCCCAGCTCACCGGGCGGTTTCAGCAGCGCGAGAGAAATCGGATCACAGCTTACAATAAGTAAAGACTTGTTTTTATGGGCAAGTTCTGAAATTTCTTTTAAGTCCTCAATAATACCGAAGAAATTCGGGTTTTGAACCACAACCGCGGCCGTATCGGGGTTTAGCCGTGATTCCAGATCGGAAAGGTCCGCGGCGCCGTCCAGGAATCCATATTCGTCAACGGTTATACCCGAGAACTTCGTATATGTCCTTAGAACTTCTCGGCTTTCGGGGTGCAGCGTTTTTGCCGCTAAAACACGTGTTCTTCCGGTTGCCCGGCATGCGAGCAATACCGCTTCCGCGACCGCCGAAGCCCCGTCATACAAAGACGCGTTCGAAACGTCCATTCCAGTTAAAAGGCAGATCATTGACTGGTATTCAAAAATGGCCTGTAACGTCCCCTGGCTGATTTCCGGTTGGTACGGGGTATATGCCGTATAAAACTCCTGGCGCGATATCAACAGGTCAATTATTGACGGGATATAATGATCATAGGCTCCCGCACCGAGAAAGCATGTGTAATGATCGGTATCCGCGTTTTTATCAGAAAGCGTTTGCATATGTTTTGACAATTCGATATCGGATAATGGCTTTGGAAGATTAAGAGGGCTTTTTAATCGGATTTTCCCAGATATGTCGCAAAACAAGTCGTCTATCCCCGCAGCGCCGATTTCAGAAAGCATTTCACGTTTTTGCTCATCGGTATTCGGAATATACTTAGACATTTTATTCCTCCTCGGCACAGTATTCTTCATATTCCTTTTCATCCATCAGTTCATCCAACTGTGCGGGATCACTTATTTCCAGCACGGCTATCCAACTATTTTCAGGGTCTTCGTTGATAATTTCGGGATTATCGGTAAGTTCCTCGTTTATTTCAACTACCTTGCCGGATATCGGAGAATACACATCGGAGGCGGCTTTAACCGATTCAACAACGCCCAATACGTCACCGACATTCAATTCGCTTCCCAATTCGGGGAGTTCGACGTATACGATTTCTCCGAGGGAATTTGCCGCAAATTCGGAAATGCCTATATACGCTTTATTCCCATCTACGCCAACCCATTCATGCTCCGTTGAATATTTTTTGATTTCAAACTCGTTCATAAATACCTTCCTTTCAATACAAACAGCTTTTATTTTTGATATTTTTTATTGTAAAAAGGCAAAGGAATACAAACCGCCCGAACAGGTCTGCCGCGGATTACAATATCCAGTTCGGTGCCCTCCCCGGCATAAACGGATTCTACCAGTGCCAGACCTATGCTTTTTTTCAGGCTTGGTGAAAAACTTCCGGACGTAACATGTCCGATAATTTTTCCATCTTTCTGTATTGAATACCCGTTTCTTGGGATTCCTTTTTCCAGCATTTCAAAGCCCGCAAGCTTTCTTTTGACTCCGCTTTGATATTGACTGAGCAGTGCTTCTCGGCCGATAAAGCCTTCCTTGTTAAGCTTAACAAACCTTTCAAGCCCGGCTTCGAGGGGAGTTATATCGCTGTCAAGCTCGTTTCCGTATAACGGAAGTGCTGCTTCAAGGCGAAGCGTATCCCTTGCGCCAAGTCCTACCGGGACAAGGCCGTCGTCCGCTCCCGCTTCCAATAATTTATCCCACAACGAAACCGCGTTTTCAGGCGATATATATACTTCAAACCCGTCCTCACCGGTATATCCCGTTCGTGAGATAATTGCCTTTATCCCGTCCAGCAAAACGCTCTCGGTAAACCTGAAAAATTTTAATTCACGAAGCGGGCAGGACGTTATTTTCTGCAGTATTTCCTGCGCTTTCGGTCCCTGTATCGCAAGCTGCGCATAGTCATCCGAAACGTTTTTAATGTCCACCCTTCCTTCAAGGTTTTCAAGCATCCATTCAAAATCCTTGTTCGTATTGTTTGCGTTTACAATTAAAAGATACATTTCGCCAGAGAATTTGTAAACAAGCAAATCATCGACAGTGCCTCCCGCAGGATAGCACATTGGGGAATAAACTATCTGTCCGTCTTTTGCGGATTCAATATCGTTCGTAATCAGTTTTTGAATATAAGCTGCCGCATCCGGGCCCGTTACGAGTATCTCGCCCATATGCGACACATCAAAAAGCCCGGCGGCTTTACGGACCTGTTCGTGCTCTTCGATTATACCCGTATACTGCACGGGCAAAAGCCACTGCCCGAACTCGATGATCCTGCCGCCAAGCTTTATATGGCTTTCATACAACGGTGTTTTTTTCAAACTATTCCCTCCCTTAACTTTATTCTAACCCTTAAATTTAAAAAAGGGAACAGTTTATATATTTCTGTCACAATTTTTAGTCCTTACATCCTTTATTATTTTTTCCAAATTATCAAGATAAGATAAAAATTCTTTATATCCTTTATCCGTAAGCTTTTGAGGGTAAATTCAATAACAAAATTATTCTGTTTCAAACCTTGCGTTTATTTCGTTTCCTTCGTCCGGCTGAATTGATATAAGCAATTCGGGCTTATTAGAAATTATTGGCCTGGTAACGTTAAATTCCGTTGTAACGGTGCCTTCCGGCTTTACCGACATCATAATATTGTCTCCGGGATATATTTCTGCTGCCGGATTAGTTCCGAGAACAATTTTTCCGGTGATTCTTTCTTTTGAGTAGTTTGTTACATAAAGGCAATATACGGACGTTTCAGTATTGTCCGACGAAAAAGAACCCGTCTCTTCAAGAACAAGACCAATATTGCCTATAATTTTTTTATATACATTCACGATTTCACCTCCCATAATATGGTTTTTCAATAACCTAAATATACCATATAACAAGTCCGGACACCATGTTTTAAATTGTAATCAATTTTGGTATGTACTTTGGCGCCCAAGGAAACGAAACACCCGAATCAGGATCCGCGTGAATAGTGTCGTGAAAATCTTACGATTTTCTTAAAACTCATGATATAATATTAATAAACATTGCATGTACCTGATTTATACAGGTATATGCCGCTGTTTCACAATATGAACTTTTGGAGGATACAATATGCACTTACCATTGGTCAGTATTATTGTACCGGTTTACAATTCTGAAAAAACTTTGGCCAGGTGTATTGAGAGCATAATTAACCAGAAATACCGAAACACCGAAATAATAATCGTAAATGATGGCAGTACCGATAACAGCATGTCTATTTGCAGGAAATACGCGAAACAGGACCCACGGATAATTTTAATTAATAAAGGCAACTCCGGCGTTTCCGATACCCGGAATATCGGAATATCAAACGCATCGGGCGAATACCTGCAGTTTGTCGACAGTGATGACTGGATACCTAAAAACTCAACTAAATCATTAGTGGAAAAGATCCAAAAAACACAGTGTGACATGGTAATAGCCAATTTTTACAGGGTTATTAACGATAAAAAAGCCGAAAAAGGCCATATTGATACCGAAAAAGTAATGAATAAAAAACAGTTCCTGTCATATATGGTTAAGGCTCCGGCAAATTTTTACTACGGCGTTATGTGGAATAAGCTTTACCGCAGAGATATTGTAACCGCCCACAGGATATCATGTTGCACCGATATAAGCTGGTGCGAGGATTTCCTGTTCAATCTCGACTACATAAGATATTCCGAAACTTTTGCTTCTTTAAACGTACCGGTATATTACTATGTCAAAAACAAAAACAGCCTTGTCGAGAGGCAATGTACGCTGAAGAACATTGTAAGCATGAAAATAAAACTTTTCGAGTCATATAAAGAATTGTTCGAAAGCATCCAGTTATACGACGAACACCGCCTCGAGATAAAAAAGTTTTTTATCGCCCGCGCTAAAGACAACGGTATTGGCTATTTTGATTCATACCTTTTCAAAATGGTATCGGGAAGAAAAAATATTTTTAAAAAGCCCAGTTAAAAACGAGCTTACCGCCGGCACTAGCATACTGAACCCTGCAACCGGAAGCCAATACTCGGCTGAAAGCGAAACCGTTTTAAAAAGCTTTTGCAGGAACGGTAAATACACAACCCCCGCAAGAAGGCATATTGAAACGAATACTGCGCCGATAAGCCATAAGTTGTTAAGGAACGGTATTTTAAATATTGATTCTGTTTCGGATTTGCATTCAAAAACATGTATTAACTGGCTCAGAACAAGAGTAACCAGTGTTGCCGTTCTCGCGGATTCCACACTGCCCGACATTGAATATACCGTTATAAATGACAGTAGTGTAGATACCCCTATTAAAATACCGCGAACAAGTATTAACCTCCACAGGCCTGAGAAAATATGCTCGTTCGGGTTTCTTGGTTTTTGTTTCATCGTATTCTTATCCCCGGGCTCCATGCTGAGGGCGATTGCCGGAAGCCCGTCGGTGGCAAGATTTACAAACAGGATCTGCACAGGCAGCAGCGGAACCGGTATGCCGATAAGCATTCCGAGAAACATTGTAAGCACCTCTCCTATATTGCACGATAACAGATAGCGAATGAACTTGCGTATATTATTATATATATTGCGCCCTTCTTCAATAGCGGCAACAATTGTCGAGAAATTGTCGTCCATAAGGATCATTGATGCCGCTTCCCTGGTAACATCAGTTCCCGAACAACCCATCGCAACTCCAATGTCGGCTTCTTTTACCGCAGGCGCATCGTTTATTCCGTCACCTGTCATCGCCACAATATGGCCGTTTTCTTTATATGCCTTTACAAGCCGCAGCTTATGTTTCGGAAGCACGCGCGCAAAGACAAAAGTATCCTCGAGCCGCGCCTTAAGCTCGTTATCATTCATGTTTTCCAGTTCATCACCGGTAATAACGTTATGACCGTCTTCAATAATTTTTAATTCCGCCGCTACCGCGCGTGCCGTTTCTTTATGGTCACCCGTGATCATAACCGGCTTTATTCCGGCTATTTTACACTGTTCAACAGCATCATACGCTTCAGGCCTCGGCGGATCCATTATTCCCGCCAGACCGATAAATGTAAGCCCATATTCAGGATTTTCGGCAATATCTTTTTCATCCTCAATCACACGATAAGCCATGCCAATTACCCTCAGGGCGCCTTGTGCCATCCGACTGCTCTCCCTCAATATACGCTCAAAGTCATAGTCCATAATAGCGCGTTCCATGTCCGCGACGAGAATATGCGTGCACTTTTTAACAAGCACTTCGGGCGCGCCTTTTGAAAAAACAATTTTCTCTTTTAAAGAATTTTCGCATATCACCGACATCATTTTCCTGTTCGAGTCAAACGGGATTTCCCTTATCCTGCGAATTTCTGACATGGTCATTTCCGGATCATAACCGCTTTCGGTAGCCATCCGCACTAACGCCACCTCGGTAGGATCCCCGAAAAAAGTGCTATAATCGCTGCTGTCCGGCTGCTCGTCATCCTTCCCATGAAAATTAACATTGCTGCAGACAATTCCGGTCGTCATCATAAGATCCAGACCAGTCAGTTTTTTCGGATCGACAGGTTTCCCCTGGAGCGTAATCCTGCCTTTATGCTTTTGTTTGTCGACGACAACCTGATACCTTGTTCTCCCGCTGTAAACTGACACGACGCGCATTTTGTTTTCGGTCAGCGTTCCTGTTTTATCGGAGCATATTACTGTTGCGCATCCAAGCGTTTCAACCGCCGGAAGCTTTTTTACAAGCGCGTTTCTTTTTACCATTCTCCCCACTCCGAGGGCAAGCGCGATTGTAACAACCGCGGGAAGGCCTTCGGGAACTGCCGCAACGGCAAGACTTATACCCGCAAGCAGCATTGAAAAAACATTTTCGCCGCGGATAATCCCCGTTACCGATACTATAGCGCAAATAATAAAGCAGCCTGTCACTATATTGCTTCCCAGCGTTTCGAGCTTTTTCTGCAGAGGGGTATCCTGCGGCTGCGCCTGCTGGATCATGCGGGCGATTTTGCCCATTTCCGTATCCATTCCGGTCCCGGTAATAACTGCTTTTCCGGTCCCGCCCGCTACTGTACAGCCCATATACACGAGTGCCTTATTCTGTGTTCTTTTTTCTTCACTGAAAACTGTGCCCTCAGGCAGCGCATTCTTCATGACCGGCATCGATTCGCCGGTAAGAAGCGACTCATCTGCCTGAAATTCATTTGATTCTATAAGATATCCGTCTGCCGGTATCCTGTCGCCTGCTTCAAGCAATATCAAATCACCCGGGACAAGTTCATCCGCCGGCAATTCACACAATTCATTATCCCTGAAAACTTTTGCTCTCGGAGCAGCCAGCCGTGCAAGAGCTTCCATTGTTTTTTCGGTATGGATCTCCTGATAAAAACCCAAAAGCGAATTCAACAGGACGATAACAAGAATCGTCAGCGCTTCGGTGATTTCACCCATAATCATCGACAACGCCGTCGCACCCAACAAAACAAGAACCATGAAATCCGTAAACTGTGAAAGCAGAATAACTAACCATGATCGTTTTTTTCTGTACTGCAATACGTTTTTACCATAAATCTCCTGTCTCTTTTTAGCTTCACGATAAGTTAACCCGGCTGATTTTTTTCTGTACCCTGCATTGTTTGGAATAACTCTTATAGCTTCCATTACGGACGCCTCCCGGCCGCGAATAATGATCAAATCCTTTAAATAAATACGGACTAACAATACACACTCTTTTAAAGAACCATATTTCATTTTATGCCGGACAATAAAAATTAGTACAAGCAGTGTATTTCCGCCGTTCAAAAAAAGCCGCAAAAATAAGCGAGCTTACAAAACGCACAGCGGTGCGTGCCCGGGATATTTCACATATACCGTGCAATGATAATACAGGGTGGTTTATAATGGACATTGACGATAATCCGGCAGTAAAATTTTTGAACAGGCATATGGCCCATTTTGCTCTTGCCGGGTTCATGCTTTTATGTTTTTATCCCATATTCTCCTGCTGGTATTATGGAGATGATGTTGTCAGCAGAAACATACACACCGTCATGCAGTATGAGAACAGAAGCCTGTACGGATTCATGGCCAATCAGATGGATTACTATATCGTAAAGCTCGGAAGGTTTTTTCCGGCGCACATTATACAGCGGTTTCTTACGTTTTACTTTTTAAACACAATAACAAAATACAGGATTTATATTCTTGTTATGAATATTCTCGCTGTTTTTTGCTTCGCGCATATGGCAAAGGCTTATTCAGGCTCCGACAGGCTTTTTTACGCTGTGCTTATTCTTTTCCCGGCCCTTTTTTTCTGCCTGTCCCGGCAAGACGATCCCACGATAGGATACTATATGTTTATACAAACCCTTGTCATTTATTTGTCGGTATCGCTGATACTTATGAAAAAATACCGTGATACGGGAAAAAAGGGCTATTTAGCGCTTAGTGCGATTCTTTATATTATAAGCCTTCTCACATATGAATCATCGTACCCTATCGTTCTGGTCTACCCCCTTGCGGCGTTCCATTTGTTTGACGACACCGGAGCGGACAGACTTAAAAAAACCGTCAGGGTGTCCATACCATATGTTGCAGCAGCGGTATGCTGCTTTATTGTTTATATTTATTTCTCAATGAATGCAGTTCACTCATATGACGGAATAAATTTCAATCCGGATATCAGGAAAATAACAGTAACGTCAATAAAACAGACGGCTGCGGCACTGCCCGGCTTTTCAAGTTTGATTTTATATACGGGCACCAAATTAAGCTCTTTCCTGAACAGCTTTAAATCGGGAATCACTTTTCTTGATATTGCAACGGCTGCTGTATTCGCTTACCTGTTACCGGTTCTGGTTGTGAATAAAAAAAAGGTAAACCTTAAGCTTTCCGGAACGAAGTTCCTTATTGGCCTGTCTTTTCTGCTTATTGCGTGTCCGGCATTTATAACAGGCATATCCCGGAAATATCAGCAAAACCTTCAGTGGGGTGATGGCTACCTGACAATTTACATTATACGTTTCGGGTTTGTTCTCCTGCTCATTCTTTTGTACGAATTCATTCTGGGACATATTAAACGAAATGCCGTAAAAACGGTTTTTATCGCATTAACGGTTCTGCTTGCCCTGTTTCTGCATCTTTTCGTTATGCAGGAAAACAGGAAAGTGCTTCAGTATAAAAACCAGACAACATACCTCCGGCTTGTTGCGGAAAAAGCAATCGACGCGGGTCTTTTGAAAAACATGCCGGAACAGTCTGTTATACTTCTCGGGAACATATGGTATGACTATCCTTCGTTTACACGCAACAGCATATTTTCAGGCTACTGCGGCTCGCGCGTGACAACGGACACAATGCGTAATTTTATCGACGAGTCATGGAAGAAGCACGCTGAGGAAAAAACCTATAATTACGACAATGAGCATGCTTATTATTTTCATTCATGCAAATATTTATCGAACACAGGGTATGCATTCAGCGGAAAGCTGAAAACTCTTTCCGTAGACAACGCCAATATTATTCAAATGCACGCGACCGATTTCAGGCTGTTCTATTCCGGTGATGAATGCGAAGCCGTGAGTCTCCGTGTTTTTGATAACAACGGTTTCATATCTAAAAGGATTCCTCTTGTGAAACACGGTCCGGGCTATACCGCGGAGATTAACGGCCTTGTCGACATGCTGTCAATTGAACTCATCGGAAAGGTAAAACCGAGCATCTGGCAGGAGTAACGCATAACTCATATGTCAATTTCGAGTCCCACGGGGCAGTGATCCGAACCCATTACATCCGAATATATAACCGCGTCTTTTATCTTATCCCTTATCCTGTCCGAAACAAGAAAATAATCTATGCGCCAGCCTATATTCTTTTCTTTCGCCCTGAACATATACGACCACCATGTATACGCGCCTTCCCTGTCCGGATACAGATAACGGAATGTATCGGTAAAGCCGGCGTTTATCAGCTCCGTCATTTTTCCTCTTTCCTCGTCGGTGAATCCTGCGTTGTTGCGGTTTGACTTCGGATTCTTTAAATCGATTTCATTGTGCGCGACATTCATATCCCCGCAAATAATTACAGGTTTTATGCTGTCAAGTTTTTTTACATATGCCCTGAAAGCATCCTCCCATTCCATCCTGTAATCAAGCCTTGCCAGTTCACGCTGGGCATTCGGCGTATATACCGTTACAACATAGAAATTGTCGTATTCCGCCGTTATGACCCTGCCTTCGCTGTCATGCTCGTTAGCGCCGATACCATCGGTAACCGAAACCGGCTTTTTCTTTGAAAAAAGAGCCGTACCCGAATAACCCTTCCTCACGGCATAATTCCAGTATTGATAATAATCCCCTGCGTCCAGTTGAACCTGGCCCTGCTGTACTTTTGTTTCCTGTATGCAGAAAACATCGGCGGACACGGCTTTAAAAAAATCCAGGAATCCTTTTCCTATACAAGCCCTGATACCGTTCACATTCCAAGATACAAGCTTCATTATGAACCTCCGTATAAATTTAATTGCGCATTAGTTTCGCTTATTTTCAGCATCCGGATGCCAAACCCAAGCATCATCCAAAAAATCGGAGATACCGCAACAACGCTGTCATTGAATACACCGGCAGCTAAATACCCGATTACGGCGGACAATGCCGCGCATAAAAAAACCCTTTCTTCGCTATTCCCACCGTTGTTTCTTTGATGCGAACGGGCTGCGAGAAGTTTCATCGATTTTATAATAAACCATAATATGAAACACAACAAAAAAACAAGGGATAATATTCCCGAACCGAGAGCAACCTGGAGGTACCAGTTATGCGGTTTGCCGATAATAACCCATATCGCGCCGTAGTTCAGCTTACCGGCTATATCATTCTGTGGGAATATATAGGTAAACGTGTCCGGGCCGTAACCTAAAAAAACGGCTTTTTTCAGCAGCGGCAACGCTCTTGACCATATATATCCGCGTCCGGACGCGAATGACTCCCTGCCTTTAAACCCGAATGTTTCAGGATGCTCAATGTCGGTTATCAATCCATTATAACCGACAACATGCAGTTTACCGTCATATTTTACAAACTCTATGTCCTTTCCTTCTATATCAAGCATGAGCCACTGAAATTCTTCGTTTTCCCTTAATAAACCGGTTATGCCCGTATAACGATCAAAAAAATAAAGCTTTTGCATTTCATGATCTTTTTGAACCGCAACAGGCTTCCCTAACTCGTCACTGAAACCAAATCCGTCGTTATCGCATTTTATATTCAAAGTCCATCTGTTTGTTTTAATAGACGCGGATTCGCCCGAAAGGTTTACATCTTCAAAATACAGTTTATTCCCATTCTCATTGTGAAACGGGTACATTTTTTTCAATTCCTCCAGCAGTAAACCTTTTGAATAAGAATTTATTAATAAGAATATAAATATTCCGTAAACCATCAACGCAATAAACCATTTATACTGCTTAATGATTTCCCTGCGCATGAAAACGGCAAACACGGCAGCGGCTATAAATGCCGCACCGAAAGCCGCCCCGGACATTGATCCGAAAAGCAGGAACAGCGCTGAGCCAATAAACAGAAGCAAAAAACATGCTCTTTTAGCGAAATCCTGTTCATAAAATACGATTGAAACAGCGCAGGGAAGCATAATAACGGAATAAGTTCCAACGTAATTCGAGTTGCCGATTGTCGATGAAACCGTATACGCCGGTTCTGAGGCATTTACTCCTGTAAACTGCAGAATACCGGCAAAAGCAACAATAATCGATGCAATTAACATAAACTTAGTTATTGCAATATACTGCCGCAAATCCCGGATCAGATAAAATGAAAAGATGAGCGTCAGCATATAGCAAAACTGCGTAAGGCAGCCTTCGTAGCGATCAATTATTCCAACAAACGCGGAAATCGGGTAACTGGATTTATACGTCGACAGCAAAACAAAGAGAAAATAAAAAACGGGAAACATAAATACTTTTGGAAAACCAATATCCGTATCCCGATTAAATAAATATATTATAAACATTAATAATACGGCAAATAACAGAAAAACAGCCTTTATTAAATTAAAATAATCATCATACCACGTTGTTTTCAGCAACACCATTCCCATCTCTTCATTGTGCATAACACGAATATGCCAATGTATAACGGGAATTACGCATGCGATAATGATAAATGGCATGTTAATCAGTATCTTGTTTTTAACCTGTATTGCGGCTGTTTCATTAATATCTTCGAGTTTATGCATCGTGTAACCAAACCGGTTCTTATTCTTCGGTTCCCAGATACATTGCCGATTCGGAAACAAAAAACTTATGGCGTCTTCCGTCTTTATCTTCGAATATTACCTCGCTTCCGTTCTGTTCAAGTTCGGCAAACTTAACGGACTTTCCTTTTCTGTCGGTAATTTTGTAAACATTTGAATCTATATGTTCAAGCGAATAGCTTTTTCCAATTTCAAATATTATATTTGTGCCTGTAAGCTCTGTTTCCTTCTCGCTTCCGGAACCGAAAATGCTTCGAAACATGCTTCCTATCTGTACTCTGAACAATATGCCCATTAAAATCACGATAACAGTTATTACAGAGGCAATAATATGCTTGTCTGATATTCTCATTCTTTTAAAAATCCTTTGTCTGCCCATGTCGCAACCTGTCTCCTTTATATATAATTAAAATAAATATTCCTTGAATTTATTCATATGCTTTTTTTATGCCGCATTTGTACTCTAAAAAAATTACGGCTCATTTACATTACCATACTATCAAAATTTCGGTTACAATACTAACTATTATAAACAAAAAAGCCCACTTTGTGAAATACCAATTTTAAATATTACTCAACATTTTATCTTTTTTTGCTGTTTTGACCATGCAAAATGCCTGTCAGCCTATTGTACAAGTAAAGTCAAAAAACAATTTTTAAACAATCTTTCTATATACCCTGGTTCTGGTGCTTAGATAACGACTGTCGACATGCTCCATCCCCCTGTTTTTTACAGGTAAATGAGGCGCTGGTTTAGAGTGCAGTTCATTCCGCTTCAATAAGTAAACGTCCGAACAGCAACCACCTTATTGCGGCATAACAAAATGTAAATTATAATTAATTGTTGTAAAGTATTTAGCGGACCCGGCAAATAACAGGCTATAATATGTTCGTAAATCTTATAAACTACAGGTGGTTTTAAAATGGATATCACATTCGAAAAAGTCAATATGAGTCATCTTGAACATATTGCTGAAATATATGCGTATTATATATTAAACACTACTTACACGTTTCACTGCCATGTTTTAAATACCGAAGAAATTAAAAGCCTTGTTATTTTTACAAATGGAAGAAACGGTGCGTTTTTAATCCGCCAGAACGATAACATTGCCGGGTATGTGATCCTCGGAAAGCACAGCGAACGTGAAGCTTTTGATGATACCGCTGAGGTCGCGGTATACCTGAAACCGGAATTCTGCGGAAAAGGAATTGGCGGACACGCATTGCGGTTTATTGAAGATTACGCGCGTGAAAAGGGATTTCATGTCCTTATTGCAACAATTTGCACCGAGAACAGCAAGAGCATCCGCCTTTTTGAACGTAACGGATACGTAAAATGCGGGCACTACCATGAAGTCGGGAAGAAATTCGGCAGGCTTCTCGATCTTGCGGCATATCAAAAAATTCTCCGGTGACTCAGAAATAGTGTGTAAATAGATTTTTTCAAAAACAATTAAATGGGGACTGTTATGTGCAGCGCATAATACGGTAAAGAATGCTTTTGCTATCGGGTGTGGGGATAATTGCCCGCCTTTATTGGTGATATTTGTTAAAATGATGAGGGCTGCCTCTCCTTTTATATACTTATGAGACAGCCCTTTTACGCCGCATAGTAAACCATATGTGTGTCAAAAGAACCGTCCCCTTGACATCGTCCCCTTGACATCCAGATTCAGGTTTTAAATCCCTGCCATTCTTTTATAGTTTTCATACCTTTCTTTTGCGTCTTCCTCGGCTTTTGCAAACAACTCTTCCGCTATATCCGGGAATGTCTTTTTCAGTGACGTGTAGCGCACTTCACCGTTAAGGAACTGCTGGAAGTCTCCCGTCGGTTCTTTTGAATCCAGTATAAACGGATTCTTGCCTTCCTTCTTCAGTTCCGGATTATATCTCCACAGATGCCAATACCCGGACTCAACCGCCTGTTTTGAGCGTGCCTGGCTTCTTCCCATTCCTTCGCGGATTCCGTGGTTTATACATGGAGAGTACGCGATAATAAGGGACGGACCATCATATTTTTCGGCCTCAATAACGGCTTTCAAAAACTGGTTCTTATCCGCACCCATTGCTACCTGGGCAACATATACATAACCGTATGTTGTCGCTATCAGGCCAAGATCCTTTTTCTTAACTTTCTTACCGGATGCCGCGAACTTAGCTACTGCGGCGGTCGGAGTGGCTTTTGACGACTGTCCTCCGGTATTTGAATATACTTCGGTGTCAAACACGAGAACATTGACATTTTCACCGGAAGCCAGGACATGATCAAGTCCTCCGTACCCAATATCATATGCCCATCCGTCTCCTCCGATAATCCAGACTGACCTTTTAACCAGGTAATCACGTTTTTCCATTATTGAATCAATAAGCTTTTTAGCTTCTGCGTTATCCGGTTTATATGCCTCTGCGGCGGAAATAACATCAGCAGTTGCCTTTTTAGAAGCATCCGCGTCGTCCTTTCCGTCAATCCACGCCTGTAACGCGTCTTTTAAAGTCTGCGGTATATCCATTGATATAAGCGCTTTCATATCGGCTTTAATTGCTTCACGTATATGTTTTACCGCAAGAGCCATGCCGTAGCCATACTCGGCATTATCCTCGAAAAGGGAATTTGCCCATGCCGGACCCTTGCCGTCCTTGTTTGTGCAGTATACGGTTGAAGGCGCGGAACCTCCCCAGATTGATGAGCATCCTGTAGCGTTCGCAATCATCATCCTGTCACCGAACAGTTGTGTAATTACTTTAATATACGGGGTTTCTCCGCATCCCGCACAAGCACCGGAAAATTCGAACAAAGGCTGTGCGAACTGGCTGCCTTTCAGTGTTGTCAACGGCATCAGGTTATCCTTCACCGAGACATGCTTTATGGCATAATCCCAGTTTTCTGTCTCTTTCATCTGTGAAGCAAGAGGTTTCATAATAAGAGCTTTCTCTTTTGCAGGACATACATCAGCGCAGTTTCCACACCCGGTACAATCGAGTACGCTCACCTGGATCCTGTACTGAAGCCCTTTCAACTGCGGACCCATTGCGGGTTTTGTAACAAAACCTTCCGGCGCGTTCTTTTTCTCTTCATCGTTTAACAGGAACGGACGTATTACCGAATGCGGACATACAAACGAACACTGGTTACACTGTATGCACTTGTTGATCTGCCACTCGGGAACGGTTACCGCTATACCGCGTTTTTCATATGCCGACAAACCTTGCGGGAACGTGCCGTCTTCAGCCCCTGTAAAAGCGCTTACCGGCAAATCGTCGCCCTTCATCGCAACCATTGGATTCATTACATTCTTAACAAAATCAGGCAGATCGTCTTTTTCTTTTTTTGTTATGTTGTCGGCGGTTTTCCAACTCTCGGGCACATTTACCTTATGCAGCGCTTCAATACCTTTATCGACCGCCATATAATTCATTTGTACTACTTTTTCTCCCTTCCTGCCGTATGAATCAACTATCGACTGCTTAAGATACTTCACCGCATCATCAAGGGGGATAACATTTGCGAGTTTAAAGAATGCAGCCTGCATAATCATGTTTATACGGCTTCCAAGACCTATTTCGCTTGCTATGTCTGTCGCGTTTATTGTGTAGAAATTTATATCGTTATTGGCGATTTGCCGTTTCAAGATTCCCGGCAGTTTTGTTTCAAGCTCTTCGTCGCTCCACTGGCAGTTCAAAACAAACGTCCCGCCTCTTTTCAAGCCGGCGATTAAATCATAATTATCGACATAAGCCTGGTTATGACACGCGATATAATCCGCTTCGTCGATCAGGTATGTAGAGCGTATTTTGTTTTTTCCGAACCTGAGATGGGAAACCGTTACGCCGCCGGATTTCTTTGAATCATATGAGAAGTATCCCTGGGCGTATAGATCGGTATTGTCTCCTATAATTTTAATAGCGCTCTTATTCGCTCCCACGGTTCCGTCGGAACCCATACCCCAGAACTTGCAAC
Organism: Clostridiales bacterium DTU069; assembly: GCA_001512485.1. Lineage (GTDB taxonomy): Bacteria > Bacillota > Clostridia > DSM-8532 > DSM-8532 > DTU069. The sequence continues at coordinate 25,721 of LFRV01000023.1, read as the reverse complement.
GGACAGTTCCCTCACTTTCGGAAACAATTTTTTCTTTTATATCAAGCGAAAGATTTGTTACATCATCAACGATTCCGATTGTGAAAATCTTTTTCGGGTTGTCCGATCTGAGGTTATCATAAACAGCCTTAATCTGCGACGGGGTTGTGTCTTTGGAACCAAGGCCGTAACGTCCGCCAATGATAAACGGCTTATCCTGTTTGTCATAGAATGCGTTTTTAACATCAAGATATAACGGTTCTCCCGTTGCGCCAGGTTCCTTCGTTCTGTCAAGAACAGCAATTCTTTTCACTGTTTTGGGCAGTACATCAAAGAAATATTTCTCTGAAAACGGGCGGTACAGACGAACTTTTACAACGCCAACCTTATAGCCTTTAGAGTTAAGATAATCGACGGTTTCTTCAATTGTCTCGATTACCGAACCCATCGCAACAATGATATCCTCGGCATCAGGAGCGCCATAATAATCAAAGGGCCTGTATTCCCTTCCCGTTATTTTTGATATTTCCTTCATGTATGCGGCAACAATATCGGGAACCGCATCATAATACCTGTTTGATGCTTCTCTTGCCTGGAAGAAAATATCAGGATTCTGTGCAGTGCCGCGCGTAACCGGATGTTCGGGATTCAACGCGCGGTTTCTGAATTCACGAAGCGCATCCTTGTCAATAAGGCTTTCAAATGCCTTATAATCAATAGTTTCAATTTTCTGCACCTCATGCGACGTTCTGAAACCGTCAAAGAAATGCAGGAACGGAACCCTGGATTTTATTGCGCATAAATGGGCAATACCTCCCAGATCCATGACCTCCTGAACACTTCCTGAAGCCAAAAGAGCAAAGCCTGTTTGTCTTGCAGCCATAACATCGGTATGATCGCCAAAAATTGAAAGCGCATGCGAAGCCACCGCGCGGGCGCTGACATGAAAAACTCCTGGCAAAAGTTCTCCCGCAATCTTATACATATTCGGAATCATAAGCAGAAGCCCCTGTGATGCGGTAAACGTAGTTGTTAAAGCACCGGCCTGCAGAGAACCGTGAACAGCGCCTGCCGCTCCTGCTTCCGACTGCATTTCGGTAACTCTGACATTCTGTCCGAAAATATTCTTTTTTCCGTGAGCAGACCATTCATCAATAAATTCCGCCATCGGAGAAGACGGCGTTATGGGGTAAATAGCAGCCACGTCGGTAAAAGCGTATGCTACATATGCCGCAGCTTCATTACCATCCATTGTCATCATTGTTTTTTTTGACATTATATCTCCCTCCTTAATTATTGGACACAAGTTAACATTACACTTGCATTTATGTGATTCGGAAGCGATCATCCTTAATCATAATTTAGCTGCCCCGTTCCTGAACACACAGAATATTGCCGCAGATGTACTTTGTATACACAACAATTATCATTATACAATATCTCGCATTTAAAACAAATATGTTATGCCATATTTTTTTATTTTTTCACGAATGCTGCTGTTCAGATATTTACAACTATCTTCCGAACTATTGAACAACAGTTCTTTCCGCGTCTGGACTTATGCTTAAAAACTCAAGCAGTTTATCAAGGTATACCCGTCGGGAAAAATTATCAGGAAGGTTTGGAACCGGCCCGAATTTCCTGTAAAAATAATTAAACAGTTGGGATTCCAAAATATCGGAGGACAGAGGGTTTTTCGGGTTTCTTCTCCTGCTTATGTACTCCGTCAGCAGAGCCTCTTCCTTTGTCGTAAGGTTATGCTTTCGAGATAAGCTTATTGCCCCGTCAATACTCTCAATTCCTTCTTCCATCTTTTTTATTTTAACCACAACGGTATTAGCGGCCAAATCTCCTATTCTCATGAAGCGTTTTGTAAAAAGCACCGAACATATGCCAATTAAGTACACGCCCGGCAGCATATCGGCAATACGTATAAAATTTCGAATCAGACAGGCCGAGAATGAAACAGGTTCACCGTTCGCCATCATAACTTTAAGACCAACCATCTTCTTTCCCAATGTCGATCCCTTCATAAAAAATTCGAACAGCAGGAAATACCCGAATTGCAGTGTAAAAATAATAAGAAGACAGATAACAATATATATTGTATTGTTCTCGGCAAAAAGCAGATTAATGGATTCTTCCCCGGCAATTAACAGTATCGCAAGCACTGATGACAGAATAAGGATATATTGTATAATCATGTCGATTACAACCGCAGCGCCTCTTGACCCTACCGACGCAAGCTCAAAATCCAGTTTTACGTTTTCGGGCGTACGAATACTTAAAACATTTCGCATTTATTCATCCCCTGACCAGTACCAAAACGTTTTTTCAGCTTATCTCTGTTCAAAACTTTAATTTTAGAAATATTGCACAATAGTTTCAAAAGTAATATTTGAGCAGTACATACGCGGAATATATACCCTCAACTTCTTTCAATAAACATTGTATCAAAAAACTCTATCTGTTAAAATGGGTTTAATGTAAAATCATTTGCAGGGGTATATTGATGAACGAAAACAGTTTCATTAAGGCACACCGGGAAACCTGGCAGGAGCTTGAAGATATTCTGAAACACGGAAATTTTAAAACAAGGCATACCGACCGACAGGACAGGCTTCACCACCTGCTTTTTCTTTACCAGACGGTAAGCGGACACCTTTCTGTCGCAAGAACACGGTATGGCGACACAAATACCGTTGAATACCTTAACGGCCTGGTCGCCAGAGCCCATCAGGCTGTTTTTGTTTCAAGGACAAAAAGCTTTTCAAGAATTTTACGTTTTATTACGCACGGGTTTCCTGAACAGCTAAAAAAAGAATCGCTGCTTTTCTTTATTTCAGCAGGCATTTTCATCCTCAGTTTTCTGTTCAGTTTTACTGTTACCATATATAGGGATGATTACGCGCTATCATTTGTACCGGGGGAATACATCAGTTCATTAAATGAAAATACGATAGGCTCAAATGTTAACGTCAACTATTCGATAGCATCCGTAGTAATTTTTACGAACAACATACAGGTGGGAATCTTGGCATTTGCGCTCGGTATTACTTTTGGAATAGGAACGGTTTACGTTCTGATCATTAACGGCTTTATGCTGGGAGCTTTATCAGCAGCCGCCGTCAACAGGGGAATGGGCTACGTTTTCTGGTCGCTTATCCTTCCCCATGGGGTGCCTGAACTGTTTTGCGTCTTTGTTTGCGGCGCAGCAGGATTGTTAATTGCGCGTTCAATAGTCTTTCCCGGTCTGCGTTCCCGCAGGCATTCATTTACAGCGGGCGGAAAGAAAGCACTTCTTCTCCTGATGGGAACAATACCGCTGTTCGTATTGGCTGGAATAACCGAAGGATATTTTACGCCTCTTCCGATTAATCCTTTATGGAAATATACCGTATCACTGCTGTGGCTAGCCGCACTGCTTTTATACCTTTTCGCCGGAAGGAAAAAGACACAGGAAAAATAACCGATATTTCCTTTCACTCTTTATAGAGACGCAGCATCCTTTTATATTCTTCAAGCTGCTCCCTGCTCAGTTCATTTAAAGGCTCGCGTATACCTGATATTACAATGCTGTCATGGACACCCTTTTCACACAATTCCACAAGCTTTTCGACACTCCTGCCATCGTTCGGATATGTTGCTCCATACATATCCAGCCTTTTGAACAGCGTGTTTCTTCCAAAAAGCTGTTCACACGTCCCTCTTATTTTATTTTCAACCTGCATCAGGTTTTCTTTTGGCGTAAACGGACAGACTATGACAAAAGTGCGGGAATCATAATTCATGATCCTGTCGGTATCGCGTAAAACGCTTTTTAACCTGCGATAAAAGTCCTGTATCTTTTCCGGCTCCGCACCGAAAATCCTGCCCATAACAAAAGATACCGGATATTTCCCTCTTCCCGCTCTCTTAATCTCACGCTTTAAATCCTCATTTTCCGAAAATGCGGACACTATATTCTTTCTGTATTCTATCCATTCGGGATTGTTTACTATTGCCGAAGGAAACTTCTTTATAAACTGGTCAAGCCTTTTGTTAAACGAACCCTGCAGTAATTCCCGTTTTTCAGGGATCAGAAAAACATCATCAATCTTCGCGTCCTTAGCTCCGCTGACAATTTCGGACGTACCCTCATGTATAATAGCCATTATTGAAAACCCGGGCGCAGTGACATTCGACTTCAGCTTTTTTATAAGGTTATACTGTGCTTCATATTCTCGCGAATTTATTTCAATTATATAAAAAATAATTGATTCACGAAAAATATCAAGCTTGAGCATCAGGTCATTCTCGTCCAAAACCTCCAGAAAATCAAAATTACGTTCGTAAAGGCTTTTTAAAACGACACTTTTTATATAGCGGTTTTCAATATTTATCAATACTTTTCCAGCCACTTTTCTTCACTCTTTCGAAAAAAAACACATTCTATTTATTAACAATATCGGAAAATCAGCGACTAAAAAACACCGTTTACGCAAAACTGTCCTAAACCGATTTAATTGCACTTAATAACTCTTTATGGTATATTATAGTCTGAAAAAAACGCTATTGGTGCTACAGGAGGAGTTTATATGTCTAAATTGGTTGGAAATGCTATATTTGGTCAGTCTGGCGGTCCGACTTCCGTTATCAATTCAAGTGCCGCCGGTGTTTTTACCGAGGCACTGCAGCAGGAGTGCATACCGAAAATATATGGGGCTGCGCATGGAATAAAAGGAATACTTGAAGAAAATTTTTACGATATTGGTTATGAGGATGAAAAGGAACTTGAACTGTTAAAAACTACCCCTTCTTCCGCATTAGGGTCCGTACGTTACAAGCTTGCAGACCCCGATGTGGATGATACGGATTTCAAACGACTGCTGGAGGTATTCAAAAAATATAATATCCGCTATTTCTTTTATAACGGCGGGAACGACTCAATGGATACCTGCAATAAGGTCAGCAAGTACATGCAAAAAGTCGGTTATGAATGCCGCGTGATCGGGGTTCCGAAAACGATAGACAACGATCTCGCCGCAACCGACCACTGCCCGGGCTATGGAAGCGCGGCGCGCTATATCGCGATATCTACGATGGAAGTCTATCTGGATGCACGCGTTTATGATACTCCTATGGTATGCGTGCTTGAGGTCATGGGAAGGAACGCGGGATGGCTGACGGCCGCAACCGCATTGGCTGCATATAAAGGAGCGGGACCCGATTTGATATACCTGCCCGAAATCGTATTCGATATGGATAAATTTATATCCGATGTAAAAAAGGTATATGAAAAGAACAACGGAAAAGTAATCATAACGGTATCCGAAGGAATTAAAGACAAAGCCGGCAGGTATATTTCGGAGTACGGTTCAGACCTTGCAAAGGAAAAAGACGCGTTCGGCCACGCACAGCTTGGCGGCACGGCACAGGTCCTTGCAAGCAAGCTCAAACAGGTACTTGGCTGCAAAGCGCGCGCAATTGAATTCAGCCTGCTGCAGCGCTGCGCATCCCATTGTGCGTCTAAAACAGACGTTGAGGAAGCATTTAATGCAGGCAGGATGGCAGTCAAATATGCTGTTTCCGGGATCACCGATCATATGGTTGCTTATGAACGGGATAACACGCCTGAATATAAATGCAATTACAAAATTGTCAATCTGTCGGAAGTTGCTAATGCCGAGAAGAAAATACCGAGAGAATGGATTAACGAGGAAGGAACCGGCTTGACGCAAGCCTTCATCGATTATGCCCTCCCGTTAATACAGGGTGAATCGTCACCCCCGATGGAAAACGGACTGCCCAGGTTTGCAAAACTTAAAAAGGTTAAGGCGCAAATCTGATTTAAGTCTTTCCATTTCTGAGTTTAAAGAAACAGCAACAGGGGAATTTAAAATAATAACCATTCTAAATTCCCCTGCTTTTGTTATATTGTATATGTCCGATTATATATTTATTCTTAATTCCCCGTTATTTCCATTCCGCTTTCAATTTCGTTCAAACGTGCAGCAGCATATGACCTGTAATTGCTGTTTGGAAATTCATCAATTATGTATTCAAACAATTCCACCGCTTTTTCCCGTTCATTGCAGCGCGCTGCCGCTTTACCGGCCTGGTAATAAAGCGCGGCTTTATATGATACGCTGTCGGCATCAATTAACGCAATAGCCGTTTCATATTGTTCGAGCGCAGTTCTGTATATATCTATATCTCTCGACGTATTTCCGTTGTAAGTTTTATTACCGTCATTATAATACTGGTTCGCAGCTTTTAAGCGTATTTTATCCCAAAGGTTGTCATACATCTCCTTCAAATCATCGGGTACCGCGGTTCCCTGCCGGTTCATCATCAGTTCGGCCGCTTCGGTATACTTCCCCTCATTATAAATCTCTTCCGCTTCTCTTATCCGGGTGACCCAATCCTTATAAACGCGGAAGCTGTCCATCAGCTTTAAATTTTCATCTTTCCTGCTTTCCAAATCCTGCTCGAGTTTATCAATTCTGGCGTTTAATTGTATTATATGGTTTTCCAGTTCAGGGTCTTTGACAATATTCTCAACTCTTTGGATTGTAAACAAAGATTTATTTGTCGGAACCATATACCATATAAACCCGGTTATAACAACTCCAATTAATATGCCCGCGATATATTTCAACCCGTATACGTTATTGTCCTCTGCTTTAAGGCCATTGGCAACCCATTCGGAAAATGCTGTCCCTTCTTTTTTAGCTTTACTGCTTTTGGTTTTCTTTTTACTATAAGCAGCAGAGTCCGTTTGTTCATCCAAACCGTCTATTTTATTGATGTACTGCATAGCTTTTATGCCGCTGTCATCGGCGTCTATGACCTGTTTAAACGCGTTTCTTGCCGCGTCTGTTTTTCCTGCCGCGTAATAGCATATACCCAAAAGATTCATAGCCTCAAAAAAGGAAGGATAAAGTGAAATTGCTTTTTTAAGCTGAATTATAGCAATGTCCTCATTTCCAAATTTTATATCTTCAAGGGCTTTGTTGAACAATTGAATTGCTTTAATGGTATCTTCCGGCAAATCACCGGCTTCTTGTTCAATTTTTTCCAGGTCTATCGGCTGAAAACTCTCCAGTTCAGTTGATACATTCAACATACCCAACACCCCTGTTTATAAGGTTATCCGATTATTAAAAACTGCGTGATGCTATTTTACCTACAATTTCTCGCACCTGTCCGATGTAAAAAAGAGAACCGAGAGCTGCGATGACATGAGCTTTCGCTGCTTTCATATACGACATTGTCACTGCTTCTTCTATTGTATCACTAAATTCAACATTTTTACAATACTTTCGCATTTCAATTGAAAGTGTTTTTACGGGCAGAGCGCGGGGTGTATCCGCGGCTACCGCAATAAACCCTTCCGCAATTGTCGAAAGTTCGCGGAGCATTGTGTCATAATCCTTATCTTTTGATGCGCCGAAAATAATAATCGCCTTCTGTTTTGGATAAATTTTTCTGTATGTTTGGATAAAAGCCCTTACACCATCAGGATTATGCGCCCCGTCAATATAAAAATCCGGTTTGCGTCCAATAAGTTCAAAACGTCCCGGCCATGACGCTTTTAAAAATCCGGTACGTATATCCTTTCGGTCCAGATCAAAACCTGATGATTTAAGTACTTCTATTACCTTCAGTGCGACTGCCGCATTGTGTAATTGATGAATTCCGACAATTCCTGTTTTAATTATGCCGTAATCCCTATGGTTAAAAATCATATTCCCGGGTTTTATCCCGATCATTTTTATGTCATTGGCATCGGCAGATATAAGTCGGGCATTTCTTTCGTCACATACCGCCTTAATTGTTTCACCTGTGGGTTTTTCCTGCGGATATGTCACAACAATTCCGCCGGGTTTTATAATGCCCGCCTTCTCAAACGCTATGCTGTCCAACGTAGTTCCGAGAATTTGAGTATGATCAAGCGATATTTTCGTAATAACGGACACGAGCGGGCATTTTATTATATTCGTGGCATCAAAACGTCCTCCCATGCCTGTTTCAAGAACAACAACATCACACTTTTTTTCATAATAGTATAAAAAAGAAAGCGCGGTTATTGTTTCAAATTCGGTTGGATGCTCATACCCTTCTTCAACCATTTTATCAATTATTGTTTTAACCCTGTACGCGTATTCGGCAAGATCCGAGTCAGGTATTTCTTCCCCGTTTATTTTTATCCTTTCATTAAAACGGATTAAAAACGGCGATGTATACAATCCGGTCGAATACCCGGCACAGGTCAAAACGCTTGAAATAAAAGCCGCAGTTGATCCTTTTCCGTTTGTTCCAGCGATATGAATAAATTTCAGTTTGTCCTGGGGGTTTCCCAGGCGCTCAACAAGAGCCCCAATCCTTTCCAAACCCGGCTTGCTTCCAAACCGCTCAAGGCTGTGAATGTATGCAACAGCGTCTTTATAGTCCATTACAATCCTTCTTTTTTACATGGGGTAAACCGGAATATATTAATCCGGCATCATGCCCCGCAGCATTTTTTGTATTTTTTCCCGCTCCCGCAGGGGCATGGATCATTACGGCCGACCTTTTCAAATTCGCGTTTTTTCGGTTTTCTCACCGTATCCCCTCCGTGAGTCGCTGTTATGGGTCTCGCTACCTGTGTTCTTTGTACCGTAATGTTTTCCTTTCTTATATGCATTATTTCGCGTATCGAATCCTGCTGGATATTCCGTATCATTTCATCAAACATGTCAAAGCCTTCCATACGGTATTCAACGATAGGATCACGCTGCCCGTACGCTCTGAGCCCAATGCCATGCTTTAACTGTTCCATGGCGTCGATGTGGTCCATCCACTTCTCATCGACATTCTTCAAAAGAATCCGCCGTTCCAGTTCTCTCATTATTTCGCTGCCGAAAGTTTCTTCCTGTTCATTGTATTTTTTGAACGCAATTTTAACGATTTCTTCTTTCAGTTCGTCGGCGGTAAGGGTTTCCATATCAAAACCTTCGGGCCGTATCGAACCCTGCGGCAAGACGATGCTTTCGGCGTACGCCTTCAGTGCTTTCCAGTCCCATTCTTCAGGATGAGGGCTTTCCCTGCAGTATAGATTGATAATGTAATCAACCGTCGTTTCAATCATCTTAAGGAAGTTTTCTTTAAGGTTCTCGCCGTTAAGCACCTTGTAGCGCTCCTTGTATATTACTTCGCGCTGCTGGTTCATAACATCGTCATATTGGAGCACGTTTTTGCGGCGGTTGAAGTTTATCCCTTCGATCTTCTTCTGGGCGTTTTCAATAGCGTTTGAAAGCATACGGTGTTCTATCGGCTGGTCGTCTTCAAGCCCAAGCATGTCTACCATTCCCTGAAGCCTATCCGAACCAAACAGCCTCATAAGATCATCTTCAAGAGAAATATAGAACCTTGACTCTCCGGGATCGCCCTGCCTGCCGGAACGTCCGCGGAGCTGGTTATCTATACGCCTCGACTCATGTCTTTCGGTACCTATTATCTTCAGCCCACCGGCTTCAATAACCTTTAGTTTTTCAGCATCGGTTTCTTTCTTATATTCCCCGTAAAGCTGTTTAAACACAGCTCTTGCTTTTAATATCTCTTCATCGTTTGTCTCATGAAAGCTCGTAGCCATATTTATATAATACTCATCCATGCCTTGTTTGCGCATCTCTTGTTTGGCAAGATACTCCGGATTGCCTCCGAGCATTATATCGGTTCCGCGGCCGGCCATATTTGTCGCGATTGTAACGGCTCCGAGTTTACCTGCCTGAGCGACTATTTCGGCTTCCTTGTCATGGTATTTCGCATTTAAGACATTATGTTTTATACCCCGCTTTTTTAAAAGCCGGCTCAAGTGCTCGGAAGTCTCTATTGAAATTGTGCCGACAAGCACCGGCTGCCCCTTTTTATGACTTTCTTCTATATCATTCAATACAGCCTCAAACTTCCCGTTAATGCTTTTATATACCACATCCGGATGATCGACGCGGATAACGGGAAGGTTCGTAGGTATCGCGATAACATCAAGCTTGTAGATAGCCTGGAATTCCTGCTCCTCGGTAAGTGCCGTACCGGTCATGCCCGCGAGCTTTTTGTACAATCTGAAATAATTCTGGAATGTAATTGTTGCAAGTGTTTTACTCTCTCTTTCAACAGTTACTCCTTCCTTTGCTTCAATAGCCTGGTGCAGCCCTTCGCTGTACCTTCTTCCGTACATAAGACGCCCTGTAAATTCATCAACTATGATTACTTCGCCGTCTTTTACGACATAATCCACATCCCTTTTCATAAGACCATGAGCTTTTAAAGCCTGGTTTATATGATGCGAAAGCGTCATATTCTCAATATCGGAAAGATTTTCAACGCCGAAATATTTCTCAGCTTTAGCTATGCCTCTGGCTGTAAGGGTTGCGGTATGCGCCTTTTCATCGACAACATAATCGGCGTCAATTTCATCATCATGGGATTTATCATCGGTCTCGGTAAATACCTTTCTCTTTAAAGTGCGAGCAAAGTTGTCTGCCTGTTGGTACAAATCGGTAGATTTTTCACCCTGACCGGATATGATAAGAGGCGTCCGGGCTTCGTCAATCAAAATTGAATCAACTTCGTCAACAATGGCATAATTATGACCGCGTTGAACCATCTGCTCCCTGTAGACAACCATATTGTCCCTGAGGTAATCAAACCCAAACTCATTGTTTGTTCCGTAGGTAATATCACAGTTATATGCTTTTCTGCGCTGGCCGCTGTCAAGACCGTGTACAATAACACCCACACTTAAGCCCAGGAACTGGTATATTTTGCCCATCCATTCCGCATCACGGCGGGCAAGATAATCATTCACGGTAACAATGTGGACGCCTTTTCCTTCCAGAGCGTTAAGGTATACAGGAAGTGTCGCGACCAGGGTTTTACCTTCCCCTGTTTTCATTTCGGCTATACGTCCCTGATGCAGTACAATGCCTCCGATTAGCTGAACACGGTAATGCCGCATTCCCAATACGCGCTTTGACGCTTCCCTCACAACAGCAAAAGCTTCGGGTAAAAGATCGTCAAGCGTCTCGCCTGCGTTAAGCCTTTTTTTAAACAAATCCGTTTTGGCCCTCAATTCGCTGTCCGAAAGCTTTTCGATATTGCTTTCCAGCCCTTCTATTTTATCCACAAGCGGTTCAAGGCGCTTTAATTCCCTGTCGCTGTAAGTACCAAACATTCTTTCCAGTAATTTCAATCTATTCCCTCTTTTCTTCTTGCTCCTTCAACCTTTCAAGTATCATGCGATAACCATCGGCACCATAATTCAGGCAGCGGTTAACCCTGCTGATTGTAGCCTCGCTCGCTCCGGTCTTCTGGTGAATCTCACGGTATGTTTTCCCTTCGTTAAGCATTTTAGCCACCTCTAACCGCTGGGCAAACGCTTTTATTTCGGCTACGGTACCGATATCTTCAAAAAAACTGTAACATTCATCCTTGGTTCTTAGAAGGAGGATTGCTTCAAACAATTTATCGGTAGCTTCATCCCGCAGTTTTTTATTCAAAAAAACCACTCCATATAGAAATACTGTATAATGGAGAAAAAGTATGAGCAACAATTAATGTTTTTATAAATCTTCTCCTGACATTTCATATTCTATCTAACAGATATAATAAAGTCAAACAATTGAATTGCTTTAATTTACGAGCAGTAATTATGGAATATTTGTCAAATAGAACTATTTTTATGAAATAATTAGCAATTTTATTGTTAAAATTATATAATTATATAAAAGAATAAAGAATAAAGAATAAAGTATAACATGGAGAATGGAGAGTTATTTGTGAATCTAAAATCAAAGTTTCATTGTTATTAATTGTTATATTATCTCTGCTTCTTGTCGTCTCCATACTTTGCCTCGTGAAAATTGTTACCCGACAAACAGACATACTTATTATATTAATTATGCTTCTTTCACTCACTGCATTTATAGCTTGTTTTCCTGTATTGATTGCTTTCAGAACTCACAAAAAAAATTAACAGATTATTAGCCGATTATATTCAATCGGCAGTTCAAAACAGTACGCATCAGGAAATACCAAAAATTCTTAAATCAACGGATGACGACATAGGAAAAGCTGTAAACGCATTGGAATGTATTTTTAAAACTTACAATGAAAAAAGCAAACAAGAGAATGAAACCGATATTTATAAAGTCATTTTGAACGACCTTGATATACTCGGTTCAGAAATCAAAGACACAATTGAAATAACGGACAATTTTGCTAAAATTATGGGCGAAACTACCGACACTTCCGAAAATATAGCCGCTTCCACACTGGACATCGCCGGTTCGGTTCAATTTATCACCGAGAAAACATCACAGGGGTGTTGTAACCGTTGAAGAGATCGAAAAACGGGCCGAAGATCTTAAAAACCGGGTAATAGACTCTAAACAGAAGGCTCAAATGGTCTTTTACGGAACCAAGGCCGAGCTTGAAAAGGCAATAGAGAACTCTAAAGTAGTTGAACAAATTTCAATTTTATCTGAATCTATTGTACAAATTACATCACAAACAAATCTTCTCGCACTCAACGCGTCAATTGAAGCTGCAAGGGCAGGAGAAGCGGGAAGGGGCTTTACGGTTGTAGCCGAAGAAATACGAAAACTGGCGGAACAATCAAAAGGTGTTGTTTCAAAAATTCAAAGCATCACCGACCAGGTTAAAGATTCGGTAAATCATCTTGCAGACAGTTCAAACAAATTGCTGGAATTCATGTCCACCGACGTTAACAGCGACTATATATCAATGCTTGAGATAGCGGATAAATATAACCAGGACGCATCGTTTGTAAGAAGTATGGTTTCAGATTTTGATTCCACTTCAAACGACCTTCTTAAATCCGTGGACAACGTGCTGCACGATATCGATAATATTTCACAGGCCGCAAGTGACTGCGCGGATAACTCGCTGATAATAAAAGATAAATTAAGAGTAATATATGACCAGTTCAATAATGTTCTTGATAGCATGAACACAATCGGAAAGGTAAATTAAAGAGGCTTTAAATAAACTGGAGGTGTGTTTTGTATGGCAACCTGGGAACTAAAGAAATATGATGTTCCGGGCCGGAATATTGTCAACACGGAGGGTTTTGGGCTGGCTACCGTGGAAGATGTACGTGAATTAACTGAATATGTTGTTACAAAAGGCAAAAGTTTCGGCGGCAAATGGGGTTATATCCCAATGATGGAGAAGATGGATCCGATTTATGATCCTGAAACACAAAAAGAATTTGCAAAATTACATAAGGCCTGCGAAGAGGCTGGCTGTATTGCCATGGCATTTGTTGCCGGAGGAATGGCTACGATAAAGGTACAGGCAAAACGCCATGAGAAGGCCTCTCAGGCAGAAAAGATTGCTACCCGGTATTTTAAAACAAGGGAAGAAGCTCTGTTTTTATATCACAATGAAGGGTTTACCGCTTTAAGAGCCTTGCCTTAAAGACAGCCTTTCATCTTTTCAGGTATCTTTATCATAAAACATAAAATGTTTTTATGTTTTATGGATAATGATGCATTTTTTATTTTTACATATTTTACCTCCCGTAATAAAACATACGTATAATTGTTATAGAAAACATATCTGGTTGCTTAGATGCATACCACTCAAACAGCCGTGATTGTCGAGTATTTCTATTACTGACTTGCTCACTCCCGCTCTGATTTTTAAATCATCAACAGAAAGGAAGGGACCCTTTTTTCTCGCGTCGGCAATACGGCGTGCCGCAGATTCGCCAAGTCCCTGAAGCGTGTTAAGCGGCGGAAGAATCCCCTTATCCGTGATAATAAAGCGAGCTGCGTCCGATTCATATAAATCCACGGGAAGGCAGTTGATGCCGCGTGCATACATTTCATTTGCGACTTCCAGAATAGTAAGAAGATTCTTTTCCCTTTGCGTTGCGTCGTTACCTTTCTTTTCCAGCTCGTTTATTGATCTTAACACCGTGTCGCGTCCTTTTGAGACTATATCAGCGTCAAACTCATCGGCTCTGACGGTAAAATACGCCGCATAGAACGCATGCGGGTAATGCACCTTAAACCAGGCTATGCGGAAAGCCATCATTACATAAGCCGCGGCGTGCGCTTTCGGAAACATATACTTAATCTTCTTGCAGGAATCTATATACCAGCCCGGAACGCCAGCTTTCTTCATCGTTTCTTCGTACTCTTCGGTCAGCCCTTTTCCTTTTCTGACGTCCTCCATTATTTTAAACGCACTCAGCGGTTCAATCCCATAATTAATCAATGATATCATAATATCATCACGGGTCGTAATAACATTTGACAGGGTTGCAATATTATTTTTTATCAGGTCCTGGGCATTGTTCGCCCATACATCGGTCCCGTGCGATAATCCTGAAATCCTCACCAGTTCCGAAAAAGTAGATGGCCTTGTCTCCACGAGCATTTGACGTACAAATCTTGTGCCGAATTCCGGTATACCAAAAGTTCCCACTTCGCTGCCTATATCCTGCGGAGAAACCCCCAAAGGTTCCGTGCTTCTGAAAATCTCCATCGTCATTTTTTCTCCTATTGGTATCGTCTTCGGATCAACGTTCGTAATATCCTGGAGCATCTTAATCATCGTAGGATCGTCATGACCCAGAATATCAAGCTTTAAGATTCGTCCGCTGATCGCGTTATAATCAAAATGCGTGGTTATTACATTTGAATCCACATCGTCGGCGGGCCTTTGAACAGGTGAAAAATCATATATCTCCATATTATGCGGCACAATCATGACACCTCCGGGATGCTGCCCGGTGGTGCGCTTAACGCCCGTACATCCCGCCACCAGCCGGTTTATCTCGGCGTTTGTAGCTGTTATTCCCTTTTCGTCAAGATACCCTTTAACAAAACCAAATGCCGTTTTTTCAGCAATTGTCGCTATAGTGCCGGCTCTAAACACATGCTGTTTCCCAAACAATTCCTCAGTATTTTTGTGCGCTTTTAACTGATATTCCCCTGAGAAATTAAGATCTATATCCGGCTCTTTGTCACCATCGAAGCCAAGAAAAGTTTCAAAAGGAATGTCGTAACCGTCCTTTTGAAGAACCTGCCCGCATTTCGGACATTTTTTATCGGAAAGGTCAAAACCGCAGCCTGTATCAAAAAATTCGGAATAAAGACAATTTTCACATCTGTAATGCGCCGGAAGCGAGTTAACCTCGGTAATTCCGATTAAATACGCGACAAACGAAGAGCCTACCGAACCGCGCGATCCCACAAGGTAACCGTCTTCAATTGATTTTAATACAAGCTTGCGCGCTATTATATACATAACCGAAAAACCGTTTTTTATAATGGAATCAAGTTCCTTGTCAAGTCTTTTCCGGACCAGTTCGGGAAGCGGGTCCCCATACAATGACGCGGCTTTCTCTTCGGATACTTTTTTTATCTCCTCTTCTGCCCCGTCTATGCAAGGCGGGAAAGTACCATCGGGTACAGGGCAGATATCATCTATCCTGTCCGATATCAACTGTGTATTTTTTACAACGATCTCAAAAGCGGTTTCTTCGCCCAGATATGAGAATTCCTGAAGCATTTCTTCGGTTGTCCTGAAAAAGAGCGGCGCCTGGCTTTCCGCATCATCATAACCCTGGCCGGCCTGAAGTATTCGCCTGAATATTTCATCCTCGGGGTCGAGAAAATGAACGTCGCAGGTGGCAACAACAGGCTTGTTCAGAACCCTGCCGATTTCAACGATTTTACGGTTGTATTCCCTTAGTTCTTCATATCCGGAAACCTCGCCCGAACCGACCATAAAGCCGTTATTCCCAATCGGCTGTATTTCGAGATAATCGTACAATTCTGCTATTTTGATAATCTCTTCATCACTTTTACCTGCCGCAACAGCCCTGTAAACTTCACCGGATTCACAGGCGCTTCCAAGGATAAGACCTTCCCTGTACTTTGCCAGGACGGATTTCGGAACCCTTGGTCTCTTATAGAAATAATTCAGATGGCTTTCCGATATCAGGCGGTATAGATTCTTCAATCCCGTTTTGTTTTCCACAAGCAGTATTGCATGAAAGGTATCCGTATTTTTGTAGTCGATTTGACCTTTTTTTCCTGTTTTTTCTTCTCCGAGCAGATATATTTCAACGCCGTAAATAATTTTAATTCCATGCTTTTTTGCCGCCGAATGCGCATCCGGAAAAGCCTGAACCACACCGTGGTCGGTAATCGCGACAGCTTTATGTCCCCATTTTGCAGCCCTTTCCACAACGGCCTCAACCGGAGTTATCGCATCCATCTGACTCATTTTTGTATGAAGATGCAGTTCCACTCTCTTTTGCACGGCATTGTCGATTCTTTCCGCGACGCTTGTTGCCCTGATGGCTTTTGCCCTGACAGTAAGTTCCTTGCCGAATGTATCATACTGGGCGTCTCCGTTAACCAACAGCCAGTCATTCGTGTGTATTCTCTCACTTAACGATGCAAGCTGCTTTTCGGTCAAAAAACACTTTACGGTTAATGTATGCGTATAATCTGTTATATCAAAAGAGAACAAAACCCGTCCGTTTTTCAGAGGGCGCGTTTCAATCCGGATTACTTTGCCTTTAACCGTTATACGCCCTGAATCAATCGTTACTTCGGACATCGGCACCGCTTCATCACTAAAATCCCTGCCGTATATCACGGAACCGTTTTTATGCTTATAAACCGGCGTGTTTTCCGTTATTTTTTTGTTATTGTTTATTCCCGCCTTTTCCGCAGTATCATATATAATCTTTTTTACCGCTTCCGCTTCTTTAACGGTTTTATTTCGTATATAGCTTTTTCTTTCATCTTCATCAAACGGCGGATCGATAAAAGACACGCAAATACTTGCGCCAAAACAATCGTTGAAAAATTTCTCCAACTGTTTATGACAATTGCCCGCTTGCAGGATCATGCCGCCGTTAGTAGACAAATGAACATATAAATTTTTGCCTTCAAGCATGAACTCCGCGTTTTCGAGCAAACACTCATAATGCCCCGACTGTCCGGCCATAACCCGGATAAAATCTTCCTTGTGGTTATTAACAAAAACACAGTCTATCTTATTTGTTTTAAAATGCGGAATTACAGACACAGGCACATTAAAATAACCGCTAAGGGATTCCTCCAAGTCAAAAACCTTGTCAACCTTGACCATACCCGGCATTTCGAGATGTATTTCCATTCTGCCCGAACTTTTATTAAACTTTATTTTTGAAACGAAACCGTGACTGAAAGATTCCAGAAGTTCTTCATCCGTAGTAATTTCATAAAACACGTCTCTAAAAAGACGTTTTTTATCCATTGTGTTTTGCATTACGTAATCCCCTTTGCCGTAAGCAATAAAAACAAGAGGTAAAAATGTTTTATCCATCTTATGCTTGTTTCTATTTTATCATAATGACGGTTTCGTGCAAGCATGATTCAGACCATGCTCTTTTATTTTATTGACAATGTAAACAATTTTTCATATAATATTAAGCGTTTAATAATTAAACGCTTAACTAAAGCGGCAACGGTTTCAGGAGTTTAAAAATGCAGATTAAAAAAACTGCGATATGCATTGAAAAACTTTATATTATTAGGCGAGTACTCCGCCGCAGGGAAACAATGAACTTTCCACTTTATCCCGGACAACTTTTTATACTGGAATATGTCAAAGCGCATAACGGATGTACGCAGGCTGAGGTTGCGCAGAATTTAATGATTACGCCTGCTTCCGTAGCATTATCGACAAAGAGAATGGAAAAATCGGGTTTACTCAAAAAACGGCCGGACAATAACAATTTAAGGTATAAAAGGCTGTATATAACCAGGAAAGGCGAAGAATTATCATTACGTTGCAGAAAGGTGTTTGACGAGATAGATAACGTAATGCTTGAAGGTTTTTCAGACGAAGAAATGGGGATTTTTAACAGTTTTGTTGACAGATTTATAGCCAACCTTTCCAAAAAATACTCTTTGGATATTGAAGACATGGACTTTTTCTCTTTTTATAAGATGAGCAATATGATCAAATACAATAAAAAAAGGAATGCTGAAAATGATTAGAAAGCTGTTTCCATATATCGGAAAATATAAAACATACACAGTTCTTGCTCCTGCTGCCGTCATAATCGAAGTATTTCTTGAAGTAAACGTACCGCGCACAATGACAAAAATAGTAGATATCGGAATAGCTAACCGTGATTTGGACTATATTCTCAGAATGGGCGCGATGATGATTATAATGGCTGTCACTTCACTTATTATGGGGGCCCTTGCCGCTCGTTTCGCTTCGATTGCCGGAACCGGATTCTCAAAGGAAATACGAAAAAACATGTTTTATAAAATTCAGGATTATTCTTTTGCGAATATTGATAAGTTTTCCACGGCATCCCTGGTAACAAGGCTTACATCGGACGTAACGAATACCCAAATGACGTTTATGATGATGCTCCGTATGATGATTAGAGCACCTATCATGTTAATAATGGCAACATTTATGGCAGTATCGATAAATACGAGATTGTCGGCAGTCTTCATGGTTGCGATACCTTTTATGGGTATTGCCCTTTATTTCATTGCCACAAGAGCTTACCCGAAATTCAGAACAATGTTCAAAAAACTCGACCGGCTTAATGCCGTTATCCAGGAAAACCTGATTGGGATACGCGTTGTAAAGGCTTTTGTAAGAGGTGAATATGAAGAGGAGAAATTCAGGGATATTGCCAACAAGGTACGCGAGACCCAACGGCGTGCCGAACATATTGTAATTTGGAATATGCCTGTCATGCAATTTGCGATGTATGGCTGCATGCTGGCGATTTCCTGGTTTGGAGGAAATTTAATCATAGCCGGGGATATGCTTGAAGGCGAATTAATGGGGTTTATCAGTTATGTAACCCAAATACTGATGTCTCTTATGATGATTTCAATGGTTTTTGTAATGCTGGTTATTTCAAGAGCTTCGGTATCACGTATAGTCGAAGTTCTGGAAGAAAAACCGGACATAACTGAAAAACCAAGCTCAGAAGGGATTCCCGTGGAAGACGGATCGATAAGATTTGAAAACGTTTCGTTCGGCTACGGGGGACCTGAAGGAAATAAAGTACTCGAAAACATAAATCTGAGCATCGAATCCGGTGAAGTCGTAGGCATTATCGGCGGGACGGGCTCGGCAAAGACAACCCTTGTCCAGTTGATACCAAGGCTTTATGACGTCCTTGATGGAAAAGTCATCGTGTCCGGCCGCGATGTAAGGGATTTCTCACTGAAAACACTTCGGAACTCGGTAGCGATGGTTCTTCAGAATAATGTGCTTTTTTCCGGGACAATAAAAGAAAACCTGAAATGGGGAAACGAAAACGCTACGGATGAAGAAATCATAGAGGCATGCAAAGCAGCCCAGGCCCATGCTTTTATTATGTCTTTCCCGAACGGTTACGACACCGTTCTCGGGCAGGGCGGAGTGAACGTATCCGGCGGGCAGAAGCAGCGTCTTTGCATAGCGAGGGCTCTTTTAAAGAAACCGAAGATAATAATACTCGACGACAGTACAAGCGCCGTGGATACCGTTACCGACGCGAAAATCCGCGAGGCGCTGAAAAAATACCTTGCGGGGACGACTGTAATTATTATCGCCCAAAGAATCGCTTCCGTCATAGATGCGGACAAAATTGTCGTAATGGACGACGGAAAGATTAACGCGGTCGGGTCGCACGAAACCCTTCTTGAAACAAACCCGATTTACAGGGAAGTATACGAATCGCAGCATCAAGGAGTTGTTGAAAATGTCGGGGCGTGAACAACGTACAATGCGAAATATGAATATTATGAAGCCGAAAAACGCGATTAAAATAATTAAACGCGTAATCTCATACATGAAACCTTACCGCGTTCAACTGGTACTGGTTCTCATATGCGTTTTAATCAGCGTCGCATCCAATATTGCGGCGACATACTTCCTTAAACCACTGTTCAACCGGTATATAATTCCTTATATCGGCCGGCAGAACCCTGACCTGTCGGAGTTTATCCGGATGATCCTTACAATGGGCATGATATACGCTATTGGGGTTCTTGCGACATACTCATACAACCGTCTTATGGTTACGGTAACAACAGGCACTTTATACAGAATCCGTACCGACCTTTTTTCACATATGCAGACACTGCCGATTCGCTTTTTTGACACACATACGCACGGCGAATTAATGAGCAGGTACACAAACGATACCGATGCGCTGCGCAATATGCTCTCCCAGAGTTTTGTCCATATCTTTCAGTCAATGCTTATGGTAAGCGGTGTTTTTACAGCAATGCTGCTATTAAGCCCTATCCTAACAGTAATTGTCGTATTAATGCTTGTAATTATGATTTTTATAATTAAAAAACTCGGTTCAAAGAGCGGTAGATATTTCAGAGAGCAGCAAATGGCTATCGGAAAGGTTAACGGATATATCGAAGAACTTATCGAAGGGCAGAAAGTCGTTAAGGTTTTCTGCCATGAAAACAAGGTAAAATCGGACTTTGACAATCTTAACAACGAATTGTTCGAAGCCGCGAAGCAAGCCAACACTTTTGCGAGCATGTTAAGGCCTATTATGGGAAATCTTTCATATATACATTATTCAATTACCGCGATTGCAGGCGCGGTAATGTCAATCACGACAGGGCTTGACATAGGTTCTCTTGCATCTTTCCTGCAGTATACAAGATCGTTTGCCCAGCCTGTCACTATGATGAGCGAGCAGTTTAACTCAATACTTATGGCTCTGGCAGGCGCCGAGCGCATATTCGACATGCTTGATCAGGAACCTGAAACGGACGAAGGTTTTGTAACACTCGTAAACGCGGAAAAAAATGAAAAAGGGGAAATACGCGAATCCGCTGAACGGACCGGGATTTGGGCATGGAAAATCCCGAAAGATGACGGTAGTGCAGAATATGTAGAGGTAAAAGGAGATATAAGGTTTTCAAATGTAGTTTTCGGATATGAGAAAGACAAGACGGTACTGTCCGGGATAACGCTGTACGCAAAGCCGGGCCAGAAAATAGCGTTCGTGGGATCCACGGGCGCCGGCAAAACAACGGTGACAAATTTGATAAACCGTTTTTACGATGTGCCAGACGGAGCGATTCTTTATGACGGCATACCCATAAACAACATAAAAAAGAAGGATTTGCGCCGGTCGCTGTCGATGGTGCTGCAGGATACGCATCTTTTTACCGGCACGGTAATGGAGAATATACGATATGGAAGGCTCGACGCAACCGATGAAGAAGTTATTGAGGCCGCTAAACTGGCTAATGCCGATTCGTTCATTAGACATCTGCCGCAAGGTTACAATACTCTTATCACGGCGGACGGCATGAATTTAAGCCAGGGCCAAAGGCAGTTGATTGCAATCGCCCGTGCGGCAGTCGCCGATTCGCCGGTTCTCATTCTTGACGAAGCCACTAGTTCGATAGACACCCGGACAGAGGCGTTGATTGAAAAAGGCATGGACAGGCTGATGGAAGGAAGAACGGTATTTGTTATAGCGCACCGGCTGTCGACCGTACGTAATTCAAACGCGATAATTGTCCTTGAAAACGGTTCGATTGTCGAGCGCGGTGACCATGACGATCTTATAAAACAACACGGCAGGTATTACCAGTTGTATACCGGTCTGCTCGAATTGGCATAATACTGTATTCATATAAGCTTTGAAATATTTCGATCAGGTTCCTTTAGAAACGACGGAACCGCTAATGAATAATGCCCAGTTTACTAAACGGATACAGCCGGAATACAACCCTGCCCTCAACCCTGCTGATCGCAACCGGGCCGAATGTTCTGCTGTCCTTGCTTTCACCGGGTGAACGGTTATCTCCCAAAACATAAATATGGCCATCGGGAACCGTTAAATCGTTATAAAGGCTTGAAACCGGGCCCATCGCGACTCCGCCCGTGTAATCTTCATCAAGCTTTATCCCGTCTATAAGAACATATCCGTCTTCTATCAAAATGTGCTGGCCACCTGTAGCGATAATTCTTTTTATCGCATATGTTTTTTTGCCGTCAAGGTATTCAGGAATTCTTATTACCACTATATCCCCGTTTTTCAGTGTTCCAAGCCTCCGGGTCAGTTTTTCAATAACCAGTACGGTGTTGTTTTTAAAAGTAGGGAGCATCGAATCGCCTTTGACGATCGTAAACTGACCTATGTAAGCTATCACAAAAACAGTAATTACGATGACCGGCACGACTTGCGCCAGCCATCGTATTATTTCCCTTGCGGCCGGGTTTCTGATCATCAGTCTGCCTCCAGTACGCGGATATGAAGCTCTCTCAGCTGTTTTATCTCAACACTGTCCGGCGCTCCGGTCATCAGGCACGAAGCGTTTTGAACTTTCGGAAACGCGATTACATCCCTGATCGAATTTCTTTTTGCCATTAACATCACAAGCCTGTCAAGGCCAAAAGCCAAACCACCGTGCGGAGGAGTACCGTATTTAAACGCCTCGATCAGAAAACCGAACCGTTTTTGGGCTTCTTCTTCAGGAAGGCCTATTATCGAAAACATTTTTTTCTGAAGTTCCTGATCATGTATCCTTATACTCCCACCGCCGATTTCCACGCCATTGAGCACAATATCATAAGCTTTTGCCCTGACTTTTCCGGGATCCGTATCCAGCAGCCCGATATCTTCATCCATTGGCGAAGTAAACGGATGGTGTTTCGCAACCCACCTATTTTCCTCGTCATCATATTCGAGCAGCGGAAATTCGGTTACCCAGAGCAGGCTGATTTTGCTGTCGTCGATTAAATCCAGTTTCGCCGCTATTTCCATACGTAAATGGCTTAAAGTATCAAATACTATTTCGTCAATGTCCGCTATAAAGCAGATAAGATCTCCCGGTTCGGCATCCATGCGCTTTATAATCTGACCAATCTCGTCTTCGCTCATAAATTTGGTAATAGCTGATTTCAAGCCGTCCTTCTCGACGGCGATCCACGCCATACCCTTTGCTCCGAACGATTTTGCAAATTCAACAAGCGCGTCAATTTCCCTGCGCGAAAATTTATAGCCGCAGCCTTTCGCATTAATCGCCCTAACACTTCCGCCCTTTGACACCGCATCGGAAAATACTTTAAAGCCTGAGTTCCTGACAATATCCGATAGATTCACAAGCTCAAGACTGAAACGCGTATCCGGTTTGTCGGTGCCAAACCTGTCCATAGCTTCCCTGTATGTCAGGCGCGTGAACGGTGTTTCAAGCTTTATGCCCAGTACCTCATCAAATGCGCGCTTTAAAAAGCCCTCGTTAACTGCAATAACATCATCAACATCGACAAATGACATTTCAAGGTCTATCTGCGTAAATTCCGGCTGCCTGTCGGAACGCAGATCTTCATCCCTGAAACATCTCGCAATCTGAAAGTACCGGTCGAAACCCGAAACCATCAGGATTTGCTTGAAAAGTTGAGGCGACTGGGGCAGTGCATAGAATTTGCCCGGGTGTACACGGCTGGGTACAAGATAGTCCCTCGCCCCTTCCGGTGTGCTTTTCATAAGAATCGGTGTCTCTATTTCCAGAAAACCCTGTTCGTCAAAATAGTCTCTTGCTATTTTCGTTATCCTGTGACGGAGCATTAAATTCTTTTGCATATCGGGCCGGCGTAAATCAAGAAACCTGTATTTCAGCCTTACAGCTTCATTTGTTTCAATATCTTCTTCTATGAGCAGAGGAGGTGTCGCGGCTCTGCTTAAGATCCTGAGTTCGTTCGCGACAAGTTCCCATTCCCCGGTTGCTATCGCGGGATTTATCGTATCTTCGGAGCGGTTCACCAAAACCCCTCTAATCGCAAGGACATATTCGCTCCGGATTTGTTCCGCTTTCGCGTGCAGCGCGCTGTCTTTTTCGATATTGAAAACAACCTGCAAAACGCCGCTTCTGTCTCTTAAATCGATAAAAATAACACCGCCGAGATCCCTTCTTTTATGCGCCCAGCCCATCACGACAATTTCCCTGCCGACATCTTCCGCCGTAACCTCGGCACAGCGATGGGTTCTTTTCATTCCTGTAATGTTTTCTGCCATATATACCTCTCCTTCACTATTATGAATTTACCTGCTTAAATTTTTTCAACCTGTCTTGCAGAGTGTCTATATTTATCATTCTTGTTTCTCCGGTACTCATATCTTTCAGTTCAACCTTTCCGCTTTCAACCTCGTTATCGCCTATGATAACAACAAATCTCGCGTTCAGCTTGTTCGCGTATTTCATCTGCGCCGTAACACTCCGCTCCATTATGTCCTTATGGCATATAATCCCGCCGGTGCGAAGCTTCAGCGCGAGGTTTTCGGCATAAAGGCCTGCCCTGTCCCCGATAACGCCGATAAATATATCCGGCGAAGGCGGCAAAGGCACGTCTATCCCCTGGCTGTCCATTTCAATAAGCAGCCTTTCAATTCCAAGGGCAAAGCCTATGCCCGGCGTCGGACTGCCTCCGACCGACTCAATAAGGCCGTCATACCTTCCACCGCCGCATACGGTTCCCTGTGAACCTATGTTTTTCGAAACAAACTCAAAAACAGTACGGTTATAATAATCCAAACCGCGGACTATCTTTTTATCAACGGTAAACGGTATACCCATCGCGGCAAGTTTTTCCTTTACCTTTTCAAAGTGTTCGGCGCAGTCACCGCAGATATAATCGAGTAGATAAGGAACATCCCGCAGTTCATTTATGCAGCCCTGTTCCTTGCAGTCAAGAATCCTCAAAGGGTTCCTTTGATACCTGTTATTGCAGTCTTCACAGAGCCGGTTCAGCCTCGATTCAACAAAAGCTTTCAGTTTCCTGTTATATTCGGCCCGGCATGAAGGACAGCCTATGCTGTTGAGGCTCAGAGAAAGACCGCGAATTCCAACCGATTCAAGGAACAGATGCAAAAGAGATATCACCTCAACATCAGCATCGGCTTTTGTAGAGCCGAAAAGTTCGACCCCCAACTGGTGGAATTCGCGATATCGGCCTTTTTGAACATTTTCATAACGGTATGCCGTAATATTGTAAAAAAGCTTAACCGGCTGCGGCCATGAAGCCATTCCGTTTTCGATATAACTCCTCGCGACGCCTGCCGTTCCTTCCGGTCTTAATGTAATACTCCTTCCGCCCTTATCGGAAAAAGTATACATTTCTTTTTGAACAATATCCGTGGCATCACCAACTCCGCGTTCGAAAAGTTCAGTATGTTCGAAAACCGGTATACGGATCTCCCGAAACCCGAATCTGCTGCATATTTCACTAAACTTCTCTTCCACGTAATGCCATTTGTGTATCTCATCAGGTAGAATATCCCTTGTTCCTTTAGGTGCTTTTATTAACATTTATATCACCCCAATAACTATTATTCGCTTCTTCGTTCCGTATAATCTTCGTCAAACTAAAAAAACCTCTGTCCACAACAAAGGGACGAGAGGCATTTCCCGCGGTACCACCCTAATGGAAGATAAACTTCCGCTCTTACCGTTAACGCAGGTTTCACGTGCCGGACTACAGCTTTATCAAGGCATTCATCCGGCAGGCTCCGGGGTGTTCTTTCACCGGCCCCGCTTCCAAAAAACGCTTTCAGTCACGGCGTTTTATCCCTGTTGGGCATAACCGGCTAATCGTCCCCTTCCTTGCCTTTTCGATATCCAATAATTATTGATATGATTATAATGAAAAAGCCGCACGTTGTCAACTAATGGTTTCGGTCCGGAACT
>LFRV01000117.1 GCA_001512485.1 Clostridiales bacterium DTU069 | reverse complement strand
TTTGTAAGTATTGCACAATAGCTCCCGACAGTGACTGGTGTCCTGGCAGTTGCCGCTATTCGGACAAACAGCACTTATTTTATTGTTTTTGTTATTGCATATGCTCTTTTTTTATTATATACTCTTTATTATTAGCTGAAATTATTACCTGGTGCTAAACGTCGTGCTGCTGAACGGACTAATATTTTATGTATTTTTCAATAATGACAGTAGTATGTTTGGCCGCCAAAAACGGCAGCCTGTCCAACAACAGGCGGAGCGGAAACAATGATATAATTAATGAAGAAATGGAGCACTTGGAAACAATTTATAACCGGAAATTTGATTGGAATTGTATTAATAAAATAATATTAGGCGAGAGGTGTTGAAAATGAATTATTTCCTGACGGAAGAACAGCAAATGATAAAAGAACTTGCAGCACGTATTGCAGACGAGAAAATCGCCCCCGTGGCAATAGAATACGACCGCGAAGGAAAATTTCCCCGTGACATAATAAAATACCTGGCCGATTCTGACCTGTGCGGCGTATATATTGATGATAAATACGGAGGACTGGGCGGAGGCGTGTTCGAAATGGCACTTGTCGTAGAAGAATTAAGCCGCGCCTGCGGCGGTATAGCTCTCGCATTTGCCGGTACAGGTCTCGGCACTTTCCCGATAATACTGTTCGGCACCGAGGAACAAAAGAATAAATACCTTCCCGATATAGCGGCGGGCAAAAAACTTGCCGCATTTGCCCTTACAGAGGCGGACGCGGGCAGTGACGCCGCCGGTATAAGAACAACCGCTGTCGCCGACGGTGATTATTATGTTCTAAACGGAACGAAACAATGGATTACAAACGGCGGAGAAGCCGATATATACACCGTTATCGCATGTACAAATCGTGAAAAAGGCGCGAGAGGTTTTTCGGCTTTTATAGTCGAGAAAGGCACTCCCGGTCTTTCATTCGGGAAGAAAGAAGATAAAATGGGCATAAGGGCTTCGGCAACATGCGAACTTATATTTGAAAATTGCAGAATCCCGAAGGAGAACCTTTTGGCAAGAGAAGGCATGGGGTTTATTGTTGCTATGAAAACCCTTGACAGGACCCGGCCCGGCGTCGCAGCCCAGGCTCTTGGCATAGCAACGGGCGCTTTCAATTCCGCGTTGAAATACGCGAAAGAACGCGAACAATTCGGCCAGCCAATATCTTCATTTCAGGCAGTACAGCATATGCTCGCCGATATGGCTATCCAGATAGAAGCTGCCAGGTGCCTTGTATATCAAACATGCAGGCACATTGACAGCGGAACGAAAAACATATCGAAAGAAGCCGCAATGGCAAAGGTTTTCGCTTCAGATACGGCAATGAAGGTAACAACCGACGCGGTTCAGATTATGGGCGGCTATGGGTATATGAAGGAATACCCTGTTGAAAAGATGATGCGGGATGCGAAAATTACCCAGATATATGAAGGGACAAACCAGATACAGCGCAACGTCATTGCCCTTGAGTTGATAAAGGAATCTACCCGGGAGTGAGGAATTAATGAATATTGTTGTCTGCGTTAAGCAGGTTCCAGGAACAAGCGAAGTAAAGATAAACAAAGAAACAAATACGATAATTCGCGATGAAGCTGAAGCTATTATCAATCCTTTCGACGAATACGCGATTGAAGAGGGTGTCAGGGTAAAAGAAAATGTCGGCGGCAGTGTTACGGTAATAAGCATGGGAATACCAAAAACCGCGGAACTTCTACGTGAAACAATCGCTGTCGGCGTTGACGAAGCAGTCCTGTTAACCGACAAGGCTTTCGCGGGCGCCGATACTCTGGCCACATCCTATACTCTTTCAATGGGAATAAAAAAATTAGGTGACTACGATCTGATCATCTGCGGGAAACAGGCTACCGACGGCGATACCGCACAGGTTGGGCCAAGCCTTGCCGAAAAGCTCGGCGTTCCGCATACTACAAATGTGCGGAAAATCGAAGAAATAAAAGAAGGCTATATACGATGCCAGCGAATGACCGATGACGGATACGAGGTTGTCGAAATGCCTCTTCCCGCCGTGATAACCGTTGTAAAGGAGATAAATGAGCCGCGCTATCCTTCTATAAAGGGAAAGCTGAAGGCCAAAAAATACGAGGTTAAGATTTTAAATGCGGAAGACATTGGAGCCGATATAAGTCTTTGCGGTTTGAACGGATCTCCCACGCGAGTAATAAAAACGTTTACGCCGGTGCATGAGATAAAAGCCGAAATGATTGAAGGCACAGCCTGTGAGCAGGCGGAAAAACTCGCGGACAAATTACTGTCAATGCAGTTTGTAAAATGTAAATGATTACTATAGCCATTAAAGGAGCTTATTTATATGACCGGAATTGAAATAATAATCGAAAAATGTGTCGGATGCAGGCTTTGTATAAAGGAATGCATGTTCGGCGCAATTGAAATGAAAGATAAAAAGGCTGTAATCAATGATAATTGTACTTTATGCGGGGCCTGTGTCCCGTCATGTAAATTTGACGCGATACGGATCGAGAGCGATAAAACGCAAGAGACTGCTGACATATCGAAATATAACGGCGTATGGGTATTCGCGGAACAAAAGCACTGCGCCGTTTCCCAGGTAGCGTTTGAACTTCTCGGAGAAGGACGCAAACTCGCCGATACACTGTCGATTCCCCTGTCCGCCGTTTTAATCGGCAGCAATCTGCAGGACGAGGCTAATAAACTTATAGCTTTCGGTGCCGATAATATTTACTATGTAGATAATCAGTCTGTTGAATATTACAACGACGAATCGTATACGGACATATTCGTGCAGCTCATAGAAAAATATAAGCCTGAAATTGTTTTAATAGGCGCAACGACATATGGACGTTCACTGGCACCCAGGGTGGCGTCCCGTCTGAATACCGGGTTAACGGCAGACTGCACCGGTCTCGCGATTGATCCGGAGAAAAGGCTCCTGCTACAAACGCGTCCCGCGTTCGGCGGCAATCTTATGGCAACGATAATATGCCCAAACCACAGGCCCCAGATGGCGACTGTCAGGCCAAAAGTAATGAAACCGCTTGAACCCGATTATTCGCGGATCGGTGAAATAATACATCCTGATGTAATTATACCAACGGATTTAAAAACAAAAGTGCTTGACGCAGTTCAAACCGTTTGTGAAACCGTCAGCCTGACCGAAGCCGATATTATAGTATCCGGCGGGAGAGGTTTGGGAGAAGCAAAAAATTACGCTTTGGTTGAAGAGCTTGCGCGTGTGCTTGGAGGCGCTGCGGGAGCTTCCCGCGCAATTGTTGACGCAGGCTGGGTTGATTACAGCCATCAGGTAGGGCAGACAGGAAAAACCGTCGGGCCAAAGGTTTATTTCGCATGCGGAATCTCCGGAGCGGTCCAGCATCTTGCCGGCATGTCGTCTTCGGATATTATAATAGCGATAAATAAAGATCCCGACGCGCCTATTTTCAAAATAGCAACTTTCGGGATTGTCGGAGATGTTCGGGAGATACTCCCGGAACTTATAAAAAAGTTTAAAGAGAGGCTAGGCTGATCGAAAAACAGTGTCAATATTCAAACATAGGCCTTTGCTTTCTTAATGAAATACTGAGAATAACTCCTATCGCCATAAAATTAGTTATGACCGAACTTGGCCCGTAACTTATAAACGGAAGCGGAATACCCGTTACAGGCATAAGGCCTATCGACATTCCTATGTTCTCAAAAAAGTGCGCAAAAATCATCGCGGTATAACCCATGACCATGAGAGCGCCATACCTCTCACGGGAAAACCATGCAATGTATATGCAGCGCGCAAAAAAGGCAAGAAAAAGAATTATTAGCACGGCAGCGCCAAAAAAACCCAGTTCTTCAGCAACAACAGAGAAAATAAAGTCCGTATGAGCAAACGGAACGGTTTCGGCAGCCCAACCGTTGCCCAGACCCCTTCCCCATAACTGCCCCGAGCCGGCATACTGTATTGACAGCCTTACCTGATAGTTCTTACCGAGAGGATCGGCTTCTTTATTGAAGAAACTATAAAAACGGTCTTGAATATGACTGGGAAAAAGTTGATAGATGCCTGTATAGTAGATAAGCGGAAGGCTGATAATCGCCGTTCCCGAACCAATAAGAATATATTTGTACGGCAATCCGGCAAAAAATACCATGCACAAAAATATAAACGCATAAACCAGGCATGTCCCGTAATCCGGCTGCAAAAACACGAGAATAACCGGCAAAGCCGCGAAAAACATTAACTTCGGGTAATTATATTTTCCTGTTTTCATTACAATATGTTCAAGATACAGCGCGGATATCATTACA
Organism: Clostridiales bacterium DTU069; assembly: GCA_001512485.1. Lineage (GTDB taxonomy): Bacteria > Bacillota > Clostridia > DSM-8532 > DSM-8532 > DTU069. The sequence continues at coordinate 90,006 of LFRV01000117.1, read as the reverse complement.
AAAGTAATTTTGCCAAGCTCCGAAGGCTGATAAGAAATGGGGCCGAGATCGAGCCATGCCTGGGAACCCGTTTCTTCAGCCCCGTACCCTATAAATAGCACAAGAATTAGAAGAAACGTTGAAAAACCATAAGCAATAAACCCTAATATCCGCAGATCCTTATAGTCAACCAGGCTTAATATTATCATGCAGACAAAGCCTATGCATACACCTGCCCCTTGCTTGATTAAAAGGCTGGGGTTGTTCAATTGCTTCGAAACGCTCCACATAATAATCATTCCGAAAGCGTTTAAAGCTATCACAATTAACAACAGCAGCCAATCGTAATGTTTTACCTTATTCAGACCCTGGCTTTTTTCCACATGCAGCATGAATTATCGATAATCCCTCCCGTTTTAGTCTTCTTCAGCCGCCGCATCGTCTTCGTTTTTTATGTTATCTCCGCTTTTTGCTTCATCGCCTGGTTCCACGTCATCTTCGCTCTTCGCATTATCTTCAGTTTCTGTGCTGTCTCCGCCGTTTACATCTCCGGCGTCAGCGGATGATTCTTTTTCGTCTACGGCATCAAGTATTTCCCTGTACCTGCTCGGCTCGTATTCGGTATCCTCGGGTTCCGAAGGTTTGATACGTATCCGCCTCAGAATAAACACCGCGGTAAAAGCTATAACAAAGATAAGGCCGAGAAGTAGGTTTATATTAACATCGCCTATTCTCATATCTAAACGAAGCCTGTCTATTAAAAACCTAGCTCCTCCATATAATATCATATATAACGAGAAGACTTCACCATCCAACTTTTTCCTTTTTCTAAACCACAGGAGAATGAAAAACGCCGCCAGGTTCCATAACGATTCATACAGGAAAAGAGGATGAACCGGATCTTCATTTTTTATTGTTCTCTGAATAATGTTACCGGTCATTCCCCACGGCAGATCCGTATTCGGGCCGAAAAGTTCCTGGTTGACGAAGTTGCCCCACCTGCCGATCACTTGTCCAAGAACAAGGTAAACAACGATGTGATCAAGTATTTTCAAAGTGCTGATTTTCTTTATGCGGCAGAATAGATAAATAGTAATTATTCCGAATATAATCCCGCCGTATATTGCAAGCCCTCCATGCCATATCTTAAATATTTCGACAGGATTTTGGCTGTATTGTTTCCAGTTCACAATAACGTAATACAATCTCGCTCCTATTATGCCTATTGGTGTTGTAATAAGTATCAAGTCAATCATATGATCGCGGTCAATGCCATATTTGCTGCAGTCTTTCAATATACCGATAACTATGACCAGAAATGCCAATGCGGTAATAAGACCATACCAATAGACGGTAAACGTTCCGAAAAACGTATCTATTGAAAATATCTCCGGGTTTATTTCAAAACGAAGACCCAATTTCGGAAACTGAATCCAGTAATCATTCATATTTCTCCCTCACATTCCTTGTAATTTACCCTTTTTTTACTTTCTTTTCAGGTATTTTACCATTGCACCGGCATGTTTTCAACCGCCCATAGGACTTAAACAGTGTTTATCACTTAACGGGCCAAATGACGGATAAAGCCGGTTCAAGCTCAAAGTGGCTGTAAAATATTTCTTCAGTATCTGAAAAAGTAAGCTCTTCATATACTTTTGCGTGATCGAAATAATCCGCGCCTTTAAAATGAAGCGGAATGAAACTATGCGAGATATTTTCGGGAGAATTAAGGCTTCGTATAAACCTTCCTTCATGGGCGTTTTTTATTCTTGCAAAACTTTCTTTGTCGAGCCCATCTTTTTTTGTTTTTTCAAGCATCTCGTTTATTCTCTCGTATACTTTAATAGGCTCGTTGGACTGCCCTCCCCAAGCGGAAAAACCGTACAAACCCTCAAGCATTACTTCGCTTCCGAATGTCTGGTTAATCAGGCCTTCATCATATAATTCGTTATACAATTTAGAGCTTCTTCCCATCAGCATTGAAAGAATGATTTCGATTGCAACCTTTCTTTTTAACAGATCGTACCCGAATACGTTTGAGTTGTCCTTAATTCCCATCTGAAACTGGGGCATCGCAACGGCAAGCTTTTTTTCCACAACCCGTTTATTGTGGTGCTTCGGCTCATCCGGAAATATACTTTCTATTTTGCCCGGATTTTCTTTATGCCTGATTCCGTTTTCGACCATTTTAAACACCGACTGGGGTTCAACATCACCCACTACAAGAATGATCATGTTGGATGGATGGTAAAAAGTATTGTAGCACAAAAGCAGCGTCTCTTTCGTAATTTTTGAAATGCTGTCTACCGTGCCGGCGATATCAATTTTTACGGGATGATTAACATAAAGAGCATCCAAAAGATTAAAGAACACACGCCAATCGGCATTGTCTTCATACATTTTGATCTCCTGCCCGATAATTCCCTTTTCCTTTTCAACACTCTCGTCGGTAAGATACGGGTGCTGAACATAATCTACAAGCAGGCGGAAGTTCTCTTCAAAATAATCGGTACAGGAAAACAGGTATACTGTTTGGGTAAAACTTGTATACGCATTCGGCTCCGAGCCAAGTTTCGAAAATTTATCCATTACGCTTCCATCTTCCTGCTCAAAAAGTTTATGCTCAAGGAAATGAGCTATTCCGTCAGGAACATGGGTTTCGTTTTTTTGGCCCGGAATAATGAATGTGTTGTTAACCGAACCGTAATATGTCGCGAATGTCGCGTATTTTTTATTATATCCCTTTTTTGGAATTACAAATGCTTTTAAACCGCTTGGATGATCATAGCGGTAGATTCTTTCCTGTATGCGTTCAAAATCTTTTACTTTCATAATTTTCACCTCAATCTACGAGTTTTCTTCCGATAGTGATGTAAGGAAATATACCGTATCCGGCGTAATTCTTTCGGATATTCTAACAACATCCTGTTTACTGACTTCAAGAAGTCTCTCGAGAAACGTATCAATATTTTCATTTATATTGGAAATATGCTGGCTCAGGAAAAAGTCGACCATCGCTCCCTGGCTGTCCTGCATCGATTTTATCCCCGTTTCGAAGGTCTTTTTCGTAGCATCCATTTCAAAATCGGAAATATCCCCGTTTCTAATAGCCGTTAACTGCTCCGCGATAACTTTTTCCGCTTTTTCTCTGTTAGAAATATCTATTCCGCTGCATACAACCATCAATCCTTTGAATTTTTCAAGCCTGGAAAACGCGAAATACGCCATGCTTTCCTTTTCCCTCACATTTTGAAACAGCTTCGATTGAACTCCTCCGCCGAGAATTCCGTTATATATCGCAAGAGGGTAATAATCGGGGCTGTTTGCTTCGGTTTGCGTTCTAAAGCCTAAACAAAGCTTTCCCTGGCTTATATCCATCGGCTCTTCAATTCTCCTGACTTCCGGTATATCTTTTTTTACGTTCGGGACAACAATACTTTTGATATTATTCCTTCTAATCGAGTCAAATTTATCGACAAACGTTTTTATTTCACTATCGCTCACAATACCGGAGATATAAACATATACCGGGCTTTCACGCAGAAGTGCCGCGTAATCTTCGTAAACTTTTTCACGCGTCAATGCTTTCGCGCTTTCCTCATCACCGTCTTCATAAACGGCAAAAAGTTCATCTTTGCACATTTCTTCCATACAGCGAAGCAATGAATAATGTACTTTATCGTTTACACGGCTCTTTATTCTCTGAATAAGGTTTCCCTTTTCCTGTTCAAAATAATTACTGTTAAATGATCCGTTTTCAAGAGCCGGTTTTGTTATTATTTCGATAACAAGGTTTCCTATTTCGTCAAAAAGCTTTGTTTTCCCCGCTGTATACTGATCCGAAACAAAATCGGCATTAAAGTGGATTATCTGGTTTTCCCCCTTTTTCATAACGTTAGCGCTTAATCCGGCACCATAGAGCTCCTCAAGCCGCATCGCAAGCTTCTGTTGATCAGGGTAACTTTCGCTTCCCCTTTTCAGCACGAATGGAATAATGGCATTGCTTGAGGCTTTTTCTTTGTTAAGCGGTTCAATAAAAAAAACATCAATTCTGACGGTTTTAAATTTTTCGGACTTAATATGGAAAAATGAGATACCGTTTTTTTCATAAACTTTTGCCGCCGAAACGGATTCCAATTTTGCCGCCAATTTTATCATCCTTTCTTTTTATGCCTTTAAAAACATCTTCCCTCCAGACTAATAATCCCCCAACAGGCCGACAGTAATACATAAAATATGCGTGATGGTTATGCTAATAAGTTTTCCGCCTGCCATGAATAACCATATTATATCATGAATTTATTCAGCCTGGCACCAGATGAATAAATTCATGACCTCGGGTACCCGTTCGAAATTTTTGATTTCGGTAACGGGTGAGGTTATTATACCATGAATTTATGAAAATCTTAAGATTTTAAACCAGGCGAAGCCAAGGACAGCCGGGAATGCCGTCCTAGGAAACGAAACACCTGAGACAAGACCCGCGGGAATAATGACATATAACCAGCGGGTGGCTCGGGTGTTTTCGGTGACGACGGGCGATATGCTCCAACGCCCCGCTTCGTATAGGTAAATTCGGAGCGGGTAAATGAGCAGCCCGGGATATGGAGACCTCTCCGCAAACGTAAATCATGATCTGATGCGTGTTGTCGGTACGTGCTTTGTCGACCTAGGAAACGAAACACCCGAGACAGGACCCGCGGGAATAATATTGAAATTCAACGGCGGTCAGTTGACATGAAAATTAGCTTCACCTGTTGTCATTTTGTTTTTATTTTCCGATAATATAATCAGCAGACTAATGCGGGAGGATATTGGTATGTTTTACCTTGGTTTGGAAAACCAGATTCACCTGTTTATTGTGATTGTGTTCTCATCATACATATATCTGTCTTCGCTATCAATAAAATATGACATGCCTTTAGCGAAACACTTTGGAGCCGCCTTTTTCGCTCCGTTGGTTTTGTGTTTTCTTTCATTTTTATCGATAAACAATGAACACTCCCGTTCATACCTTTTCTTTGCCGAATTTTTGCTTATTACTTCAATAATCCTCGTTATTGCTGCCAAAAAGAACAGTGACCCGATAAATATATTGATGTTCATTTTATATTCTCTGCCGATTGTAATGATAATACTGAGCCTTAATTTCGTTTCGCTGTACCGTTCCTTTGTTTTTGATATTATTATTTCATTATACATATGTACGGCTATTATTTTTATTGTAACCAATATCCTTATAAAACAGTATTCGTCTTTTGCGTTGTACTGGGGGATAATGCTTGTTTGTGCGTCATTGCTGCTTCCCCGCCTTACGTCATCGGATACGGCATCAATAATATCGCTGTTCGCTAAAGCTGCCGGCTACATTACATTCTCGGTTTTCTTCTACCGCTCAACAGTATATAAACTCGAAGAATCACACTCATTGAAAACCGCTCAACTGGAAAAAATAAACCAATCCGTTCAGCGTGAAGTGGAAAGACGTGTAGAACAGATTGAACAAGAAAGACAAAGACTTGCCGAAATGGAAAAAACCGATGAGCTGTCAGGCGCGTATACTAAAAGGGCTATGAAAGACATGATTGCAAATATGATTGAAAGGAACCCGAACGGCGAGTTTTCCGTTTTAATGTTTGATATAGACAATTTTAAGGTAATAAATAATGTCCACGGCCGAATAATCGGGGACAAATGCCTGAGAAATCTCGTAAATTTAGCCGGAAGCACCCTGCGCAGCGGTGACAAGGTTGGCCGGCATATAGCGGACAAATTTCTTATTCTCCTACCCGGAGCTGATCCCGTTAAGGCTTACCTCGCTGCGGAACGCTTCAGAAAAACCGTTGAAAAAACAACGAGCCCTCATTATACAATATCTCTCGGAATTGCTTCGTTTCCGCATGATGCGTCAAATGCAAAGGAGTTAATAAACGCTTCCGAAAAAGCTTTGCAATTATCGAAAAAAAAGGGCCGTAATACTATTACGCATTACAGCGAAACAAACAGTTGAACTTAACGCGTTTTTAAATTCATATTTTATCCAATTCCTCTTTAAGCAGCCGGTTCACCGCCTGAGGATCCGCTTTCCCTTTCGTTTCGCGCATAACCTGGCCGATAAGAAAACCCATTGCCTTTGTTTTGCCCGACTTGTAATCTTCAACCGATTTAGGATTTGCCGTAATAACCTTGATAATGACGCTGCGTATCGCTTCGGTATCCGTTACCACCTTTAATCCTTTCTTTTCTACGATGTCAGCCGGGTCTTCTCCCGTATCCCACATAATGTCAAATACCTGTTTCGCTATTTTTCCGCTTATCACATTTTCATCAATCAACGATACCAGTTTAGTAAGATTCCCGGGCGTAAACGGTATATCCGACGGTTCCAGCCCTGTATCGTTCAGTTTCTTCATTAGGTCACCCATTACCCAATTGCTGATGGCTTTTGCATTTTTGCTATCCTTAGCCGCCGCTTCAAAAAAATCCGCAAGAGTTTTTGAAGCGGTAATTATCGACGCATCGTATTCAGGTATGCCGAATTCGCTAATAAACCGTTTTTTTCTGTCATCCGGAAGTTCAGGGATTGTAGCTCTTATTTGCTCAATCCATGCTTGATCGACATAAATCGGATATAAATCAGGGTCAGGCATATAGCGATAATCGGTAGCGTCTTCCTTTGTTCTCATCGAGTAACTTTCGCCTTTCACGTCGTCCCAGCGCCTTGTTTCCCTTTCAATTACACCACCATACTCAAGCTCAAGAATCTGCCTTTTGGCTTCAAATTCCACGGCCCGGACAATAGCCCTGATAGAGTTAAGGTTTTTCATTTCGGTACGGACTCCAAACTCTTTCTGACCTTTCGGTCTTACGGAAAGATTAATGTCCGCGCGCAGCGATCCTTCCTGCATCTTGCAGTCCGAAACAGCCGTATATTCCAGTATTGCCTTCAATTTCTCAAAAAAAGCCTTCACTTCGGCAGATGAGCGCATATCTGGTTCGGTTACTATCTCAATAAGAGGAACGCCGCTTCTGTTGTAATCAACATAAGTTCCATTCCCGGATTCGTCATGGATCAGTTTTCCGGCATCCTCTTCGATGTGAATTCTCGTAATTCCTATCCTCTTTTTTTCACCGTCTACCTCAATATCAAGGTATCCATTCCTGCATAAAGGATAATCGCACTGTGATATCTGATATGCTTTCGCTAAATCCGGATAGAAATAATGCTTCCTGTCCTGACGGCTGAAACTGGATATTTCGCAGTTCGTAGCCAGACCTGCTTTTATAGCGTAATCAACAACAGCTTTGTTAAGAACCGGCAATGTCCCGGGCATCCCTATACATCCGGGACAGCAGTGCGTATTTGGTTCTCCCCCGAATTCGGTCGTACATCCGCAGTATATTTTTGATTTTGTAGCAAGCTCGGCGTGTATCTCCAGACCGACTACAACTTCATATTCCACAGTCGATTCCTCCATTTCCCCCGGTATACTTTTCATAAGTGAAAGCCGCTCTTAATATCGTTCCTTCGTCGTAAGGCTTGCCTATAAGCTGCATTCCCACCGGAAGGCCGCTGCTGTCAAACCCGCACGGAACTGATATCGCACAAAGGCCTGCAAGATTAACCGGAACAGTATATACGTCATTTAAATACATATCAAGGAGATCGGCGGTTTTTTCGCCAATTTTGAAGGCGGTGGAAGGCGCTGTTGGCACAAGAATAACCTCCACCTTTTGATACGCATTCTGATACTCTTCAAAAATCATTCTTTTGACTTTTAACGCTTTATTGTAACATGCGTCATAATTACCGGCGCCTAACACATAAGTTCCTACGAGAATCCTTCTCTTTACCTCTTCTCCAAACCCTTCGCCCCTTGTTTTTTTGTACAGATCGACCAGATCTTCAAACTGCCGCGTGCGGTACCCGTATTTTATCCCGTCGTACTGCGCAAGATTTGAGCTTGCTTCCGCCGACGATATAATGTAATATGCCGGCAAAGCGTACTCAAGCAGCGGCAGTGAAATTTCCTCTATTTCAGCTCCGAGTGACTCAAAAACCTTCGCGGCATCTAAGACTTTTTCCTTTACTTCTTTCTGTATGCCGCCGCTGAAATACTCCTTCGGCAAACCAATTTTCAAACCCTTTACATCGCTTTTTAAAGATAATGTATAGTCTTCATGCCCGTAATCCCGCGACGTTGAATCAAGAGGATCGTGCCCCGCAATAGAATTCATAACCGCTGCGCAGTCAGCAACATCGCGTGTAACAGGCGCTATCTGATCCATAGAGGACGCAAATGCAACGAGGCCATATCTTGAAACTGCTCCATAAGTTGGTTTTAAACCGACAACACCGCAAAAAGATGATGCCAGGCGAACAGAGCCGCCAGTATCCGAACCGAGCGCGAAACATGCCATTTGCGAAGCAACTGCGGCCGCGGCGCCTCCGCTTGATCCGCCCGGAACACGCCCATAATCCAATGGATTTTTAACCTGCCCATACCAGGATGTTTCGTTTGAACTTCCCATAGCAAATTCATCCATATTCAGCTTTCCCAACATAACTGCACCGTTCTGCGAAAGCTTCTTAACCGCTGTCGCGTCATATGGGGGAACAAAATTGCTTAGCATTCTCGAACCGCAGCTTGTCAATACTCCCGACGTGCATATATTATCGCTGATTCCCGCGGGAATGCCGGCTAAAAGAGGCAATTCCCCGTTATTGTCAATCTTTTTTTGAATATTATCCGCCTGCTTTCCGGCATCCTGTTTGCAAACGGTAATGTATGCCCCGATTTTTTCATTAAGTTCCCCGATTCTGTCAAGATATGCCTGCGTTAATTCCGGGACGCTGAATTCTTTCTTTCTTATTTTATCCGCAGCCTTGCAGGCGGTTAATTTTGTAAGTTCCAAAAAAATCCCTCCAATCGGTTTGTCCGGGGTATATAAATCGAACGATTTTATTCAACCACTTTGGGCACCAAAAAACAGCCCTCCGCTTTCTCGGGAGCGTTTTTTAATATTTCTTCCCTGTCAAAAGACTTTTCACATATATCTTCTCTGAATACATTGCTGATCGGTAATACATGTTCCATAGGCAGCACATCATCCGTATTCAGTTCATTTAATTTATTCATCGAATAATTAATTATCGTTTCCATATCTCCGGTTAACTTTTCGATTTCCTCCGGAGTCAGGTTTAAACGCGCAAGATCCGCCAGACGCTCAATATCTTCTTTTGTTATTGCCATTGCACTTCCTCCTTATATATGGGGTATGTAGCCGAAACCACGGCAAATTGCCTTTTTCGTTCACAATTTATAATATAACAACGAAAGGTTTTGCGCAAGCAAAACCATCACACCGTTACAAGGTTCTTGCGCGAAGCGCAAGGTTCTTTTAACAACAAAAGGAATTGCGCAAGCAAAATGAAGCTCTTGTTTCCGTTATTGTGCAATGGCTCAGAAATAAAGGCCAATACTGATCGACAGATTTAAATTGCGGTCAACATAATTACAGTTTATCGAGTTCTTCCTTAAGCAGTCGGTTCACTGCCTGCGGATCCGCTTTCCCTTTCGTTTCCCGCATAATCTGCCCGACAAGAAAACCTATCGCCTTTGTTTTGCCTGATTTGTAGTCTTCAACCGATTTGGGGTTTGCTGAAATAACCTGGATAACTATGCTGCGTATTTCTTCGGTATCCGTTACCACCTTTAATCCTTCCTTTTCCACAATATCAGCCGGGTCTTCACCCGTATCCCACATTATCTCAAATACCTGTTTCGCTATCTTGCCGCTTATCACGTTTTCATCAATCAACGATACAAGCCTCGAAAGGCTTTCGGGCTTAATAGGCATATCCAAAGGTTCGAGTCCCGTATCATTCAATTTCTTCATTACATCGCCCATAATCCAGTTGCTTATAGCCTTTGCATTTTTGCTTTCCTTTGCAGCCGCCTCAAAGAAATCGGCCAAAGGTTTCGAGCCGGTAATAAATGCAGCATCGTACGCGGGTATCCCGTATTCGGCGATGAAGCGTTTTCTCCTTTCATCGGGAAGTTCAGGAATTGAACTGCGTATTTTATCAAGCCAAGCTTCATCAACAACTACAGGGGTTAAGTCAGGTTCGGGAAAATACCTGTAATCGTGGGCTTCTTCCTTGTCCCGCATCGAATAGCTTTCCCCTTTTTCGTCGTCCCAGCGCCTTGTTTCCTGAACAATAACACCGTTCCGCTCAAGCACGGATATCTGGCGCCTGGCCTCTCCATCAACCGCCCGGACAATAGCGCGAACAGAGTTAAGGTTCTTTATCTCAGTCCGGGTACCAAATTCTTTTTGGCCTTTTGGCCTGACCGAAAGATTAACATCGGCACGCAGCGATCCCTCCTGCATTTTACAGTCCGACACCGATGTATACTCTAATATTGATTTCAACTTTTCAAAAAATGCCTTTACCTCGGCAGACGAGCGCATATCGGGCTCGGTAACTATTTCTATAAGCGGAACTCCGCAGCGGTTGTAATCTACATAAGACACTTTGCCTGATTCGTCATGGATAAGCTTACCCGCATCTTCTTCGATATGAATTCTCGTAATGCCTATTTTTTTAACGCTGCCGTCAACCTCTATTTCAAGATATCCGTTTTTGCATAATGGCAGATCATACTGCGATGTCTGATAAGCTTTCGGCAAGTCCGGGTAGAAATAATTTTTCCGATCCTGCTTGCTGAACGATGAAATAGCGCAATTTGCAGCAAGCCCGGCCCTAACCGCGTACTCTACGACTGTTTTGTTCAGCACGGGCAAAACGCCGGGCATTCCCGTGCAAATTGGGCAGCAATGGGTATTTGGCTCGCCTCCGAACTCGGTCGTACATCCGCAGTATATTTTTGAACGCGTGTCAAGCTCCGCGTGTATTTCCAAACCGATTACAACCTCATATTCCACAGTTCGTCACCCCGCTTTTGCCGGTATTGCTCTCATAGGTGTATGCCGCCCTTATCAGGGTTCCTTCGTCGAAAGGCTTGCCGATTAACTGCATGCCTATAGGAAGACCTTTGCTGTCAAACCCGCAGGACAAAGATATCGCGCATAGGCCTGCAATATTAACCGAAACGGTATATATATCGCCCAGATACATTTCAAGAGGATTCGCGGTTTTCTCACCAAGTTTGAACGCTGTAGCCGGCGAAGTCGGGCCTAAAATCACATCGACCTTCTGATAGGCTTTCTGGAAATCCTCAAAGATAAGCCTTCTGACTTTAAGCGCCTTTTTATAATATGCGTCGTAATAACCCGAACTTAAAGCGTAGGTTCCAAGCATAATCCTTCTCTTGACTTCCGTTCCGAAACCTTCGCTCCTGGTTTTTTTGTATAAATCTATAATATCGGAGTATTCTTTAGCCCTGTATCCATATTTGATTCCGTCATAGCGGGCAAGGTTCGAGCTGGCTTCCGCAGATGAAATGATATAATACGCTGGTATCGCATATTCGGTAAACGGAAGCGAAACCTCTTCTATTATCGCGCCGTATGATTCATATGCCTTTACGGCATCAAGAATTTTTTCCTTTACTTCTTCATGAAGGCCGCTGCCGAAATACTCTTTAGGCAGCCCGATTCTTAAGCCCTTTACATCGTTATTTAAAAAAGTTGTATAATCAGGATAATTAATATCAACTGAAGTTGAGTCCAATGGATCATGTCCGGCAATAATATTCATAACCATGGCACAGTCCACAACGTCCTTCGTGATTGGTCCGATTTGATCCAAAGACGAAGCAAAGGCAATAAGCCCGAACCTTGAAACCGCGCCGTATGTTGGTTTTAAACCAACAACACCGCAAAATGATGCCGGCTGCCGTATTGACCCGCCGGTATCGGAGCCAAGCGCAAAGCATGACATATGTGACGCAACGGCAGCAGCAGCGCCGCCGCTTGAGCCTCCCGGTACCCGTTCATGATCCAACGGGTTTTTTACCGGCATATACCAGGAGTTTTCATTCGAACTGCCCATTGCAAATTCATCCATATTAAGCTTTCCGAGAACTATTACATCGCTTTCGGATAACTTTTTCGTAACGGTCGCGTCATACGGGGGAAGAAAATTATCCAGCATTTTAGAAGCGCAAGTGGTTTTTACGTCCTTCGTACAGATATTATCCTTAAGCCCGGCCGGTATGCCCGCCAGCGGAAGGATATCCTCTCCGCTGTCCAGTTTTTTCTGCACCGATTCGGCCTGTCGCAGGGCTTGTTCAGCGCATACGGTAATATACGCGCCGATTGTGCCGTTGAGCTCATCTATCCTTTCAAGATAAGCCTTTGTCAGTTCTATAACGCTTATTTCCCTTTTTTTTATTTTTTCCGCAGCCATTGATGCCGTTAAATCAGTTAATTTCAAAAGAACCCTCCGTTCGCCATACGCATAAATTTTAAGTCTTTTTTTTGAACAAAAAACATTTTATAACAACATAGGATTTTGCGCAAGCAAAATCTTCACACCGTTACAAGGTTCTTCCATACTTTTTTATTTTATGGGTTTATAAATATAAAAAAATGGTGTAGAATGTTGTTAATACCATTAAGGTTATCTTAATCAATACAAAATTAATATGCCAAACATAACAAAACCTTATTTTTATTTAAAAATATAGCAACTGGTTATAGAATCTATTAGTTTCATATGGGGTCATCATGTATGAAAACATCTAAAACAATTACAAAAACTATTGTGCTTTTAATCATAGGTATATTTGTGCTTAACGGGAGGCTCGCTCTTGCCGCTGAAGAAACGGAAACTGTTATCGTGATAGACTGTTTCTATTCTAACGCGTGCGCTTCGTGCAACGAAGAAGCAAAGTTAATCGAGGAATTTCAAACTTTAATCGGGGATGTCGGCGGTAAAGCAAGGATAGTCTATAACATGCATAACACTATCCGTACAAATGAAATGGAAACCCTGGACCAGTATTGTAAAATATATAATGTTCCGGAAAATGAAATATTTATGCCTATTTTGTTTGTAGGAGATACATATTTGTCGGGAATTGATGATATTAAAAAAAGTTTAAAATCCGTTGTGGATGAAGAAATACTGCTGAACCGGCAAAAAGATGATATTAACGTTCCTGGAATATCCGAACAGGCAGACGCTGAACAGAAAAAATACATAGTTACATATAATAAAACCGACGATACGGAATTGATATACTTCTTCCTTCCATCGTGTGAAGACTGCAGCAAAGCGGAAAAGGCGCTGGCTGAACTGCCAAGTGTAATCAAACTGGAACATCGCGGCAGGATTATTTACTCAAATATAAAAATCGTAAAGCTTAACGCAGGCGAAGAGGAAAACCTTGCCCAATTAAAAGCACGATTTGAATATTTAAATGTCCCGACTGAGGACCAGCAGGTTCCGATTGTTTTTCTGGGAAACACCTGGTTTTCAGGATCCGAAAGTATTCAATCCAATCTGAAAACAGCCATTCTGAACGGTCAGGGTATTGGAACCGTTAAAATACTGATGAGTGAAAGCCAGGTATCAGATACCGGCGTTTTAAACTTTTTAAGTGTTTTTCTTACCGGGTTGCTGAACGGGATAAACCCATGTTCCCTTTCCATGCTCATCTTCTTTTTGTCTGTATTGGTCGCAAATGAAAATATCAAACTGTTTCCCGCCGGAATGTCTTTTATTATAGGAAAGTTCCTGGCATTCGTATTATTGGGAACACTGTTCTACCAGTTGTTTTTGAAAGTAAATATAAATTGGTTCCAGACGGTATCGAAAATTATCCTGGTATGCATCGGCATAGCCCTTATTATTCTGAATATACGGGATTATTTCGCAGCTAAGGGCGAGAAATACAATAAGATCCTGCTGCAACTGCCTGAAAGATTAAGAAAGTTTGATCACAGTTTAATCAAGGCGGTTTCGGCAATTAGTGATAATAAAGTATTTATTCCGGTTTGTTTTATACTGGGCGTGCTTATTGCCGCAGGTGAATTCCTCTGTACGGGACAGATCTACCTGGCTACGATTGTGCTTATGCTTCGTAAAAATCCATATCCTGATTTCAACGTTTTATTCTCCTTTATTCTTTATGGAATAGCTTTTATATTACCGCTTTTTATAATAACCGTTCTTTTATCGAAGGGAAGAGCCGTATTTGAGGTATCGGAAACCGTAAGAGAAAAAATGCCGTTGATTAAACTGTTTAATGCTCTATTTTTCCTTATCTTTATCATATTGGTTATTGTTGTTTTTTAATGAGCAGTGTAAAGGGGACCGTGATGTGAGCAGTGTAAAAATGAAAATTTGCGTTTTGGATTGCAATAAAAAAGCTATTTTTGAAAAGAGAGTAATAGATATTCCTTTAAAAGAAGAAATTGTTATAACGAAAAGCATTGAATGGTTTAATGATCCGGAGCCTTGCATGATACACCGCTCCGCCGTTATGAAAAGGCTTTATTTTGAACTGCTGGAGTACTTAGAATCGCAGAAAAACAATGGAAACAGATTATTAGCCTTAGAAACGATTCCGGCCCCATTACTGGATATGCTTGATATTGATACAAAAGCTGCGTTTATTGATATCAAATAATGAATTATCACTAATGAATTAAATATGACTATATGATTTCATTGCTCTCATCACACATAATGTTTATTAATTGTTTAACAGTTGCACTTATACTGTAATATTATTTGTGTATCGAGGTGTAATTATGGGAAAGCTGAAAATTAGGAAGTATACGGCTTTCAAGCGATTTCTTATTTCGTATTTCTTTATACTGATAATACCTATTATGATGGGCAGCTATGTATATTACCAGGCATTGTCAGTAATTGAAGACAATGCTGTCAATTTCGAGGATTTCATGATTCAACAGAGCCGTGATATCATAGACAATTATTTATCATCAATTGACTTGTCGGTTTTTATGCTGTCCACGAATTCTACATTACAAGCCGTAATTAACATGCCCCAGCCGACATATGGCTCCGATAAAGTATATCAGTTAATCCAGGTAATCAATAATATGAAAACGAATAACATATCCGGATCACTCGACAGTACCACGTACTTATTTCTTCAGAAACCGGATGTAGTAATCAACAGTAATTTCGCCAATTACAATATACGGAATTTTTATGAAAACCTGATGAAATATGATGGTATTTCATACGAAGACTGGCACCGCCAGGTTTTCGAGACTAATAATTATAAAACAATACTGCCTTCACATAAAATAACGATGAAAAGGCTCGGTCTCAGTGATGTTACATATGAAGCAATAACCTATATACAATCAATACCACAGGGTGCAATTATTGTGCATATTGATACCAATAAAATACGTAATCTGCTTAATGACGCCGTTTTGGCACACAATGGCAGTGCGTTTATTATAGATGAAAACAAACAAATTATCGTTAAAAGCAATGATAACATCGTACTTGAAGCGATGGATCTGGAGACGCTTTCACCGGAAAAGCAATCACAGCATATGAAAATCAATGGAGAAAATTCAATTGTTTTTTCCAAAAAATCAAACTATAACGATTGGCATTACATTTGCGTAATTCCAACAGAGAGCTTAATGAATAATGTGCAGCATATAAAAGTCACGGCGCTAATTAATATGTCGGCGGTGTTGATTGTAGGCTGCCTGCTGTCTATCTTTTTTTCAAAGAACGAGGTAAAGCCTATTGGAGAAATACTCTCATCATTGGGAATTGCATCCGTTGATAAAAAAAAGAAAGATGAATACAGCCTGATAAAAGACAATGTAAACATACTGATCAACAAAAACAGGAATATGAATGAGGTGCTGAATGAACTGAAGGACGTTCTAATCGGCCAGTTATTAAGTGGTACAATAAATGAAGTCCAGGAAGCGAGAAATATACTTAAAAATCTTGGGCTGAACCTCGAGGGCAGCCGTTATGTGGTAGTTGTACCGACAATCAACAGATATGCGGTTGTAAAGGGTATTGATGTAAATACTCTTCTTGAAGAAAACGCGATAAAAAGGATTACCGACAGTTTTTTGCAGAAAAACATGAATGGAAACGGCTGCACCTACATTATTGAGCCGCAGCAAATAGCCGTTATACTCTGTTTTAACAACAATGATGATGATGCATGCCGTGAACAAATCCGTCAATATATTGAAACAATCAATAATGAATTAATTCAGGCTTGCAATATTAGCCTTAATTACGGCATCGGAAATTTGTACGGCAGTCTGTCGGATGTGAGTCTTTCGTTCTTTGAAGCGAAAGTTGCGCTACACCAGTTTGATTTAACGGAGCAATCGGACTATATGATCTGGTATTCGGATATACCGGTATCCCGGCAGTATTACTATCCGATGGATGTGGAAAGAATACTTGCAAACATGGTAAAGAGCGGGAACTACGATGAACTTATCAGGACACTTCAGCATATAAAGAAAGAAAATTTTGAAAGCAGACGTCTTTCCTATTCCATGCAGTTTCAGCTATTCAGCGAGATGAAAGCCACACTTGTGAAAATATGCGGTGAAATGAACCTGGACCCGCAGGCAATCGGCATCTATTCATTGAAAATGTGGGATATATCCTCTAAGGATTGCATGTGCGAGATAATAGATTCATTCTGCCAGTTATGCGAAGTTATAAGCAAAAACAAAAAAAGCCATAACCAAAAGATGCTCGATGAAATACTCGAATACCTGCAAAATAACTACAATGACGCAAACATATCTTTACAAATCCTGTCATCCATGTTTAAAATCTCCTCTTCTTACCTGTCCCAATTCTTTAAGGAGCAAACAGGGCAGAATTTCAGCGAATATTTGGAGGAAATACGTATAAAGAAAGCCTGTGAGCTCCTTTGTGATCCGAGCCTGACTATTGAAGAAATCTCGGGTTATGTTGGATATAATAATTCATATTCATTCCGGCGCGCATTTAAAAGGCGTTTAGGCCAGCTTCCGAACGAATACAGAGAATGTCTATGATTCACCTAATACATCTCAATCCGATAAATTAACAGCATTCTGAAATTTTGTGCTTTTATTGAATAATTGTTTCCCACAATTATTATTTTTTGTTTTGTAATCAAATTATCGTTTCTATTTTTCCATACGGTTTTATGTTAGATTGTTTTTAGCGAACAGCGAGGGATATAAAAATGCTAAGTAAAAGAACAGTAAAGAAATCAATTCCAGCGATAAATAATTATAATGGGAAAAAGAAGCTTATAGCAATTTTTCGGCACTGGCAATTATATATTCTGCTGCTGTTTCCGGTTGTGTGGACTTTCCTGTTCCGGTATTATCCGATGTACGGCGTGCAAATAGCATTCAAGGATTTTAATCCCGGCCTTGGGATCCTGCAAAGCAAATGGGTTGGACTTAAGTATTTCAGGATGTTCCTGACATCACCGCAGTTTGGACAACTGCTCCTCAATACATTCTCGATCAGTATTTATTCCATCCTTGCAAGCGCACCCGTCCCAATAATACTTGCAATAGCATTGAACGAGTGCAAAGTCAGGGTTTTTGCGAAGACCGTGCAACTTGTCACCTATGCCCCGTATTTTATATCCACGGTTATATTGGTGGCAATGGTCAACCAGATATTATCGCCCTATGGCTTGCTGAATAACGTAATTAAGCTGTTCGGCGGAGAAGCGGTCAACCTCCTCGCAAAACCGAAACTCTTCCGTTCAATTTATGTCTGGTCGGGTATATGGCAAGGTGCCGGCTATTCATCTGTAATATATCTTGCTGCCCTGTCAGGAATAGATAAAGAACTTTACGAGGCTGCAAGAATTGACGGCGCAACAACGCTGCAAAAGATTATATACATTGATCTGCCCGGCATTATGCCCACTTTTATCATACTGCTTATACTAAACTCCGCTTCCATATTAAACGTTGGATATGAAAAAATTTTTCTGATGCAGAATCCTTTAAATCTGAACGTTTCCGAAGTAATATCCACGTATGTATACAAAATAGGATTAGTGTCGGCTCAATACAGCTATTCGTCTGCGATAGGACTTTTTAATTCAATAGTATCAATGGTACTGCTTACGGTAGTAAATTACATAGCAAGAAAAACTTCGGAAACCAGTCTGTGGTGAGAAGGGGAATAGCTATGACTCGAAAAATACATATTCGCATAACAATAGGCGACAAGATATTTGATTTGATCAATATGATTTTTCTTACATTTTGCTTGTTGGTTGTATTCCTGCCACTTTTGAATATAGTAAGCCAATCATTCAGCGATCCTCCAAGCGTCCTGGCGGGAAAGGTTATCTTTCTGCCCGTAAAGCCCACATTAGCGAGTTACGAAAGGATAATAAGCAACTCGGTTATTATCAGCGGTTTCGCCAACTCGGTACTCATATCCGTACTCGGTACGCTTTTAAGTGTTTCACTGACTATTATGGCAGCATACCCGTTAGCAAGAAATACGCTTGTCGGAAGAAACGCGATCATGTGGTACTTCGTATTCACAATGCTGTTCAACGGCGGTTTGATCCCGACATATCTCGTTGTCAGAAGTCTTGGGATGATCGATAAGTATGCGGCGTTAATTATACCCAATGCACTCAGCGTCTGGAATATAGTGATTGCTCGCACCTTCTTTATCAATACAATACCCAACGAACTTTACGAAGCCGCGACAATAGACGGCAGTTCGGACATCAGGACCTTTATTCAAATAGCATTGCCTGTATCAAAACCGATACTTGCCGTTATGACGCTTTTTTATGCCGTCGGAATTTGGAATTCATATTTTGACTCAATGATATATTTAAAATCACAGGAAAAATATCCTTTGCAGCTTGTACTGAGAAATATTCTGATTAGTTCCCAGCTTCAGTCCCAGATAATTGAAAGCAGCGGTGGAGCTGATCAGAGCCAGAGTTTGGCCATAGCCGAGGCATTGAAATATGCGGTAATTGTATTCTCGAGTCTGCCTCTGATGATACTGTACCCGTTCATACAGAAATATTTCGTTCAGGGCATTATGATCGGAGCAATAAAGGGGTAAACTGCCTGTCTGAGTACAATAAGGCTGATATATTGCATTCTGCAATATATTAAATAAAATATTTTTATAAGGAGGAATTGGCATGAAAAAAACCATCTTATCAGTGTTAGCCGCGCTTCTGACTTTGACTCTTCTATTGGCTGGATGCAGCACACCAGGCGATTCACAGCAGAAGGAAACAACATCCGCAGTGACCCAGGAAAGCCAGGGTTCAGAATATAATGAGCTTGGTACGTTCCCAATAACAAACACAAGGAAAGAGTTTTCAATCCTGGCGCCGTGGCTCATTAACGAACCCATAACGGAGAATGAGACCGTCATTGAGTATGAGAAAATGACCAATGTTCATATCAACTGGCAAACCACTCCTGCAGACGGCTGGATGGACAAAGTTTCCCTTATTATCGCCAGCGGTGACCTTCCCGATGCCATTGCGTGCGGTACACAATTCGGCGGGTCCATGTTCACTCAATCCCAACTTGATCAATATGGGTCGCAGGGAATTTTCATCCCGGTTCAGGATTTAATCAGGGATCATTCAATACACTTAAAATCTTTTTTGGAAAAAAGACCTGATATTGAATCTTTCGTAACCAGCCTCGACGGAAATATTTACAGCTTCTTTGGTGTAAATGAATGCTACCACTGCAATCACCAGCAAAAAGCATGGATAAATTCCACATGGCTAAAAAACCTGAACCTGGAAATGCCGAAAACAACGGAAGATTTAAAAAATGTACTGATGGCGTTTAAAACCCAGGATCCTAACAGAAACGGAGAAAACGACGAGATCCCGATGGCCGCTTCTGTAGATGGCTGGAGAACAAATATCGACGGCTTTCTGATGTGTGCATTCATATATACCGATTCCGACCAGAACCTGGTATTCGACAAAAACAAGAAAATACAGTATGGTCCTGCCCAAAACGAGTGGAGGGAAGGGCTGAAGTATCTCAGAGACCTGTATGTAAACGAATTAATAGCACCTGAATCCTTCACCCAAAGCACCTCGGTGTTGGCCCAGATCAACGAGGCGGGTGAAGAGCCTGTGATAGGCGTAGGCTTTGGAGGAGTCAATTTCCTATGCTCAGGAGCGGCTGTTTCCGACAAATTCAAGCAGTATGATGCACTTCCGCCGTTGACCGGCCCTAACGGATATGCATCAGTCGCTTCTTATAATAACTTAACACCGGCCGATGTTGGCATCTTTGTCATAACAAAAGCTGCAAAAGAACCTGCTTTGATTATGCGCTGGCTCGATTATTGGTATTCTGAGGACGGCAGAAACTGGCTTGATATGGGTAAGAAAGGCCGTGACTGGCGTGAAGGTGAAGAAGGCGAACTGGACTTTAACGGAAATCCCGCGAGGTATGTTGAAATTACTCCGCACTCAGATCTGCTTGAAAATAATATTATATTAGGTCAGGCTCTGCCGACGATTACAGATGCTGCCTACAGGGAAGGCAAGAAAGTTAACAGTCAGAATTGGCGTGATGGCGACGGAGATGGTGAACTGATGCTGTTCCAGGCAACAAAGCTTTATGAACCGTTTGCATTCCCGAACAGCGAACTTGTTCCCACCATCGTGGCCCTGCCTGACAAGATAACCGACTTCTCGCTCATCAAGACAAGCATTACAGAATATGTAAAACAGCATGTCGCGAGATTTGTTACCGGTGATTTGGACATATTCAGCGATGCTGATTGGGATGCCTACATAAAAGGGCTGAATAACCTTGGTTTGCAAAAATACCTGGATATTTGCCAGGAAGGTTATGAAGCCAAGTATGGAAAGAAATAACCAGGCATGGTGTAAACCTTAAAAAGTGCGGGAATTTTTGTTGTTTGATACAAAAGTTAATACCGGTGATAAGTATAATATAAAAAGGGAATTTTCATAATTCCCTTTTTATATAAAGTAAGCTTTTTAACTCGGTATGGAATATGATACATTAATATCAAGGAGGGTAAAATGAAACGTATAAACATTGATCGGGAATGGTATTTGGATACTAAACAGACGAGCATTAACTCGTTCAGAAATGTTAAGGAATGCCGTGTAGTTAATCTGCCGCATGATTTGATGATCGAAACCGATGTTTCGCCTGACGCAAAAAGCGGCAGGGCAAGCGGATACTATAAAGGCAGTCTTGCATGCTATACTAAATACGTTACAATACCTGAAGCCTTAAAAGATCAACGTATTCTTCTGGAAATAGACGGGGCTTATATGAACACTGAAGTCTATTGCGACGGCAATTTCGTAAAACGCCATCCATATGGCTATACTCCATTTCATGCCGATATTACGCCGTATGTACGGTTCGGCCGTGAATCAAGGATACAGGTAATAGTAAATAATGAAATGCCTTATACGAGCCGGTGGTATACGGGAACCGGCATATATCGTCATGTTGATCTGTTAACTGCGCCGTATGTGCATCTTTCTCCCTGGCCTATCTTTGCGTATACAAACCGAGTAGACGGCAATACCGCCTATATAACTGTTGAAGTAACGGCGGAAAACCATACTTCAAAACCCGGAGTCTGGCATATTGATGTTGAATTATACACCGATGACGATAACCTTCTTTCAGCCACGGGACATATGGCAGTACAGATCCCGGCAATGGGAATACGTACAGGCAGAGTTGGATTGGTTGTTGAAAATGCGCAATTGTGGGATATTGATAATCCGAAGTTATACAAGGTAAGAGCTGTACTGCGGGAATATTCGCAGGTACCCGCAGATGCCTCAGTAATAGATTCTGCTGAAACCCTTTTTGGCATAAGAACCATATCGGTTGACACTAAAAACGGATTTATGCTTAATAACCGCTCTGTAAAACTAAAGGGAGGCTGTATTCACCACACAAACGGCATACTCGGCGCTGTGTCTTTATACGACTGCGAATACAAAAAGGTTAAACTCCACAAAGATAACGGGTTTAACGCGATACGCTGCGCGCATAACCCGCCTTCCCGCGACTTCCTGGAAGCTTGCGACAGATTAGGGATAATGGTTATCAACGAGGCTTTCGACATGTTCAGGATGTCGGGTAACCCGAATGACTACCATGCATATTTTGAGACACATTGGAAATATGACATTGAACAGTTTGTAACAAGGGATCGCAGCCACCCATGTATTGTGTTATGGTCAATATTCAATGAAGTACAGGAACGTTTTGGCTTGTCGGAAGGTTATGCGCTGTCTGCCGATGCGGCGGAGCATATCCGGAAGCTTGACGGAACCAGGCCTGTAACGGGTGCCGTATGCGGACCGCATAACGGGTTGGAAGACGATGAAATGGAAAAGGTATTTAAATCGTGGCAGCAAATTGTCGAAAATAAAAAACTCGGGACAACAAATATGCAAAATGCGTTAGTGCCTTATGGAGATACGATATTTGCCGAAAGGACGGAGCCTTTTGTCGCCCCGCTTGATGTAGTAGGGTACAATTATTATGACGGACGTTATAAATCGGATCATGAAAAATATCCGAACAGGATAATAGTTGGTACGGAGAGTTTTCCGAAAAACATAGCAACCGTATGGAAGCTTGTCGAAGAATGTCCGTATGTCATCGGCGATTTTACATGGACAAGCATGGATTATATTGGCGAAGCAGGGGTAGGCATGGCATTATATGTTTCTCCAGATGCCCGGGATGAACTGCCGGAAGTTAAATACCCCTGGAGAACGGCAAATTGCGGTGATTTTGATTTATGCTGGGATGACAGAGCACAGCTTCATCTTAGGAAAATTGTCTGGGGTTCCGATGAAACTTACATTTTCGTTCACAACCCGGCAAACCACGGAAAAAAAGAAATAATCAGCCCGTGGGGATTCCCGGATGGTGCAAACGAATGGACATGGAACGGCTTTGAAGGATCTCCGGTAAGGGTTGATGTCTATTCAAGGAACCATGAAGTGGAGCTTATTTTGAACGGAAAATCATACGGCAGGCAGCAGGCAGGGAAAGACTTTATCACGACATTCAATATAAAATATGAGCCGGGCACATTAAAAGCCATCAGCTATGACAACAGAGGCGAGAAGGTTTCCGAACATGAATTGACAACTGCCGGTGAAGTTTCAAAACTTATCATTAAACTTGAAAAATCAGAGGCTAATGCTGACGGGCAGTCACTGGTCTATGCAACAGTCATTACGGCGGACAGCGAAGGAAGGCGTGTCCCTTCTGACGACAGGCTCATTAAAGCGGAAGTTTCCGGAGCCGGCCATCTTTTGGCCTTCGGTTCGGCAAGGCCTATAACAACAGAAAATTACACAAAGGGACAATTTACAACATACCTCGGCAGATGCCAGGCTATAATCAGAACCGGTATTGAACCGGGCACGGCAATTTTAAAAGTAAGCTCAGAAGGATTAGGCGAAACAACCGCAGAAATTTCGGTTATATAAATATCAAAACAAAGTGCAATAAACGAGCCCTCGCCCAAATATCGAAACACGGCGGGGGCTTTTCTTTTAAGCCCTTATTTATGCCTTTCTTTATTTTTCCTAAATTAGCCATACTAAAACAGGTATTTTTGAAGAGAATAAAAAAAGAAAACAATCCGGAGCAGTGTTATGGCGAAAAAAATATTTCTTATTTTTACGATTGTGATGGTTTTAATTTCAAGCGCAATCTGCTATTCAATGGTTAATGCGACAATCGGAAGAAAAGCAAATAACTACAAAAAAATCACAACCGATATGACAAATAAGCCGTCAGTTACCCCATTACCGACAAAGGCTGCCGATACGAAAGATAAAAACAGGCAAGCGCATCGTACCGGCATTACAAAAGGCCAAAAATACTACACGTCGTTATCGCCGGAATCGACCGTAAATATTCTGCTTGTGGGTCTTGATCCGACTTATTCGAACTTTGACACCATGGTTATAGTAAGCCTGAATGAAAAGGACAGCGTAATTAGCCTGATAGATTTGCCAAGAGACATGTATATTGATTATACCGATGAACTTTTAAAAACGGTAAAGGAAAAAGCTTATGAGTTTTATAATGAGAAAGGAAACAGGAAACTGAACGCGGCAGCCGCTTTTGGAAGGAAAATTAAATATAAACCTGAAAAAGAAAGATTTTCTGGCAAAAGCGACATGAATTTTCTTACCGATATAATCAGCGAAATATTCGAAATAAACATAAATGATTATATAATAGTTGAAACCGACGGCTTTCGGGAACTGGTGGACTACTTCGGAGGAGTTGTTGTTGATGTCCCGTACTATATGCATTATGAAGATCCTGTTCAAAACCTGTATATACATTTAGAGCCCGGAATTCAGAGGCTTGACGGAGCCAAAGCGGAAGGATTCGTCAGGTTCAGGCAGGGGTACACGCGGGACGGGCGTTTTGTCCAGTATACCCGTTCGGAGAATACATTCGCGTTTTTAAAGGCTTTTTACGAGCAGCATGTTACGTTGAAAAACCTGTCAAAAACCGGCAAAGTATACGAAATCGTGAAGAAAAACACGAAGACGAGTGTCAACAGCCTTGGTGAAATTTACAAGTATGCGCTTTTAGCTAAAAAAGTTCTGGAAAATAAGTATTCAATTGAAACGGTTGAAATCATATGCGAAGAAACGAAAATTATTAACGGCGCACGGTATGAACTGATCAAAACAAAATAAAATTAAGGAAATGGTTCATTCACGTTAAGTAAAAGAACCATTTCCTTTTGCCTTTCTGCTATTCTATCGGTTTGTACTGGTAAGTTACCTGATCGCCCATAATCGTAACGAGGATATATTTCGCGGCATCCTTATTTTCGGCCGACAACCCCTTGACATCAAAGCCGGCTGATGAAAAATACCTTACACCCCTGTCAAGTTCAACACTGTTTTTACCGCCTTTGAAGAAAACCCACACATTGTCGAACTTGTTTTTTGCGTAATTTCCCAATATATCCTTAAAAAGCTCGGCTTCTTTTTTATCACTGAAGTTATCCAGAGAACTTTCGAGGAATAGGAATATATTCTGCCCTTCGAACGAATCCAGTTGCTCCAGCAGCCATTTCCACTGCTCGGGTGCCGAGAGCCTTATGCTTTTCGAACTCATATCAAGCTGTATGAATCTCGATCCAAGCATGTCGAACGAGCGGAAACCTGTTCCCGTTGCGAGCGTGGGATTATTAACGATGTTGGCAACACTATGGGGGCCGGAACCGACAAATGCGCCGATTTCTATATATTTGTTAATCTTATCGGCCAGAAAATCGGTAAGATACCGTTCAACATCATTGGAAGGCTCCCTATCCTCCCCAAATACCGAGAACCTGTAATTATATTCGCCTTTCTCGTAAGTTACGGCCTGGTTTTTAGGATCGACAGGTACCGTATCTTCAGGAAGATTGTTAAAGTCCTCTGCTCTGTCAGTTTTTACGTTAAACTGCAAATCGTCGAGGTAAATATGCCCCTCCTCGTTTATCGGTTTCGGATTTACGACGTACAGCCTTGTAACACGAGCAGGTTTCGGTATATGGGCTATATTGCCCTCTACATACTTCCATCCTGTCCAGCTTATTCCCTCGGCAAACATAACATAATGTTTTTTGCCGTTTGCATCAAATACTTCAGCCCTTAACCAGCTTTTTGTAAACCTTTGGCTGTAAGCCCATAAACCGATTGTTTCGGTCCCGTTGGGGATGCTGATACCATTTTCACCAAGCATTAAATATGCTGCCTGCGTTTCAGGCGTTTCTTTAAAAACATAATCCAATCGTGCACTCGATAAACCCGTATTTGAATATTCATCACTTATTTCAACACCCCCAGGGACCCAGGAAGGATATGATGAAAAGCTAATGTTATTCTCCTCCTCGAAACTATGTATAACCTTTGTATCCCGCTGTTTTATTTTTGTATCCTGAGTCATTTTTTCACGTTCAACGGTAATAATGCTTAAATCGTCGAAATATACCGCTCCTACTTCAGCAACAGGATTTACCTGCACAAGATAGATACGTGTCAGCTTTGCCGGCATAGGTACACCGTTCAAAGGTATTTCTACATAACGCCATCCTTTCCAGTCGAGTTTCGTAAGATCTCCAAGCCTGTATACTCTATTGTTTTTGTCCCTCACTTCAACGCGCAGCCAGTTGGAATTCTCGCGTTCATTGTAAACCCAGATTCCTACACGAATAGCGTTTTCCGGAAGAGAAATCCCGCCGTTCGATAATTCCGCATAAACAGCCCGGCTCGTTTCCGCTTCCTCAAACACATATGACAGCTTACCGGAATAATTTCCACTGTGTTTTTGCTCGTTTGAAATACTGTACGAACCGGCGACTGTTGAAGGGTACGATAAAAAAGAAGCGTTTTGTTTCTCAAAATTATCAACCTGTATGCTTTGCGTCGGCAAAACCGTAACGGCGCAGTATGCGTTTACATCTCCAACCGATGCGCAAATGTACCCGTAACCCGGATTTGTTGAAACGAATGTGCCGCTGGAAAAGAACCCGATACCACCTGTCGTTGTCCATGAAATATCATTCGGGTTAATAACAGCTTTATCACCGGAACCATTTATCCCTATAACAGTGAAATTACTGCGTTCCTTTGATATAAGCTTTAAATTCCGGTGGCTAAGCGTCAGCTTTGCAATCTCCCCAAATACCTGAACCGGCAGTTCAGCCGAAACGTCGCCGACAGTCGCTATAACCTTTCCCTGCCCCGCGGTGGAAGGCTTTAAAACATTATCCGTAAAACTTCCTTCCACGCCTTCAATTTTCCATGTTACTTCTTCGGGATCAATGATAACCGGGTTAAAATACTGATCATAGCCTTTTACTGTAAAGGCTCTTGTTGTATTAACAAAAGTATTCGTATCGATTGTTTCAATATAAAGTCCGGCCAATGGAGAAGGCGGCGCGAATGAAAAAACGCCAATCCCATTTGGAATTCTTCTTTGGACCCCGTCGCTTGGGCTGTTTTGAACTGCTATATCTACGGTGCCGGGCTCTCTTGCCGCCAGAGTTGTAGAACCGCCTCCATCCATACATAAGGCGTTATAAGCCCCAATCTCCCGCATGAAATGTGCCAGTTCCTCCATCGTCATTCCGATACTCTGGGATTGTCTTCCGTCAACCGCAACCATAAAAAGAGTTTTACCATCCTCGGTGCTGCCGACCGCGGTCCGCGGATGCCTTCCGTTAACCGTATGCGAAAAAGACTCGGGGATAACTCCATCAACTACTAGCATAGCTCCGCCCGTTACTGCCATCTTTAATTCTTTCCAGTCAGGTGTTGTGGTTATGTCAAATGCGACCGGTTCCCCAACCTTAAAGTTATCAAGAATTTGATGCCCATATGCTTTTCTTGTTATAACAACGTATCCGTTTATGGGAATTTCAGTTGCCGGCAAGCTTTGCCGGATTTCCTTTACTATTCCGTTTTCTACGACCATTTCTATAATATCATGGTAATATCCGTTCTGCGTGCCAACTGACATTGTGCGCCAATTTCTGTCAATAATCGTAAAATCTTCATAATTCCAAAAAGGCTCGTTATAGCGTGTCACTTTTATTTGCTCGCCGTTCGGCGCATAAAGCGAAATATCGGTCTTCCAGTAGCTGAAAATTGATTTTTTCTCCTTGTTTATCGCAAATGTTGCCATACTGTCATTAGCACTGTTAAAACTCGCATCGGCTGTTTTTAAACTCTGCGCTTGTATCATCGGACCAATCAAGTTTTGGTTGCCGGGCTGTTCCGAAGCGAGAAAAAAGCTTCCGTTAATTGCCGCTATTGCTCCCCATTCAAGCATATGATCGGTCACCGTCAGCGGTTTTTGTATTGTTTCACTGCTTGTCAAAGCGTCAATATGTACGTAAGGATCATTCAAATCAGCCTTCATAACGTATATTTTCTGCCAGCCAAACTCCGTAAAGCGGGTAATGATATCGAGCGTAACTCCCGAGGTTATCGTTTTACTTTCTGCCGTTTGATAAATTACATCGATAATTGGTGTCGATTCTGTATCTTCCTCAACCGGTGGCGGTTCAATCTCTTCCTCAACCGGTGCAGGTTCAGTATCTCCCTCAACCAATGGTTCAGTCTCTTCCTCAACCAATGGTTCGGTATCTTCCTCAATAATCGATGTTGATTCAACTTCTTCTTCAACAACCGGCGTTTGTACAGCCTCTTCCGCCGCCAGGGCAGGCATTACAGGCATAAGTGCACCCGAAATAATTAAAAGAAATGAGATAATAATTAAAACTTGTCTGCTTAATTTCATGAAGCTACCCTCCGTTAAATTTATCATTAGTATCAGCCTAAAAATTGGACGAGTTTTACCATAATAAGTTCCATTTTTTGAAAAAGCGCATTGCTTATCCGAGCTGTTTGTTCTTTATGATTATTTTACCATGAGCACAGGTAAATGAGTATATAACAGTATTTAAATTTCAGTTAAAAAAATGACAAAAAAAAGACAATACTATTACATTAAATATGTTAATATACACCAGTAGCGGGAAAAATGATTGGAATTTTAAAATCCAAACTGTTAAAGAAAGATTGCTCCAAGTATTCCACCTATAAGCGTAAGGGTTATCGGACCAAGTTTTGTCAGCTTCGACGCGGCGATCGTCAGCGCGAATATAATTATCGGGCCTATATTGAATATTTTACCAAAACCTTGTTCTATCAAAGACATATCGATTATTGACGTATTTGCAAAAAATACAACAGCAGAAGCGATCATGCCTACGGTTGCCGGTCTGATTCCCTTGAATGCGGAATCTATAACGCTGCTGGACTTAAATTTTACTATTACGGACGCTATTATCAAAATCAGTATAAATGACGGAAGGGATACTCCAAGCGTCGCAAAAGCAGCCCCGGCAAAGCCCGCGGATTTATATCCGATATACGTTGCGGCGTTTACGGCTATAGGTCCCGGTGTCATTTGGGATATCGCCACCACATCGGAAAATTCCTGCATCGAAAGGCCAAATTTTTCCAGTTCCTGGTATATCATCGGAAGCATGACATAACCGCCTCCGTAACTGAACATACCTATTTTGAAAAATGTCAAAAACAAAGTTATCAACAGATTCACTTACAAGACCTCTTTATTTTATTAAGCAAACCATATGCGATCCCGGACGCGGCTCCGCCGATAACCACCCAAATCGCATGAACATCAAAAAACACTACCAATACAAATGACGCAGCCGCAACAACTATTCCCCATTTTTCACGTATCGCGGTTTTGGACATTTTTATCGCGGCAAGTAAAATCAGAGCTGATGCCGATGCTCTTATCCCCAGAAAAAACCTGCTGACAATTTCGTTATCCCTCAAATTTATAATCAGCGGAGCAATTGCCAGAATGACCAGGAAAGACGGCAGTATCATCCCCAATCCCGAAGAAACGGCTCCGGGAATACCCGCTGCCTTTCTCCCTATATAGATTGCGGAATTTATTGATATTACCCCGGGTGTTGACTGCGACACCGCAAATACATCGAGGACTTCCTCTTCGGTAAGCCATCTGTTTTTATCCACGACTTCCTTCTGTATTACAGGAAGTATTGCGTATCCTCCGCCAAAAGTAAATGCGCCTATTTTAAAGAAAACGGAAAAAAGTTTTATTATTGTTTTTACGTCCACTAAATCACATCCAGCCAATAGAAATCGCAGCTTCCGGCAGAGTCAAATTTCCACCGGGTTGAACTCCATCAGCGCTTAACACTAACTGTTATGAGCGCCGCATAACGATTACCCATATTTCGACAAAACCTATTTTATCAGATACCACTCTTATGTACAAACTTAAATTGCTAATTGCGTGTTCTCTGCCTTCGTCCGTCATCTTTATTGCACAATGGTTCTTCACAATTACTGTGCGTCTAAACAAATAGCCCATAGATACGCTCCGAAACAACAGCGGTTGATTTGCAATGCGGTTCGTCTATAATTTAGTGTTTCCTTTTCGATTTGGTTTTAGAAATGATAAAATAGGGTTAACGACAAGAACACATTTAACTCAATAAACATTTTTCTTATATTAAAGTACCGCTATGGAGGAAATATACTTATATGAATTGCAGCAACGATAAAACGAAAATTATAAATGGCTGTCTGATACGTTACCGGGAGGCCGGAAAGGGACCGCTATTATTTCTCGTGCACGGAATCGCGGGTTTTTTGGAAGAATGGGAACCTGCAATGGAAATTCTTTCTGAAAAATATCGTGTCATAGCCCTTGACCTGCCCGGTCACGGTTTGAGCGAAAAGCCAGACATTGAATATACCGTTGATAATTTGACCGACTACCTGAGAAGCTTTATATTATCCTTTACCCCAGAAAAAATTAACCTTGCAGGACACTCTTTAGGCGGTTCCATTTGCCTGAATCTGGTCTTACGTTACCCGGAAATCGTAAAACGGCTTATTATCATAAACAGTGTTTTTGAAAAGATACCTTTATACATAAGGCTTGCCTCGTCTTCTTTTATTCCCCGTTTGATCATGAGAGTTCCGTTTTTTATAATAAAGCTTATGTCAAAAAGAAGCATTTACAAGAAAAACCGGATTACCCCTGAATGGGAACACTTTTCGTACGTCTATATAAATACACCGGGAAACATAAAAACAATGTTTTCCGTAATCCGGTCGAACATCTCATTGAGGGGAATAAATTATGAATTGCTCGATTCATTCAGAAACGGTCTGAAACAAATTAATATACCGGTTCTTATCCTGTTTTCCGAAAAAGACAGAATTGTTCCAAAAAGCAATTCTCATCAGCTTAACAAGCTTATCAGTACATCCAAAATTATTGAATTTAAAAATTGCGGCCATGAATTGCAGTATGAGGATTATCAGCAATTCTGCAGGGAAGCTGAAGCCTTTTTACGCTGAAGCACCACCCTCGCGGGCGTATGGTTTTGCTACTTGGAAACTTTCATTAATTCAAGAACCTCTTTACCCAGTAACTCGTCTGAAATATTTTTAGGAAGTATTTTTTCATATCCGCTGAACCGGAACGAATACGAACCATCAGAATACCTTATCGTGGAATTCAGTACAATCCCGTCATCATTGCTAATAACCGACACACTCTTTTTTCCGGCGGAATAATCTTTCCAGGCATAGAATCCAAGCCTCTTCATTAATTCTTCGCTTTCCAGCATTTTGCCGCTTGACGACAGCAAAAGGCCTTTTCGGACGGATGCCCCAAGCTCAGCCGCTGTATATGGTGTTTTAAGCGACAGCGGATATTCTGAAGCTTTTCCTCTCTTTAGCTTGTCCAGAGAAAACGGGATTATATCTATATTTCCTTTTTTATCTGTAAAAACGCTTACGTTTCCGCTGGAAGTATTAATATTATCCCTGTTGGCATTGAAGTTTTGTTTTCTGTTTGACTTAATCCTGACATATAAAAATATCGCAACAATACAAATGACAAAACCGGCTAAAACCCACATCATTCCGCATACACCTTATTAGCGGTCAATACGAATATGTTTTTATCCGGCCTGCTTGACATGCTTTCTATCGTAATACTGTAAAAACCGATGTCAATAAGCCATTTCTCAAGCGCAACAGGATCCAGTCCCATATGGAAGTCATGCATGTTGTTTTTAAATGCTTCATCTTCATATGGAAGAAAATCGGCAATAAAAAGAATGCCTTCGGGTTTTAAAACGCGATGGAATTCCGCAATCAATTCCCTGGGTTCTTCAATATGATGCAGAATCATTGACGCGCAAACCAGATCAACTGACGCGCTGCGCAGCGGTACTTCGTTTATGTCGCATTCAAATGTCAATATATTTGCAATTCCCTGCGATTTTGCCTTGCGTTCAAGTTCGTCAAGCATTGAGCCTGATGTATCGATTGCTATTATTTTTCTCGCATAAGGGGCAATTCCTCTTGCAATAAACCCATCGCCGGCTCCATAGTCAAGTACGGTCATGTTATCTTTCAGAAAACCCGAATCAATAATTTTGTTTATTATTGAACTGTCATAGTATTGGCTGCTGATTTCTTCCCATTTCCCTGCAACCTGTTCAAAATATTGACGGGTGTCCTGCTCGCTCGAGGAATAATCTTTAGAGTTGCCGCGAGACAGCCAGTCAATAAGCGCCCTTTTTGAAAAACGCCATTCCCTGCCTATTTTCCTCGCAGGAACATTTTCCTCCTTCAGCAGCTTAATAAATGTCTTCATGCTTACTCCAAAAAGATTGGCCGCTTCTTCCATATTAAGTATTTCTTTTTCCATTTGACCCTCCAGGCATTGAAATGTGTAATTTTTTTGGTGTAAACCGGTCTGCCGCTTTGGCTTTATTTATCAGTTCCAGCCGTTTATATAGCGTTCTTGTTCATCGGTAAGCCTGTCAATCTTTATGCCGAGGCTTTCAAGCTTAAGAAACGCAATTTTTTTGTCTATCTCTTCCGGAATTTCAAACACTCCCGGTCTTAAAGCATTCCTGTTTTCAAGAATATATATACTGGCATATGCCTGTACCGCGAAACTCATATCCATTATCTCAGCGGGGTGCCCGTCTCCGCACGCAAGGTTTACCAGTCTCCCTTCCCCAAGCACATAAAGATTGCGCCCATTTTCGAGGGTATAACATTTGATATTCTTCCTCGTTTCGGATATATTCTTAGAAATATCCTCGAGATCGGGAAGCCAGACTTCAACATTGAAATGCCCCGCATTGCATAACACAGCTCCATCTTTCATTTTTTCAAAGTGCCGCTTCACGATCACTTTCTCGCATCCGGTAACCGTAATAAACAAATCACCGATTTCGGAAGCCTCGTCCATTGTCATAACCGTAAAACCGTCCATTACCGCCTCAATTGCCTTAACGGGATCGACTTCGGTTACTATAACCTTCGCGCCAAGCCCTTTTGCCCTCATCGCAACGCCTTTGCCGCACCAACCGTATCCGGCTACCACTACGGTTTTACCTGCAACTATAAGGTTTGTTGTTCTGTTTATTCCATCCCAAACCGATTGACCGGTGCCATACCTGTTGTCAAAAAGGTGTTTGCACATCGCATCGTTAACAGCCATCATCGGTATCATTAATACCCCGTTTTTCTCCATCGACTTTAAACGCATTATTCCCGTTGTGGTTTCCTCGCACCCGCCGTAAACACCGGACAAAAGGTTCCTTTTCCGCGTATGAAGGGAATGTACGAGATCTCCTCCATCGTCAATAATGATATGAGGACCGTGTTCCAATGTGAGGTCGATATGGTTGTTGTATTCGGATTCCGTCGCGCCATACCAGGAATAGACTTTTATGCCTTCGGCAGCCAGCGCCGCCGCCACATCATCCTGTGTTGACAACGGATTGCTTCCGGTGACCGCTACTTTCGCGCCGCCCGATGAAAGAACCTGTGATAGATATGCCGTTTTTGCCTCGAGATGAATTGACATTGATATCTTTATGCCATCAAACGGACGATTTTGTTTAAATTCATCCTCTATCTTTCTCAAAATCGGCATATTTCTTTTTACCCACTCTATTTTCTGCCTGCCTGAGGGAGCAAGATTAATATCGCGTATTACACTATCCATTTTTACTCCTATAATTCATTTATTTAGCTATTGGTTAAACTTTCTTAATTATATCATCCGGATTTTTCAATTTCAAGGCTATTTGCAACTATATTCAGTTATATCTTATTTATTTTCAGTTTACGTATCTTCATGTTCCCTTGAAGCAATTTGCGGTAAATTATGTCCAGTTCTTTATTGTTTCGATGATAAGCGCTTCAAACTTTTTCTCAACCATTTTCCCTGTTTCAATAACTTCTTCATGGGTCAGCGGCTTGTCTGTCACTCCCGCGGCCATATTAGTCATACAGGAAATCCCCAGTATTCTCATTCCCATATGCCTGGCCGCAATGGCTTCCGGGACGGTTGACATACCGACCGCATCCGCTCCGAAAGCTCGAAGCGCTTTAATCTCGGCCGGAGTTTCAAAAGACGGACCTTTGGTATATCCATACACACCCTGTTTAATTTCACAATTTAGGTTTTTCGCGCACATTAACGCTAATTCGATAAGATTCCGATCATAAACACGGGTCATATCCGGGAATCTTGGCCCGAATTCATCCATATTTGGTCCACGCAGCGGATTTTCCGCAAAAAACCCTATATGATCCGTTATAAGCATAAGGTCTCCGGGTTTGAATCCGGTGTTTACAGCACCGGCGGCATTTGTCAGTATAAGGTTGTTTATGCCGAGGAGCTTGAAAACACGCAGCGGAAAAACAACTTCCTGCATATTCCATCCCTCGTAATAATGGAAGCGCCCTTTCATAGCAATTACACTTCTACCGCAAAGCTCCCCATAAATCAGCATTCCGTCATGGCCCGGAACCGTCGTTTTCGGAAAATTCGGTATCTGTTCGTAATAGATTTCTCTTTTATCCGAGATGCTTTTCGCAAGATTTCCAAGACCTGAACCAAGTACAATGGAAACAAGAGGTGTTTTTCCGATTTTTGATTTCAGGTATTCGGCCGATTCTTTAGCCATGCTCATATAATTTTTCATAAGAACCTCCCTGGAAGCGCCATTTCAGGCTGAAAACAAGTTTCATGTCAATATTAACCGAATGCATTTGCTTTGTCAACGCACGAAACACCCGAACCAGGACTCGCTGAAATATTGTTCATCCACCGCTTATTGAACTATTGTATAATAGTTCTTCAGGACAAGCGGTAACATAGCGGGTGGTTCGGGTGTTTTCGGTGACGACGGGCGACATGCTTCGAAGCCCTGCTGCCTACAGGCAAATGCGGAGCGGGTTAATGAGCGACCCGGGATATGGAGACCTCTCCGTAAACGTAAATCATGATCTGAAGCGTGTCGAATGGTTTGTGCTTTGTCGCCCCAGGAACCCGAAACACCCGAATCAGGACCCGCGGAAATAAAGCAGAACCCGAAACACCCGAACCAGGACTCGCGGAAATAAAGCAGAACCCGAAACACCCGAACCAGGATTCGCTGAAATATTGTTCATCCACCGCTTATTGAACTATTGTACAATACCGTCAACAAAAAGCTTCATTCGCAAGAGCTAGTAAGTTTCGCTCGGGCAAGTCGAAACTCGCAAAAATGCTATGAAAATTTTTTGCAGGAAGCATTTTTGCTCAAACAGTCGACTTGCTTACCCTCGCTCTGACTGTATATCTCTAATGCTTCATTCCGCTATAGTTTCCGTTATTGTACAATAGTTCTTCAGGGCAAGCGGTAACATAGCGGGTGGCTCGGGTAATTTATGCTTGATTTATTGTACAGCGTAATTTATACTGTTTGTAAAACATGGCAGAATAATGTCATAAAGCGTGATTTCGCTATTATAATCCAGCTACGTCGGAGGTTATTCATATGTCGGACAAAAGATATAAACTGCCGCTTGGCTTTAAGGCCTCAGGGGTACACTGCGGAATAAAGAAAAACGGGAACAAGGATTTGGCTTTGATTGTTTCCGATATACCCGCGCAGGCAGCCGGTGTATATACAAAAAACATTGTAAAAGGCCACTCGCTGAAATGGACAATGCAGCATGTCAAAGGCAGCCGCGTCAAGGCAATAACGATAAACAGCGGCAACGCGAATGCTTGTGTTGGTCCCGCAGGCGACGCCGATGCGGAATTAATCGCTGATTATACCGCAAAAATCATCGGCTGTGATAAAAACGAGGTATTGCTCGGTTCAACGGGCGTAATCGGGTTCCGCCTTCCAATACAGAATATCAAAGCAGGGATTGATAACGCGTATGAGAAATTATCTGCGGACGGCGCTTCTGACGCCGCAAGCGCGATTATGACCACGGACACGATTAAAAAAGAAATATCGGTTGATATAAACCTTTCGGGTAAAACCGCAACGATATACGGAATGGCAAAGGGTTCCGGAATGATCCACCCGGATATGGCAACGCTTATAGTAGTTTTCCTAACCGATGCGGCAATATCCGATGAGATGCTTCAAAAAGCTTTATCCAGCGCTGTAAATAAATCATTCAACAGGGTTTCGATAGATGGTGACATGAGCGAGTGCGATATGGTTTTGATGCTTGCAAACGGGAAAGCCGGAAACCCTGTAATAGAACAGGAAAATGACGACTTCAGGATTTTTGCCAAAGAACTCGAAAAAGCCGCAATTTATCTTGCAAAATTGATCGCGAAGGACGGCGAAGGCGCTACGAAATTGGTTGAAATCCGCGTAATAAATGCTCCGGATGACAATACCGCGCATGTTATTTCCAATGCCATTTCCAAGTCCCTGCTCGTGAAAACAGCAATATTCGGCCAGGATGCCAACTGGGGAAGAATCATAAACGCTATGGGATATTCGGGTGCGTTATTCAATCCCGAAACAGTTGATATTTGGCTTGGTGGCTTACAGGTATGCAAAGATGGAACAGGCCTTGTTTTTGATGAAGAAAAAGCCGCTGAAATACTAAGCAGGGATGAAATACTGATTGCGGTTGATTTGAAAATGGGTACTTCTTCCGATACTATGTGGACTTGCGACCTTTCCTATGATTATGTAAAAATAAACAGCAGTTACCGCTCATAAGTGCTGCTTGGAATGTTCTGTCTATTTTACGGAAAAGGAACGAAAAAGCTTCAAAAAGCACATAAATCGGCATTTTTTATTGCCTATTGTTTATGTTATTGATAAAATGGTAAATGTATAGTGGTATTGTTTTACAACTGAAAACAGTTATTATAGGGGGTTATAAGATGGCAATCCTTCAATTTGTCAAGTTCAGGGTTGGAGATGAAGAATTCGGTGTTGACATCAGACAGGTGCGTGAAATAAATAAGTTGCAGGAATTTTTTAAAGTTCCGACTACCCCGCCTTTCATAGAAGGACTGATTAACCTTAGGGGCAATGTCCTGACAGTTTTCAATTTACGGAAACGCCTGGGGATGCCGGACAAGGATTTTGATGAAAACAGCAAGATAATTGTCGTTAATTATAAAGATTTCCTGGTTGGTTTCACGGTTGACATGGTATCTGAAATAGTGAAAGTGCCTGAAGAAGACATTGAAAATACCCCACCGTCTATTACCGGTTTTGAAAGACGCTTTTTATCGGGAGTTGCAAAAGTCGGTGAGAAGCTTATCTTAATGCTTGACCTGGAAAATGTTCTTTCTCCCGACGAGGAAAACAATATTAAGGAATTTATTGATGAAAATAAAGATTCGGTATTGGAACAACAGTAGTTTTATATATCAAGTAAAAGCCGGCGGCAATATAACCGCCGGCTTTTATTCTTTATTATCCTTTTCACGCATATAAATAAATGAGATCCTAAACATAGGTAATAATAATGTATATTCTCGTGTTAACACGCAGAAAATATCTGCTCATTACTGTCATATCAATTATTCTTGTGCTGGCATATGCATTGGTCGGCATTATCCGGCATACGCTGCCTGAAACGGAGATTGTAATAGCCCGGCGAGTTTCGTTGATTTTGCCGCATTCAACAAAGATGTCGGACATATACATGTCATCGAAAGAAAGCTCTCCGATAATCGAGACCGGGTTGCGTTTTGAGGACAAATGGAAGACGGCGACCATACAGCAATACGATATGTCGGAAATCACATTTCAGTACCCTGACGCATTAAGACTGGATGAAATCATTAATCTCGGGCAGGAAATAAGAATTCATATGAATTTCCATCATACAAACAATAAAGTACACGGTTTTTTTCAGGTGTGGAAATTGGATCGGAATTTGGAGGAATTTTTGAACGAATCAAAGAAATATTCTTCAATGACTTTTATCAACTTCAGCGAATCAGCCATCAAAGTCCAGGAACTTAACGGATTTATGTGGGAATATGTTTTTATGGATACAAAAAACGACATAAAGGGATTCGAAGTCTTTCTCGAAAACGGAAACGAAATGTACCGTTTCTCGATGTTTGTTTTGAGTACAGATTACAAACCACAATATAAAAGAATTTTTAAACGGATGTATAAATCTCTTAGAATAAAGAAAGCAGCCATATTGCCTGATTTAAGTTTTGTCGGATTTGAAAGCCATCGGGAACATGCTATGCGAACAAAATACTGATTTTTTATTGCCCATTTATATGCTTCTTAACCGGGAAGCTATTTTTACGCAATTTTTCCCGCTTCTTTTCGCTTCGTACAGGGCATTATCGGCGCTGCTTATAAGAGACGCGTCGTTATCGGCCAAGGCAGGGAAAGTGGAAACCCCCATGCTCACGGTCACAGAAGCGATGACATTTTTGTCTTCAATAGTCAAAGAGGCTATTTGTTTTCTCAACTCCTCGGCTTTTTCATAAGCTCTTTCCGTTCCGGTATGAGGCAGCAGAATAATAAATTCTTCTCCCCCAAACCTCGCAACCAAATCGTCTTTTCTAATAGACTCTTTTACCGCTTGAGCTATTGATTTTAATACAACATCTCCGAAAAGATGCCCATATGAATCATTAAACAGCTTAAAATCATCAATATCATACAGAATGACCGACACTTCATAGCCTTGCTGTTCGGCATGATCAAGTTCTTCCTTCAGACGTTTCTGGAAATAAATCCTGTTATAAACCTGTGTCAACCCATCCGTATTAGCATACTCCTGTAACTGTTCATACAACCTGGCATTATCTATCGCAATACTTACCTGTTGCGTAATAATCTCAAGAAGCCTTACATTATCGTCATCAAAAGCATCCGGTATGCTGTGTTCAATCAGAACAAAACCATGCGTTTTATCCTTTACCTTTAATGGCGCGCACAATAGGGACCTTACATTTCTTCCCCTCGTAAAATCATATTGATCGGGATCAACAGCGTTGTTTAAAATTGTACGGCCTTCATCAATAGCCTCTTTCAGCGCGGGGCTGTTTATATTGTCGGTTAAAATAGCCAACTCCCGTTTATTGATTATATTGGAAACCTGTACTTTCAACCTGTTTCCCCCGATGCCGTAAAGGGCTATGTTTGAAGTGCTTACCCCCATAACACCGATTATCACATCATTCACAAACTGCAGCAGTTCATTCATATCGAATATTGAACTGATAGCCTGTGATATTTGCTGTAAGGTAAAAAATTCGGCAAGGCTTGAAGTTAATCTTTTATTTGTATCCTCAAGCTGAATATTAACCTCCTTCAGTTTATCAAACTGTTCCTGCTTTTCTATCCTTGCCTGTTCAAGCTGGGCGTACTTCCTTCCAAGCTGGGCAACAAGATTCTGATTATCCTGTTCGCTTTGCCTGAATTGCTTATTAAATACACCGAGCAGTTTTAAAAATAGAAGGGACGCTATGTATACACTCCCGATAA
This sequence comes from Clostridiales bacterium DTU069, assembly GCA_001512485.1. Taxonomy (GTDB): domain Bacteria; phylum Bacillota; class Clostridia; order DSM-8532; family DSM-8532; genus DTU069. The sequence continues at coordinate 50,624 of LFRV01000117.1, read as the reverse complement.
GCATTAAGAAAGCCGGATTATAACGGTTGACCTCATATTCCCGCATTATTCCCGGAATGTTTTTTGAAAGGAAAAACGCTGATGCCTGTACGGCAAAGCCTATGAATAAATATGGAAGAGATGTTGAAAATCCTCTCGTAACACATACGCTAATAATTGGAAGAAGCACGATGAAGTAAAAATAATGTCCGTAATTCATCGTGCTTAACAATATAACAATGAAAATAATGTCCAATACTTTTAGCAAAGTATATTTAAAACCGGGTACCAATTGTTCTTTCCTTATTTTCAGCATTCTGTATATGGAAACGGCGATAATAAAAACAAAAACCGCAAGCTGGACAAAAAAGGTGTGCCATTTAAACGGCGTATGCTCTATAACATAACCCGTAAATGTATCGGCGGTTATCAGGAACAGCATAACAGCCCATAGAAAGTCGGAAATTATTTCTTCATACTTTCCAAGGTCATCCAATAATACATTCCTTTGGTCTTCATAGTCCCCTATTTTTGTTTCTTTTTTCATTTTAATACTTTTACTTCTCCCAATATATCTGTATAGTATCCCCTGCTTTTATCGGATCCGTAAATCTTGCGTCTTTCCCATTCAGTTTCAATACAACGATGCCCTGAGGTTTTGATATATCAAAATCAATATAGTTAAAAATATCAATAAACAGATGGTGTTTATCGGAATTTTCGATAAATACAGGTTTACCGTTCACTGATACATAGAAACCTTCCTGTTTGCCTTCATTTTTATTATCGGCATTGCTGCCTGTTTCGTAAGAATGGGCAACTTTTAAGCCTGTTTGCAACGGTTTTTCGTTATACTTATAAATACTGCCGGGTTCCTGAACTTCCGTTTTCTTTTTTTTGACACACTGTACATCATTGGACGCGTTAACTTTTTTATCACCGGGCGCCTGCTTGCCGTCGACCAGTATTATATATTCATCGGTATTTATTCTTAAAACATTAATTATTTCTTCAACCGTGTAAGAACTGGATATCCGTAAATCGTCATTCCCGTTAACCTTTGCGTCGGGACTTGCCAGTTCTCCGTTTAAGAACAGTTTATTCGGCAAATAGTACTTGTCATCGCCAGTTTTTACACAAAGCGACGGCACGGTATCGATGAGATCGCCCGCCTTAAGAACCGCGTCACGTCCGTTCACAGCCTTTTTTATCGTTATTTTATCTCCAATTCGCAGATGTGTACCCAGATTTGCCGTCTTTCCGTTAACTTCTATTTTCGCCGGTCTTCCCAGACTGCCTTTAATGGTTTTTGGCTGCCCGTTTAAAACAAATCTCAACGATTTTCCGGCTTTGGCAATCAGTTGTTCCGGAGTATAGTTCAAAATGACAAGGGCATCCGATACCGTCATCCTGCGCGCATTAAAAAGCTGTACTTTTTTCCCGTTTACCGTTACGTAATAAAAGTCCTGTCCGCGCTGCAGGAAACTTGTTGCCATAATACCAAAGGGTGTAATGCATTCAGGTCCCGTCAGATTATCACCGTCGTATATAATGTTTTTCGCAATGCTTCTATTTCGCACCGCAACCCTTGATTCAGGCAGCCCGAGAAGTTCCGACAGCAGTTTGCTTAACCCTTCCGTCTGGCTGCCGCCCCCGACAAGAAACACTGCGTTTGGAGGCTTCCCGCCGTTATATTCGATGATTTTTTCAGCTATGCTTTCAGCAAGCTGCCGCGTTACCGGTCTAATGGATTCAATCACTTCTTCATATGATACCGTAACTTCATTATCCAAAACATCGGTAATCTTGATTGGGGCCTTTTTATCTTTTATTGAAATCTTTATGCGTTCGGCAGTATTAAAATCAACGAGGTAATGCTGCGCTATGGCTTCGGTTATTTCATCCCCGGCAATGGAAACCATCGCGTATGCGCAAACCGTTCCGTTTCGGGTAATCGCGATATCGGATGTTCCCGCTCCGACATCAACCAATGCGAGATTCAAGAGCCTTAAATCTTTAGGTATCGCAATATTTATCGCCGCTATCGGTTCAAGCGTAAGGTTTACCACTTTAAGGCCAATTCTCTCCATAACGGCGTAGAGGCTGTCGACAACAATATGAGGCAAAAATGTGACGAGCATGTCCGCGCCTATTTTGTAACCTTTATGCCCTATCAGCTCGGAGATGATAAAATCGTCCAGATAATAACTTACGACAGTATACCCGACACAATGAAACTGGTTTCTTTCAGATTTCAGTATTTCTGCTTCCAGATGGCGCTGTGCTTTTTGAATGCCTTCCATAGTCAAAGCGCTGACAATGTTTTCATCAATTACTGTGTCTTCACCAATATCTCTTTCCACTTTTACCCGGCTGGTTAAAAGAACACGCCCGGCCGCCGCTATTGAAACCTTTGACAATTCTATCCCGAGCCTGTTTTCAAGACTTTCCTTTATTTTTTTTGCTGTATCGCTGACTTTTTCTATATCATGTATCTGACCGTCAATCATTGCCCGCGTTTCATGCTCCGCAATTTCCGCCGCAAGCACGCGGAAGGATTCATTGCCTTGCGGAACGCCGACAACGCCGACAACCGTGCGTGTGCCAATGTCCAACGCAAAAATAAGATCATCGGGATTAAGCCCTATAGACTTGTTTTCTTCGCGTTCCCGGGGTATTGGACTGTTAATACCATCGTTTTGCATAATAGCACCGCTTTTTTCAGGCAAACCGATATACACTCCATAAATAAAAATCATATTACAGGCCGGAATAAAGTGCTGCCCATATTTAAAATTATCCTGTATGGGCTATTCCGGCACCTATAATTTTTCTTTATGATTATTTTAGCTTTTTTATCCCAATAACGCAATATTTGTCACGATTACGTCATTTTTCGGTTTTTTTATTTCCAAAAACGCAATACGGCCTTATAGTGCATGAACCGCACTCGGGACTCCTGGCCTTGCATACCGCGCGGCCGTGAAAGACAAGCATATGAGAAAAGATAGTCCATTTATCTTTCGGAACTATTTTCATTAAATCAAATTCGATTTTCACCGGATCCTCTTCGCGTGTCAGTCCGAGACGGCGCGAAAGCCTTTTGGCGTGGGTATCAACAACTATACCGGGAATTCCGAACGCATTTCCCAGTACAACGTTTGCGGTTTTTCTGCCGACACCGGGAAGCGACAGCAGTTTTTCCATAGTATCCGGGACTTTGCCTTCATAATCGGCAATAATTTTTTGGCAGCACGCAATAATGTTCCGTGCTTTGTTACGATAAAAGCCTGTGGAACGTATATCGTCTTCAAGCTCTTTAATGTCCGCTCCGGCGAAATCTTCAACGGTGCGGTATTTTTTGAATAATGATTTTGTTACTATGTTCACTCTTTCATCGGTGCACTGTGCAGCAAGCTGGGTTGCTATTAAAAGCTGAAGAGGATCGCTGTATCTCAAGGTACAACCGGTCATCGGATAAAGAGTGCCTAATTCCTCTATTATCTTCAGAACCCTCTCCTTTTTTTTCATGACCTCACTCCATAATGATTTTATTATATAATGCAATATATTCTTTCGCTGCTTTATTCCAAGAAAAGTCGCTTTTCATGCCTTTTTTAACTAATTCAAGCCATGTACCGGGCTCATTCCGGTACGTCAAAACGGCTCTTTTCAATGCGTCGAAAAAAGCTTCCGAATCCATATCCTTAAAGCTGAATCCATTTCCATTGTCACAGTCATAGTTCACGTCTATTACCGTGTCTTTCAAGCCTCCCGTTTCACGCACAACCGGTATTGTCCCATATCTGAGACTTATCATTTGACCGAGGCCGCATGGCTCGAATGCGGACGGCATCAGAAAAATATCGCTCCCCGCGTAAATCCTGTGCGCCAATTCTTCATCAAATGCTATCTTAACCGAAACTCTGTCCGGGTATTTTTCCATAAATCTTAAGAAAGCCTCCTCATAAAACGGGTCGCCCAAACCTAACAGGATAAACTGGGTATCCAAATCCATCACCTGTTCAAAGCAATCACATACGAGATTAAGGCCTTTCTGGTCGACAAGGCGGTGGACTACGCCGATAAGCGGAACATCGGATTCAGGCAGGCCCACTTCCCTCTGTAGCGCATTTTTGTTTTTAGTTTTCATCGTCAGGTTCTCTTCACTATACGGGAAATATATCAGCGGATCTGTCAGCGGATTGAAAACTTCGTAACTTATTCCGTTGACAATACCGTATAAGTCATTTTCCCTCGTTTTCAGTATGCCTTCCATCCTTTCCCCATACTGCGGCGTGAGTATTTCCTGCGCATATGTCCTGCTCACCGTATTAATTTTATCAGAATACACAACCCCTGCCTTCAGGAAATTAAACATCCCGTAGAATTCGACGCTTTCCGGTACAAAGAACGATTCGGGCAAATCCAAAACTTCCAATATTTCTTTCCCAAAATGGCCCTGATACTCAAGATTGTGTATTGTAAGCAAAGTTTTAACTCCTTCATAAAACGGGTCTTTTTTCCGGTAATGCTCCTTTAATAATAAGGCAGCGGGCGCTGCGTGCCAGTCATTAAGATGCAGGATATCGGGTTTGAATCCTATGGCTTTTATCAGCTCGAGCGACGCCTTGCTTAAAAACGCGAAACGCTCCCCGTCGTCATGATGGCAGTATATACCACACCTGCCGTAATAGTGATAGTTATTAAGAGTGTATGTCAACACCGGGGCATTTCTTATCCGCTTTGCTATACAGGTCGTGTTACGTTTATCCAGTTCTACCTGAAAATCCGTTACATAATCCATCTCATAATCAATTTCTCTGTAACCGGGTAAAACTACGCGAACGTCATGGCCCAACTCAACCAGTTTTTGCGGCAATGACCCCGCAACATCGGCAAGTCCTCCGGTTTTTGCGTACGGCGCAACTTCAGCGGATACAAATAAAATTTTAAGCCTTCTGCTCATACTTTCCTCCATTCAAAAAAACAAGGCAACCCCGCGTAACGGAGTTGCCGTTTATGATACACGTCAGGATTCGATGCAATCCTTCAACGAAAGGTTTATCCTGCCCTGCTTGTCGATTTCTATAACCTTTACCGGTATTTCATCGCCGACTTTCACAACATCTTCAACTCTGTTAACACGTGATTTTGAAAGCTTTGATATGTGTACCATTCCTTCTTTGCCGGGGAGAAACTCGACAAAAGCTCCAAAATTCATTATCCTCATTACTTTCCCGGTAAATTGCTGTCCAACCTTAATTTCTCCCGCTATTCCCTCGATAATCGAGATTGCCTTTTTACCTGCGGCTTCGTCCGAAGTGGCAACGAATACCGTTCCGTCTTCTTCTATATCTATTTTTACACCTGTTTCGGAAATAATCCGGTTGATAATTTTACCGCCGGGACCTATAACATCCCGTATTTTATCGATATCAATCGTGGTTGTAAATATTTTCGGGGCATATGGCGACAAATGCGGCCTGGGTTTATCTATGACCTTCAGGATCACATCGTTTAAAATTGTCATCCTGCCTTGCCTGGTAATTTCAAAAGCCTGACGGATCATTTCATAGGTAAGACCGTCAACCTTTATATCAACCTGTATCGCCGTTATGCCGTTTTTTGTTCCGGCTACCTTAAAATCCATATCTCCAAAAAAGTCTTCAATGCCCTGTATATCCATAAAAGTAACAAAATTATCCGGATTCTTTTCATCAACAACGAGACCGGCTGAAATTCCCGCCACAGGTTCCCTGATAGGCACACCCGCGTCCATCAGTGCCAAGGTGCTCGCGCATACACTACCCTGGGAAGTTGAACCGTTTGACATCAGAACTTCCGAAACAAGCCGGATAGCGTACGGGAACTCCTCTTCGCTGGGTATTACAGGTTCGAGTGCCCTTTCGGCCAGCGCCCCATGACCTATTTCACGTCTTCCCGGACCGCGGCTTGGCCTTGCTTCACCAACACTGAACGCAGGAAAATTGTAGTGATGCATATACCGTTTCTCTTCTTCTTCATCAACACCATCAAGCATCTGCACATCTCCCATCGGACCTAACGTGACATTCGTAAGGACCTGTGTCTGGCCTCTCTGGAAAAGACCGGAGCCGTGCGTCCGAGGCAGTATGCCAACTTCCGCATACAAGGGCCGTATATCCATCAAACCTCTGCCATCGACCCTTTTATGCTCATATAATAATTTTTCTCGAACTATTTTTTTCTGAAGTTTATAAAATGCTTCCGATATGAGCGAAACTAAATCGGGATATTCCTCATCAAGCTTTTCATGGAGTTTTGCGGAAACTTCCGCGACGTTTTTCTCCCTTGTCGTTTTGTCGTCATTCATTAAAGCTTCTGTCAATTCTTCCCTGCAAAGGCTTTCCACCTTATTAAAGATTTCGTCGGGCACAACAATCGAGGTGTAGGTAATCTTTTCTTTCCCAACTTCACGGACTATTTCTTCTATAAAAGCAATTATCCGCTTTATTTGTTCATGCCCTATTTTTATCGCGTCAAGCATTATATCTTCAGGTATTTCGTTAGCACCTGCTTCAATCATTATAATTTTTTCCTTATCTGCGGAAAGAGTTACGTACATACGGCTGTGCTTACGCTGCTCGGCAGTCGGGTTTATAACAACCTTGCCATCCACATATCCAAGAATGACTCCTCCTATAGGGCCGTTAAAAGGAATATCGGAAATGCACAACGATACGATTGTTCCGATGATAGCGGCAAATTCCGGAGAATTATCCTGCTCAACCGATAATACCATATTAACTACTGTCACATCATTTCTAAGATCTTTAGGGAACCTGGGGCGTATCTGCCTATCGATAACCCTTGCGGTTAGTATTGCGCTTTCTGAAGGTTTTCCTTCTCTTTTAATAAATCCTCCGGGTATTTTCCCAACCGAATAGAGTTTTTCTTCATAATCTACATTCAACGGAAAAAAATCAATTCCTTCCCTGGGTTCGGAAGAAATCGTCGCGGTTGACAGGACCGCCGTATCGCCGTACCGCACAAGCGCGGATCCGTTTGCAAGCTGAGCGTACTTACCTAATTCAACTGTCAGTGTTCTTCCCGCCACATCAATTGAGTAAGTTTTTGTCATCAATCAACATCCTTTCGTAAACAATTTATACTGTGAGCGGGGACAAAAGGTCAGGGAAGAACGTACCGTAAATAAAACCATTTACAGAACCCTCTTCTCTGATCTTCTGTAATCCTCGCCCACAGTTCTTATATTTTATGTTATCGGCTTAAACCAAATCTTTATTCATTATTTCACAGTATTTGTTATTTTATTAATATATGGGTCATACTGCTTAATCGGCGCCATATATTGCTTTTCAATAAAAACAGCGGATGAAACTCCGCCGTTTTTTATTTTCTGATTTCAAGTTTTGAAATAATATCACGGTAACGGTTGATGTCTTTCTTCATCAGGTAATTCAGCAACCCTCTTCTTTGCCCGACCATTTTTAAAAGACCTCTTCTTGAATGGTGATCCTTTTTATGGACTTTCAAATGCTCGGTCAAATAGGATATACGTTCGGTCAACAGCGCTATCTGCACTTCGGGCGAACCGGTGTCTTTGTCATGCAGTTTGTAGGTGTTAATTATTTCCTGTTTGGTTTTCTTCGCCATAATATTTACTCCTTTCAATTGTTACTCCTTTAACCCAGTTTCCGGTCGGAGTTTCCGTTAAACCGAGATAAAGGTTATTTCGAATACCGAAATAGTTTATCATATATTTTTTGACATGTAAAGGCATTAAAAATTTACAAGAAAACATAAAAGAATACATTACTGTCTCTTTCGTACCGACTATAATTAACATAAATAATAACAATGCGTGCTGAAATTGTCAGGGGATTTCCCCACCATTTAATCTTTACACTGGAAAGGAAAATATTAATGCACAGAAATATGAAAGAATGGATAAAAAATATTTGTAATGACAATGAAAGAGCCATTATGCCGTTAATAACCTATCCGGGTGCGCAGCTGGTAAAAAAGAAGGTTATAGATATCGTTAAGGACGGCGAGGCACAGTTTGAATGCATAAAAGCTATATGCTCGGCTTTTAATTCTGCCGCGGCTGTAATGGTCATGGATTTATCCGTTGAAGCGGAAGCATTCGGAAGCCCTGTCCAGTTTTCCGAAACCGAGACTCCGGTCGTTTCAGGACATATAGTTAGCAACATTGACGAGATAAACAGTTTGACAATACCCCAGGTGGGAGAGGCCAGAACCGGAGCTTACATTAAAGCGGCGGAACTTGCTTCCAAGTACATAAACGACAGGCCTGTTTTCGGCGGGATAATCGGTCCGTACTCCCTTGCCGGAAGGTTGTTCGGCATGAGCGAAATAATGGTTGCATCAATGTTGGAGCCGGATTCGGTACATGCTTTGTTATCAAAAACAACATCTTTCCTTATTGACTATGCGCTGGCATTTAAAGAAGCGGGAGCGGACGGGATAATAATCGCGGAACCTGCAGCCGGGCTTCTATCGCCGACTCAGTGCCAGGAGTTTTCATCGGATTATGTAAAAAAGATTGTGGACTCGGTACAGGATGAACATTTTATAGTTATACTGCATAACTGTGGAAACACGGAAAATCTCGTAAAGTCAATGCTTTCAACGGGAAGTATCGGGCTGCACTTCGGCAATGCCGTTGATATGAAGAAAATCATGCCGCAGATACCAAACGGAATAGCCGCATTCGGGAACATAGATCCGGCCGGGATTATGAAAAACGGAAGTCCTGAGGAAGTCAGAGAAAAAACAATGACATTGCTTAAAGAAATGACGCCGTATAAAAATTTCATCCTGTCGACAGGCTGCGACACACCTCCGGGAACACCTTTTGAGAATATCCATGCTCTATATAAAGCGCTTGATGATTTCAACGAGGCTCAGAAACAGGCTTCCGCGTGACTACTTAAGCATCCGGACCAGGACCCGCGGGAATAATGTCAAATACCAGCGGGCGGTTCGGGTGTTTTCGGTGACGACGGGCGACATGCTCCAGAGCCCTGCTGCCTATAAGTAACTGTGGAGCGGGCAAATGAGCGGCCCGNNNNAATATGGAGACCCCATTGAGGCTTGTTCTGTTCATACTTGACAAATTCCTGTATAATTAAAGCAGCGAAAGAAATGTAAAATTGTAAGAAACGAGTGGTTTGCAATGCCTCGAATCATCATTCATAAAAACGGACAAACAATAGAAAAAGAGGTAAAGGCTGATATTACATTGTTGGAAGCGCTTCGCATAACCGGTAATTCTCCGCCGTCACCATGCGGCGGAAAAGGTTCCTGCGGAAAATGCCGCGTCTTTGTAAACCGCGGAATAAGCTATTACACCGACCGGGAAAAAAAGCATCTATCCCCGAAAGAGATGAAAAAAGGCGTTCATTTATCATGTATGATCCGCGTAAATGATGATATTGAAGTAACTCTTCCCGATATTCCGGGAAAAGCATCCATACTGACTTCGGCGGAAATAACGGATATACCGGGAATGCCATTGGTCACAAAAGAATTTTATACGCTTCCCGTCCCTTCGATAACAGACCAGTTGCCTGACGACACGCGTCTTTTTCGGACAGCGCTTAAAAATAAAAACAATATCACGGATAACAGTGGCAGCCACAATTACAAATTCGTATATAAAAACCTGCCCCTTGAAATTCTTCAAAGTCTTCCTGATATTATAAGAAAAGAAGAATATCAAGTTACCGTAACTAAAGTGCTGGACGAAATTACCGGTGTCGAAAGCGGCGACACGTCAAACACGCTTTATGGAATCGCAGTGGATATCGGAACAACGACACTTGCAGCCTATTTATACGACATTAACAGCAAAAAACTGCTGTCTGTCGCATCTTTATTGAATCCGCAGGGCAAATACGGCGCCGATGTGATTTCGCGGATTGATTATACAATGAGGGATAAAAACAAACTAAAGGAAATGTCGTCTCTCATACGTTTAGCTATAAACGGGTTGATCAATGAAATGACTTTATCGGCTCAAATCAGGCATACCGACATTTATGCCTTAACGCTGGCGGGAAATACTACAATGCTTCATTTTGCGCTCGGGCTTCCTGCCCGCAATATTGCCGCCGCCCCCTTTATACCCGCGACGCTGTCAAGCTTTTTATTGAAACCGGATGAACTGAATTTTTCAATAAACCCGTCCGGCCGTGTTATAGTTCTGCCTTCCGTTTCGGCCTATGTCGGCGCCGATACGGTGGCTGCCGTTATATCAACCGGCATGCATAATAAAGAGGATATATCCCTGCTCGTTGATGTTGGAACAAACGGTGAAATTGTTCTCGGGAACAGTTCTTTTCTCTATTCGTGCTCCGCTGCCGCGGGTCCTGCGTTTGAAGGCGCGAACATTGCTTGCGGCACGGGAGGTGTTGAAGGGGCAATCAGCGAAGTATTTGTTACGACTGGCGGGACACTGGGCATAAATACCATAGGGAGCAGAAAAGCCGTTGGAATATGCGGTTCGGGCCTTATCGACGCAATCGCGTTCATGCTCGATATGGGCATAATTGATGAAACAGGACGCATAACGGAAAGTACTTCACAGTTATCGCCCGAATTAAGAAACAGGGTTATTGAAATAAACAATCAGCCGGCTTTTGTCCTGTTAAATGCCGATGAAACCGCCTCCGGTAAACCGATTTTTATTACTCAGAAGGATGTCAGGGAAGTACAGAATGCCAAGGCCGCAATAGCCGCCGGAATAAAAATACTTGCCGTCAAAACTGAAATTGATATCAATGAAATAAAGCATGTTTATCTCGCCGGCGGTTTTGGAAATTTTATGCGTATAAGAAGCGCCCTGCGTATCGGTTTGCTGCCTGAAGAATTATCGGGCAGGATATCTGCCGTCGGCAACGCCGCGGGGTCGGGAGCCATTCGCGCCATGCTGTCTATAGATGAGTACAGTGTCGCGTGCGAAACCGCGAAAAGGATAAAATACGTTGAACTGTCGGCTGATCCGTTATTTGCTGACTGCTACACCGATAATATGTTTTTTGATTGATGATCATTTGGTGAGCCTTAAAATCGCAAGGAATTACAAAAAAACATAAAATATTTCAATACCCTGGAATTGCGGGTGTATTATCATGAAAGAGGATTGTTATGGTTCATGAAACGGGTTTTGACATCGATAAAGCGATTGAGGCCGTTAAACATTACAGCAATGCGACACAAGTGTCCGCAATGCTTATTGATGATACCGGAGAAACCTTGTTCAGCACAAACAGCGATACTGACTTTTGCAGTTTCTGTTTTGAACTGGAACCTGATACACCCCCCGGGATGAAATGCAGAAATGCGCATTTGTACGGAAGTTATCAGGCTGAACGCTTTGGGGGGAAATATGTTTTCTTTTGCCCGTATGGAATGGCGCATTGGGCTTGTCCGATAACGATTGACGGGATTATGAAGGGTGCGTTACTGGGCGGGCCGGTTCATATGATAGAACCGGAAGAATTCCTGCTGGAGGAATTATTCAGGAAATATGAAAACAATGATTTGGTTTCGAAAGCAATTTCGCTTTCGAAAAAAATACCAATTGTAAGCACGGACAAGGTAAACAGCCTTTGTGAACTCCTTAGCATAGTCGCTTTTTATCTTTCCGACACCACCTGGTACCAGTACGGCCTGAACCTCCAGGAACAGGAGCAGGCTGCGGATATTTCGGATTATATACACAAATTGAAACGGATCACTGCAAATGATGAAGAAGTGTTGGCGTATTCGCTCGAAAAGGAAAAAGAACTGCAGCACGCTATCGCGATAGGCGATAAAAAGCTATCGCAGAAACTGCTTAATGAAATCCTTGGGCATATATATTTTGCTTCCGGGAATAATTTTGAACTGATCCGCGCGCGAATACTGGAATTGGTTGTAATCCTGTCCCGTGCCGCGCTGGAAGGCGGAGCCGATATAAAACAGATATTCGGTTTAAACTTCCAGTATATTAAACAAATAAACAGATTTCGCAATATTGAGGAATTGACGCTGTGGCTGTCGCGTATAATGGAGCGGTTCACGGATCATGTGTTCAATCTTACAAATATAAAACACAAGGATGTTATTTTTAAATCAATAGATTATATCAGAAAAAACTATATGAGGAAAATAACGCTTGATGAAGTTGCAGCCTGCGTATATTTAAGCCCTTCTTACTTCAGCAAAATTTTTAAACAGGAAATGGAGATGAGCTTCAACACCTACCTTAATCATATACGTATAGAAATGAGCAAAAAGCTCCTGTCGGATCCGTCAATTGCGATAGTTGACGTGGCCAATATAGTAGGGTTTGAGGATCAGAGTTATTTTTCGAAGGTTTTTAAGAAAATGACAGGGCAGAGCCCGAAAAAATTTCGTGAACAAGGCAAGAAATAAACATAAAATTATAGAGGTGATACTATATGAGTATTCTAATGGAAATATCCGAAAACCTGCAAAAAGGCAGAGCGAAAAATGTTAAGGAACTTGTTCAAAAGGCAATCGACGAAGGCTACGGCGTAAACGAGATACTTGAGGAAGGTTTGCTTCACGGTATGGGAATTATTGGGGAAAAGTTTAAAAATAACGAAGTATATGTCCCTGATGTACTTATTGCCGCCCGCGCAATGAATGCCGGAACGGAGCTTCTAAAACCCCTCCTTGTAGACGCCGGTGTTAAAGCAAAGGGCACGGTTATCCTCGGAACCGTAAAAGGAGATTTGCACGATATCGGTAAAAATCTCGTGCGTATGATGATGGAAGGAAAGGGTCTTGAAGTCATCGATCTGGGCGTTGATGTCCCCACTGATAAATTTATTGAATCCGCAATTGAACATAACGCGGACATTATCGCCTGCTCGGCTCTTTTAACCACAACGATGACCGAAATGAAAAATGTTGTCGATAAGGTTAATAGCTCTCCATTGGCGGGAAAAGTTAAAATTATGATAGGCGGCGCACCGGTGACCGATAATTTCCGTGCGAGCATCGGCGCGGACGCATATGCTCCGGATGCGGCCTCAGCGGCCGAAACCGCGCTGACTTTGTGCAAATAGCATAGCATAGAAAAAAGGGGAACGGTTTCTTTTCAATTCAATATGCGTACTAACGGGAACCGTTCCCTTGCTGCATACTGCGAACAGGAACAATATGTGGTTTTTTTGATGCCGGGTTCTCGTAAACAAGGCAAACGATTTTATAGATCTCTTCAATTATTTCGTATGTGAGTACGTCCTTCGGCTTTCCGCTGTATGCGATAGCCCCATTTTTCAGAAGATATATGTAATCACAGAATTCCGCTGCGAGGTTCAAATCGTGAAGGACCGTCACAACAGTCATCCCGTATTCGTATGCCAACATTCGGACGGTCTCCATTATAGATAATTGGTGATGGATATCAAGCTGCGAAACCGGTTCATCCAATAATATGATATTGCTTTTCTGGGCCAGTGCTCTCGCTATGACAACACGCTGCAATTCACCGCCGCTTATGTTTTTTATGCTGCGTTCAGCCAGGTCTTCTATCCCGGCTATTCTCATCGCCCATTGAGCTGTTTCTACGTCTTCTTCGCTCTCGGATGAAAACCTTTTAATATACGGAGATCTTCCCATCATAACAATATCCTGTACGCTGAAATCAAACTCTATATGGGTATTTTGCGGAACGACGGATATTTCCCTCGCCAATTCGTTTGCGGTCATATTTGTAATGTCATTGCCATTTATATATACCGTATCTTTCTGCGGTTTCAGAATAGATGCAATATTCTTCAAAAGGGTTGTCTTTCCTGAACCGTTAGGTCCCAACAGGCCGCAGACCATTCCGGGATGAAACCGCGCGCATATCTCCTCAAGCACCTTCCTGTCACCATATGAAAATTCAAGGTTTTTTACATCAACGGCGTTTTTGGCTTCCATCACATTACACTCCTTTTTCCCTTTATTAAAAGTGCGATAAAAAACGGTGAGCCAAACACGGCTGTTAATGCGCCGACCGGTATTTCGGCAGGCGGGGCTGCCACTCTTGCAAGGGTGTCACATACAAGTAAAAATGCCGCTCCTCCTACAATCGAAAACGGAAGCAAAACCCTTTGATCGGTTCCGACGAGAAGCCGCAGCAAATGAGGGATGATCAGCCCGACAAAACCTATTATTCCGCTTGTCGCGACACACGCCGCAGTTACAATCGAGCATGACGCAAGAACGAGTTTTTTTGTACGTTCAACTTCAACTCCAAGTGTTTTTGCAGTTTCCTCCCCCGTCGAAATTATGTTTAGATCCCTGGCATGAAACAAAATAACGGTCAGGCCCGACAGAAGAAACGGAAGAAGCACAATAATCTTATTCCATGATGGCGAACTGAATGAACCCATAGTCCACATAATTATATAGTCCATCCGATCCCTTCTGAAAATCATTATTAATTGGATAACCGCACTGTTCATAAAACTTATAGCCGTTCCGGCAAGAATCAGGACGGTCGGGGAAATCCTGTGGCCTGTCCGCGATATATTGTATACTATAAAAACTGTCACAACAGCGCCGAAAAAGGCGCATATGGCCGCCGCGCCCAACCCGAGTACGGTTTTGTCAAGGCCGGCTACTATTGCGATTGTCGCTCCAAGACCGGCTCCGGAAGATAATCCAAGAATTCCCGGTTCAGCCATCGGGTTGCGAAAAACGCTCTGCATTGCCGCGCCCACCGCTGCCAAGCCGGACCCCGCCATAATCACAAGAACTGCTCTTGGAAGCCTTAGCTTAATAATAATATCTTCCAAGGATCCTCTTATATTATCAATGTCAACAAGCTTTTGAATACCCGGGATCTTTGAGGCGAGAATGCGGCAAACATCGGCAAATCCGATATCTGCCGTGCCTACAAACAATGAAAAAATTCCAAGCAGCAGCAACCCGATAATACTTATCACAAGAAGTGAATAATAAAATTTCCTTTTTCCAAGGTAAGACACATTGAACCTCCCAATTGTCCCGTTTTAATTAAATCCCGTTAAGAAGCGTTATACGTCTTCTTTTATTGTATAGTCCCGGGATGCATTATTTTTACGAGTTCGAGCAAGCCGTCGGAAAGTCTCGGGCCCTGGATTTCCAGCAAGTCGGGATTAATCGCGTAAATACGGCCTTCCTTAACGGCAGTAAGTTCTTTATAACCGCTTGTTTCCTGAAAATATTTCACTGCTTCGTCGGAGCCGATAATAATATCCGGATCCTGCTCCATAAGTTTTTCGAGGCTGTAAATCCACCCTGTAATATCGGCGGCAATATTAGCACCGCCTGCCATATCAATCATCTTTGCTATAAACGTTTCTCCCGTTGCGGTATAGTCACCGTATTCTCCAAATCCGACAACATAATAAACCGAAGGCCTGTCAAGTCCTTTAACAGCCCCCATCGCTTTTTCGACGTCATTCTTCATACGATTGATTATCTCCGTTGATTCAGATTCGGCATTGAGTACCTTTCCGATTAATCCTATCGTTGCGTATACTCCTTCAAACGATTCTGTCTGGTTTATAAAGATAGTGTTTATTCCCAAATCCATGAGTTTTTTTTCGTTTTCCTCCGTATTCATCGCGGAGACAAATAAAATATCGGGCTCAAGCGAAACAATCGTTTCAAGGTTCCATTCGTAAAAATCTCCGACTGCGGGTATATCCAAAGCTTCCGGCGGGTAATCGCAGAATGCTGAGCGTCCGACGAGCTTATTGCCTTTTCCGAGAGCGAATATAATCTCGGTTATGTCGGGTCCGATTGATATAATGCGCTCCGGTTCATTATCGAGCTTTATGATGCGTCCTTTTGAATCCGTTATCTCAATGGGATAATTAGTATTTCCGGCATCAGGTTCAATATTGTTTTCCTTTGGCTCTGCCGTATCGGCAGGATGATTTGTGTATTTATCGTTTTCCTGTGCCTGTGTTGCTGCCTCCGACGCAGATCTGCCGTGATCGGATTCGTCTGTTGCTTTGTTGCCTGCTAAAAATATAAGAGCAATAATAAGAGCAGCACTGATTACTATAACTGTTGATAATAATACAATTTTTCTTCTCATGGTAAATTACCCTTTCTCATGTATATTTTTTTACTTTAAAAAGCAAATAAAAAAACCTTTCCGCGAGGAAAGGCTTGACTTCGTTCATGCCGGTATAAAAGCAATAAACTTAGTGAGGCCTATCACTCGTAGTTTCCCTCACTTTTATTCCAGGCAGGTATTCTGACTCGGATTCATCAAATATATGCGCCTTCCCATCCAAAGACAGTGGCATAATGCATATATTCTCATCCACACAGCGGCGGGACCGTCCGGGATTTTCACCCGGTTCCCTGCATAGTACGGTATAAACCGTACATATCTGCTATATATTATTTTTTATTAAGTCCTTTATTTTCTTTAACAAAATTATAAGCATTTGGCATTCAGTTGTAAAGGTAATTTTTTGCGATTATTTGGTTAAAATCATCTATTATGGTATACAAGGTTCGGATTTCTTTTAAAAAAATAACCCGTGCTGCAGAGTACCAATACCTGAACAGGCAGAACAATCAGCGCCTTGATAAGCCTGCCTGCGATAAGCACTTTGAATGCATTGCCGTATAATAGCATAATCCAGATCGTATTTAGCCCGAGTTCGACAATTAAAACAACCGATGCCGCGGCCAGTATCGCTCTTTTTAGCGTGATTTCCTTTTTATAAAGAAACAGTCCGAAAATAACGCCCGTTGCAAATCCGCTGATTGTAAACCCCGGGAAAAAAGGTCCATTGGGCCTTATAATCCAGCCGAGAAGATCTCCGAACACTCCCGTAATGCCTCCCGCGACAGGTCCGAAAATCGCCGCCGCCCAGGCAGCGGGTATAAAGGTCAAATTAAACCGCAGATCGTTTGTAATATATATCGCAAGCCATGAAAAAACAGCGTATAGCGCAATAAAAAAAGACATCAGGACAAGTGAATGTATGTCTTTCAAAAAAGAGAACAAGCCTTTTTTACTCATAAAAAAACCTCCTCACCGCACATTGCTTTTTCCGGGATCGGTCGCTGAAAGAAAATATCCTTCAGCGCACCTGCATAATAATACGTGCTACATGAAGAGGAACCCTCCCCCATGCAGCAGCGGGATGCGGCAACCGCACCGCAAGCCTTCGGCTTTTCGTCCGGATGTCAACTCCCCGTTCATCCGGCACTTAACGCGCAATTGCCTACTCTGCTCATTGAGAGACCCTGTATTATTTTATAGTGACATTATATTCTATCCTTTGGGAATAATCAATAGCCGGCATTAAGTCAATCTTTTATAAACACCTTCATATTTCCCTTGTTTATTTCATAAGTCCCTGTATCTTCCTTATTCTTTATTGTTTTGCCGTTGCATAATTCATTAAGCCTTCTTACCGATAATTCGCCCCATAACCTCGGACGCTGCGCCAAAACTGTGGTATAGCCATCTGCCAACGGTTTCGCCGAATACTCCGTTTTGTCAAACACGAAACAAACCGGCGTCATACCAAGCTCTTCCTTCATTTTCGACGCTATGTAGCTGCCGAATGCATCCATGCAGATAAAACAATCAAACGGCGGCGCTTTTTTAAGTATTTCTTTAACTTCCTGCCATCTGGCATCGCCGGCGGAATGTTCGGTATGCTCCATACCAAGAAACTCAAGATCGGGATATTTCTTTATAACCTCCATAAACCCGTTCAACCGTTCTATTTGGTTTAACGTATTTTTAACTGCCTGTGTACCGAGAATTTTGCCCTTGCCGTCAAGTTTTTTAGCGACCAGTTCTCCAAATGTCATACCTGCTTTATAATTATCGGTTCCAATAAACCCGTCCCTTCCAATATCGGGGATGTCGGTATCAAAACAAACTACTTTAATTCCTTTATCCATTGCCCTTTTAAGGCTTTCCCTTACAAGCGGATCATCAATCGGGCCGATGCCTATTCCCGCAACACCCTTTTCTACGGCATCATCAATAATTTCCGCCTGCAATACCGGATCATAGCTGCTTGGTGCCTTCCATATCACATCAACCCCAAGTTTGGAAGCCGCATCCATTGCCCCTTCCCTTGTATCGGAGAAAAATTCTATATCGCTGCATGGTATTATTGCAAACGCTCTTTTTTCTGTTGTTATTTTATCAAAATTGAACTTGTTTATTATATCTTCAAGGTTCTTAATGACTTGATCAAAACTTTCGGAAAGCTGCACCAGTATTTCAGAGGAGTTTATATGGGAGTACATAAGACTGGTTATCTCCTGTGTGGAAGCTGCCGTTTCCTGCGCTACCGAAGCAATATTTGCAATGGAATCATACAGCGTTTGTTTGAATTCATCGAGAATCCCAATACCTTTTTTTACTTCAAGAAGCTGGACAAACAACTCGTCAACCGCGCCGGATATCTTGTTAAATGCCTCATTAGTCTTATTTACCGACTCCGTCTGCGCTTTCAGCGTTTCCGTAGTCGATAAGATTGTTTTTGTCGTAATGTCAACCTGCTCCTGGATACCCACAATAATCTTGTTTATTTCTTCACTGGAAGAGACACTTTGCTGGGCAAGCTTTTTGATTTCTTCCGCGACAACGCCAAAACCTCTTCCCATTTCACCGGCTCTTGCCGCTTCTATTGACGCATTCAGCGATAATAGGGTGGTCTGGCTTGCAATACCCGATATTGTAGCCGTTATTTGACTTATATTGCTCGCCATTTCATTTAGCTCAGAAATTTTCTTATTTATTTCCTCCATATTAATTTCG
Source organism: Clostridiales bacterium DTU069 (assembly GCA_001512485.1). Lineage (GTDB taxonomy): Bacteria > Bacillota > Clostridia > DSM-8532 > DSM-8532 > DTU069. Next base: position 31,816 of record LFRV01000117.1, on the reverse strand, counting down.
GTCAGCCGGCTCTTCTCAAGCAAGTCATTGATATTCGCTTTCCCGAATTCGGCCATCTCTTTTGTCAGATCGGCTTTTTGAGTCATAAGTTCCGCAGAACTTGCAACTTCTTCAAATTTTTCAATAAGCTCTGTTGTTACTTTTGTACTTTCTTCAGCATCTTCAGCCTGTTCTGCAGCTCCCTTCGACACCAGTTCGGCAGAAGCCGCTATTTGATTCGCGACATCGGATGCTTCTTTCGATGTTAATTTAACGGTATTGACAAGATGTTTAACCTCACCGGCAGACCTGTCGACATTTGAAAACACATCATTAAAAGTTTGTATAAAACTGTTTATCCCTTTAATAATTTTATCGGCCTGGCCAATTTTCCTGTCATCATTTATTTTAGTCTTCAAATCTCCATTTTTTGCTTTATTTATTGTCTCAGACATTAAATAGAAGATTGTTGACATACTTTTTGATATGATATACTGAAGAATTGTCCCTGCAAATATTATTACAGCCGACACTGTCAATAAAACAGTAAACAGCGGAGAACCTGTGAAGTATGCGACAAGAATTAAAACAACCGGAATAACGACTGAAAACAGGTGCATAATAAAAACAGTATGTACGCCTGATTTATTCCCCTTCATACAGCATGTCTCCTTTAAATTGTATTTTATTTTTTTATAACTTATATATATATCGGCTAAAGAATGAGATTTTTCAACAATATAAATGAATACAAATATAGTACAAAATTAAAGTGATTACGGGCATAAACAGTCATTAATAAGGCACGAAATCACAACGCGCATGAATTTGTTCAAATTCATGCGCGTCCACTTAGTCACGTACATGTAAAATGGGAGATATCCTCTTATACAGAAAAAACGTAATTACGGAACTTAACAGGCCTTTTAACAGGTTAAATGGCATTACCGCCAATAATATAAAACTTCTCAAGTCTGTGATTGAGGGATTGATTTTAGCACCCATTCCAATCAGCGTCTCCATAGGTATGCCGAAAACACTTGCATAAAGCGGAAGCATCAGATAATAGTTTAGTAACGAACTGACAACGGTTAACGATATAATCCCGACAATCATTCCAATTATGGCGGTGCGTATTGACTTGTTAAACTTGTAAATCAGCGCGGCCGGCAGGATAAAAGAACAGCCCATAATAAAATTCGCAAACTCGCCGACGCCTGCCGTCACCGTTCCGTCTATTAATAAATTAAGCAATACCTTTAAAAGTTCAATAACGATACCCGCCGCAGGACCTAACGCAAATGCACCCATAAGAACAACCGCTTCGCTTATATCAAATTTATAAAACGAAGGCGCAAACCACAAAGGTACCTTTAAAGCCATAAGCACAGTAGCTATGGCAGACAAAATAGCCACCCTCGTTATGAATTTTATATACGATCTTTTCTTTTGATTCTGTTCCAAAACAAAACCCCCTTCAATGAATAAAATAGCCCTGTGTTCTGGCACAGGGCATATTATTTCAAATTCGTCTTCTTTCATCCAGACTTTACTGTCGGCTTCGGAATTTCACCGAATCTGCCTTTCGGCTCGTGGGCTATACCACCGGTAGGGACTTTCACCCTGCCCTGAAGACCATATATTTATTCTTTTCATTAATTATATTCAACGGTTCTATAACTGTCAACACTTATTATATAAACTGTATGTCCTCACTCCGTCTATATATCTTAAAACCGGTTTTCTTTTATTTACCTCAGCAGTTCTTTAAAAATATTGTATGTACGGAATATAATAATAATTACTGCATCAGTTGCTTTATCACGTCTTTTATTATTTCATGCGAGAATCCTCTATGAGTAAGGAACGAAATAATTCTTCTTTGTATCAGCGGATCGCTTATATCGTATTTGTTGAATTTCTTTCTCGTAATGCGGTAAGCGATTAAGGATTCATCCATTTCAAACTCGTCAAGTACTTCCGCAATTATTTCTCTGTCAATTCCTTTTTTCTGCAATTCATACATTAGCGCCTTTTTTGACTTTGGTTTAAGCTTAAGACGATCTGAAATATATTTATGCGCATACAGCCTGTCGTTTATGTATCCCATTGATTTTAGCTGCATGACGGCTCCTTCGGCGGTATCTTCGTCAAACCCCTTCCTAATAAGGTTTTGGCGTATCTCATATTCCGTTCTGTCTTTTGAATACAGCATTCTTATTCCGTTCTGCGTTGCTGCCCTTACGTTTATTTCTTCGCGTATCCTTTTGACATCTTCCTCGGTTAATTCACTGCGTTCATAAAGATTCAGCCTTAAATACTCTTCATGGGGCATAGAAAAGGCATACTTGCTATCTATGTATATACTAATCATATCAGGATTATTTTTCTGTTTTACAGCCGATGTAATAATCACTTGACCGCACTCCCCGTATCTTTTTTTACATTATATCATGAATTTTATAAAATCATAAATTCATGATATAATGTTCTCGGGTACCCGTTCGAAAGCTGCAAAACTATACTTCATCGTCCACCACGTGGGCCTCAATGCTGCTGATAAAAGCTTTATCGTATTGGGCACGGATTTTATCTTCGATTTCCTTGCATATCTCAGGATTTTCCTTAAAGAATTTCTTAACATTTTCACGCCCCTGCCCCAAACGCTGTTCGTTATACGAAAACCATGCACCGCTTTTCTTTACGATATCCAATTGGACCCCGACATCCAATATGTTACCCTCTCTGGAAATGCCTTCGCCGTAGATGATATCGAATTCAGCTTCCTTGAACGGAGGTGCAACCTTATTTTTCACTATTTTTACTTTTGTTCTGTTACCGATAGCTTCTCCGCTTTCCTTAAGCGTTTCAACGCGCCGTACTTCCAAACGCACCGATGCATAAAATTTTAATGCACGGCCGCCGGGAGTTACTTCCGGATTTCCAAACATAATCCCGACTTTTTCACGCAACTGGTTTATGAATATCGCCACCGTCTTTGATTTGCTTATCACACCGGAAAGCTTTCTCAATGCCTGGGACATCAACCGGGCTTGCAAACCGACATGGGCATCGCCCATTTCTCCGTCTATCTCAGCTTTTGGCACAAGTGCGGCAACGGAATCTATAACAATAACATCAATTGCCCCGCTTCTTACCAGTGCTTCCGCAATTTCAAGAGCCTGTTCCCCTGTGTCGGGCTGTGATACGATAAGGTTTTCAATGTTTACTCCGAGAGCTTTTGCATAAACAGGGTCAAGTGCATGTTCGGCATCGATAAAAGCTGCCTCTCCGCCGGCTTTCTGTGCCTCCGCGATTGCATGAAGGGCAACGGTCGTTTTACCGGAAGCTTCAGGGCCGTATATCTCGATTATTCGCCCCCTGGGGAACCCGCCTACACCGAGCGCAATATCCAGGCCCAGCGCTCCTGTGGGAATTGCATCGATATTCATATGCGCGGCTTCTCCCAGTTTCATAACGGCTCCTTTGCCAAACTGCCGTTCTATTTGGCTGAACACCATTTCCAATGCTTTCTTTTTTTCATCACCGTTTGTCATAACTTGCCCTCCTGAATTAAAAGGATTTGCCGGATTTTGCTCTATTCCGGCATATTCGAACATCTGTTCTAAATTATATCCGACTTTTTTCCATTAGTCAATAGATTGCAAAAATTTCCCTATAAAAGTATTTGTTGTTATTTCAGTTCATTGCAAATATTTGCTGTTATTGCAACTCTCTACTCTATTATACAGGAACTATTTGTACAATAAAAGGAAACTATAGCGGAATGAAGCTTAGAGATATACAGTCAGAGCGTGGATAAGCAAGTCGACTGTCTGAGCAAAAATGCTTCATACAAAAATTTTTCAAAGCATTTTTGCGAGTTTCGACTTGCCCGAACTGAACTGCATAGCTCTTGCAAATGAAGCTCTTGTTTCCGTTATTGTATAATAGTTCAGGAGTTATGTCCGGGCAGTAACCATTTATTTCCCGGTTATTTCCCGTATTCTTGCCAAAGCCGAGCCGATAAAGTACCTGACATCGTCAATTTTCAGCAAAACAGCGGAAACCGTAAAAGCAATAAAAGCGAATACAAGTTGCACGCCTACTACCAGAATCTCAGTTATCTTTCCTGCAAACGAATAAGTTTCTGCTGCCGGAAACGGAATAACAGCTATTAATAACCAAAGGACAAACCCGGCGATCAGAGTAGAAACGGATGTTTTCGAAAGAAAAACAAAATTATCGGGGAGCAGCGCAAACCCTGTCTTTTTGGAAAACAGTATTACCAACAAAAATGCATTAATCATAACGGCAATAACATATGCAAGAGCGGTACCGACAGCTCCCATATCCGAGCTGTGAAGCAGATACAAATTAACGATTATGTTTATTATTATCGTGCATAAACCGCAGAAAAACGGAATTTTTGTATTCTGTATTGAGTAGAAAGCACGGTTCAGAATAACAACAACCGACTGGAACAGAAGAGCGGGCGCATATGCAAGCAACGCGACGCCGTTCAGCATTGTTTCGTAATAAGTCATATCGCTCCATTTAAAAAGGATCTGCATTATTTGTCGGCTTAACAGCATCAAAACCATCGTGCATGGAATACATAACAACATCACTGTTCTTATTCCTTTGTACAGGACACGTTTATAATCGCTCTCCCTGTCCTCGGCAAACCTGGTCGACAGCGTCGGCAGCATTGCAACACCCATGCTCTGCGCAAAAATACCCAGCGGGAGCTGCCACGTCCTGTTTGCGTTTGTCATCATAGTAACGCTGTTTTGGGCAAACTGCGTTGAAAAGCTCCGGGAAATAATTACGTTTATATACATCACCGCAGAAGCGGTGAGGGATGGAATCGCAAGCTTCATTAATTTCAGGAATGTTTCATTCTTTATGTACAAACGTAACCTGTAGAAGTTCAGGTGTTTCCACACACATGCAAGCTGAATTAGAAAATAAACACCGGAGCTTGCCAATACACCCCAGGCTGTCGATTCGGCACTGACCCCTCCGAACGCGATAATTGATGTCATCACGCAAGTGTTATAAATAACAGGTCCGAACGCTGCCGCCGCAAATTTGTTATATGCGTTCAAAATGCCGTTAAACTGCCCTACAAGAACCATAAAAACAGCGGACGGCAATAATATCCGCGTAAGCTTAACCGTAAGCGCAAACTCCTTTGTATCTGCTTTATATCCGGACGCGACAAGGCGGATACATTCCGGTGTCCAAATGAAAAATATTATTTCGAGTATAAATACCGTTATTACGGTTAAATTTAAGAAAGTGCCCACCGCTTTCCAACCGTTTTCCTCGTTGTCGTTCGTAAGGCTGGAAGCAAGGACGGGTATTATCGCGGCGGCAATGGCGCCGCTGACAAGAAGCTCAAAAGCAAGATCGGGAAGGGAAAAAGAAACCCAGAATTCATCCGAATAACCCCTTGGCTGCATTATGTTTCTTATCAGTACCGTTCGCAAAAAACCTGTTATTCTGCTTAAAAGAGTTGCAAACATTACCATTGCAGCGTTCGCCGACAAGCGTTTTTCAGAACTTAGCCCCAAAATATTATATCCTCCCGTGGTTCTTTATTTAAGAAGAAATTCCGGTTAAAACTGCTATCAATCTCAATGTTTCCCCGGCACTTCCAGCTTAAGAATCAGCCGGCGTACTATATCCAGTGCCCGCAGGCATGCATCGTTTTGTATTCTTTCCCTGTTCCCCATAAGCTCATATGATCTGCATACAAGCTGATTATGGAGACTTGCAGCTATATAGACCAAACCTACAGGTTTTTCAGGTGTTCCCCCGTCAGGGCCCGCAATCCCTGTAATTGCTACATGGACGTGGGATTTTGTTTTTTTCATCAAACCATTAAGCATTTCCAGCGCGGTTTCACGGCTAACCGCCCCGTACTTTGTGAGGGTTTGTTCGCTTACCTCAAGTTCTTCAATTTTTGCCGTGTTTGAATATGTTACAAAACCCCGCTCGAATATTTTCGAAGCACCGGGAAGGCTTATTATCCTGGCTGCAAGCTGCCCTCCGGTGCAAGACTCCGCCGTTGACATGACCAAACCTTTTTCGTGAAGAAGCTTGGATACCACCTGCTCAAGCGTTTCACCCTCTTCCGAATATACCAGGTCGCCAAGCCTTGATCTGATTCTATTTACAACGGGTCTTAGCATTTCCTCAGCTTCATCTTTTGATCCGCATCTTGCGGTGACACGCACGGTAATATCGCTCATTGAAACATAAGGGGCTATTGTGGGATTATTCTGCATGTCTACCAGATCCATAATCCTTGTTTCCATTTCAGACTCGCCTATCCCAAATATTTTAAGCATTTTGGATACAAGTACCACTCCTGCCGATTTTTTCAGGTACGGGAAAACCACATCTTCAAACATCGGAATCATTTCTTTCGGCGGGCCCGGCAGCATGATTACGGTTTTTCCGGCTTCTTCTACAATGCACCCCGGCGCTGTCCCGTTTGAATTGGGTATAACTGTGCATCCTTCGGGCAGGTAAGCCTGTTTTTCATTGTTCTTGTACATCACCCTGTGTCTCTTGACAAAAAAATCCTCTATCCGCTTAAGGATATCTTCATATAATACAAGCTTCCGGTTCATAGCCCGTGCTATCGTTTCCTTTGTCAAATCATCCTTCGTCGGTCCGAGGCCTCCTGTCGTAATCACTATATCCGACCGTTCCAAAGCGGTTTTTATCGTATTATTAAGCCTTTCAGGATTATCTCCCACTACAGTATGAAAATATACGTTTATTCCCAATTCGGCTAGCCTTTTTGATATATACTGGGCATTCGTGTTCGAAATTTGCCCCATCAAAAGTTCTGTTCCGACTGCAATTAATTCAGCTATCATTCCCATCATCCCGTTTCCTGTCTACTGCTTGAATTCTATATTTTTATCAAATCGGGAATCATTTCAATAATACAACTCCATGCCTCATTCCAGCCTGTCCTTTTTTTTGACGAAACAGCTATTACCGGAACACCGGGTACTATCTGAAGGGTTTCCCTGATTTGATTTATATTGCCCGATAAATATGATCTTGAAATTTTATCGGATTTGTTCGCTAATACAACATGGGGTTTTCCCATAGTACATATCCAATTATACATCAGTTTGTCATCTTCGGTAGGTTTATGCCTTATGTCCAAAACCATGATAATCAGGCTTAATTGGGGACGCCCTAAGAGGTACGCTTCCACATTCTCTTGCCATTTTTTCTTTTCTTCTTTTGAAACTTTCGCATAACCGTAACCGGGCAGATCCACAAGCAGCAGTTTATTTTCCGCATTGAAAAAGTTTATCTGCCTTGTTTTGCCGGGGATCTCTCCCACCCGCGCCAGGTTTTTGCGGTTAAGCAAAAAATTTATAATTGATGATTTACCAACATTGGATCTCCCGACCACCGCTATCTCCGGCAAATCACTTTTTGGATAGCCTTCGGGATTTACAGCGGTGGTTACATGTTCAGACCATTTTATTATCAAAGTATCCAACTCCCAAAAAGAACAACGTACACGTCATTGCGGTTTGCGGCTGCCTGTTCTTAAGGCTTTGCCCTTTTCAATCATTTCCTTTGCCAGTATTGTTGTGCTTCTACTGTTTTCACCGCTTAACAGCCTTGCTATTTCTTTTTCGCGTTCACTGCCGTCAAGCCTGTTTAATATCGCAATCGTTCTGTTTTTTTCGGTTTTTTTGCTTATCAGGTAATGAACCTTTGCCAAGCTGGCAATCTGCGCATGATGAGTTACACAGATGACCTGGTGCTTCCCGGAAATCTGAAGAAGCTTTTCACCGACTTTTAATGCCGCCTTCCCACTTACCCCGGTGTCAATCTCATCGAATATCAGAACCCCGATTTCGTCGACATCGGCAAGAATGGTTTTAATCGCAAGCATTATTCTTGACATTTCTCCGCCTGACGCTATACGGTTCAGCGGTTTAAATCCTTCGCCCGGGTTCGGCGAAATAAGAAATTCAATTGAATCCAAACCATTCTCGTTATAGTTTCGATTCTGATCAAACTGAATATCAACCTTGAATTCGGCTTTTTGCATTTCCAGGTCCATTAGTTCATTCGTCACTTTTTCTTTAAGCTCTTCTGCAGCCTTAACTCTCATTTCATGAATACGGCATGCTTTTGTATATAACTCATTTTCCAGGGATGTCTTTTCTTCAGTCAGCTTGTTAAGCAGATTTTCCGTATCCGAAACCTCCTCCAGTTTCTGCCGGACGTAATTGCCGTATTCGATAATTTCTTCAATAGTGTTTCCATACTTCCTTTTCAACGTTCCTATTACCGCGAGGCGTTCCTCAACTTCCTGCTGCTGCTGCGGATCGTAATTAATACTCTCTTTTTTAAGCCGGATTTCTCTGGCGAGTTCCGCCAATTTATCGGCAGCCTCAAGCAGGCCGGAGGATATTTTACCGAACTCGGCGTCTATCCCGGCTATGCTTTCAATTGCCGTCTGCGCCTGCTGAACCAAATCCAAAGCGCCCGGAACAATGTTCTCATCGCCTGTCAGGTTAAGATAAGCGGAAGAAAAGGCCTGCATTATCCCTTCTGCGTTGGACAGTATGCTGCTTATCCGCTCAAGCTCAATATCCTCTCCCTTTTTCAGGTTAGCGGAACTGATTTCTTTAGCCTGGTATTTGTACAAATCCTCAAGGCGCGCCCTTTCTTTCTCCATTTCGCGCAGTTCGGAGATTTTTTTTCTTACTTCATTGTACCTTTTCAGTATGTTCCGGTACATTTCCTTTTCGTTCAGCAGGAGTTTGCCCGAAAACATATCAAGATATGTAACCTGTGCCTGGCTTCTGAGCAGGGATTGGTTTTCATGCTGCCCGTGAATGTCGATAAGATATTCTCCAATCTCCTTTAACTGCTGCACGGTAACAAGAGAACCATTTACACGGCATATATTTTTACCTGACGTGGTAAATCGGCGGGAAATTATTAATGTTCCGTCTTCGGACGGTTCAATGCCCATATCGCTTAGTACATTAAATAGTTTATTGGGTACTTCAAAAACAGCTTCAACTTTTGCCTTATCTTCTCCCAAACGGATAATATCCCTGGAAACCCGTCCTCCAAGCAAAGCGTTTATCGCATCAATGAGGATGGATTTCCCGGCCCCGGTTTCACCGGTTAATATATTCAATCCGTCTTCAAACTCAATCGTCAGTTTTTCAATAATCGCGATGTTTTCCACCGACAACTGGATGAGCATCGGTCAATTTCCCTCCAGTATCCTGTTAAACTTGTCCTGTATCTCCTCTGCGATTTTTTCGGCTCGCGTGACAACCATGATTGTATCATCGCCAGCAATAGTTCCGACTATTTCACTCCATCCAAGCGAATCAATTGCCGATGCGACGGCCGGAGCCATTCCTGGAAGGGTTTTTACAACCAGAATATTATTGGCGTAATCACTGGACACATAACCGCCTCGAAGGATGGTAAGCAGCTTTTCGCTTAAGCCGCCGGTATCGCTGTTCATTGTCATATATTTTGCTTTTCCTTCGTTGGTCATAACCTTAACAAGCCGAAGTTCCTTAATATCTCGCGATATTGTTGCCTGGGTTACTTCCATGCCATGTTCTTTAAGCTTTTCAACAAGTTCATCCTGGGTTTCGATATCGTAAGTTTCAATCAATTCAAGGATTTTCGCGTGCCGGTTATACTTCATTGTTTTCACCTTTCCCAAATATTACAAAATACATATCCGCAGTCTGCTGCTTATTAATATGGGACATTGTTCCTTACGCAATAGCGCAAAGCTATTTTGAATCGGCATTCCAACCGTGTATTTTTGCCCTGAGCACATCATAAAAATTCAGGTGGTTTATCGAGACAAAGCTTATCTCCTTACCTGCCCGCTTAACAAAAATTTGGTCCCCCGCCATAATTTCAAAGCCCGTCTGGCCGTCAAGGGTTATTATCGCGGGATCAGGGTAATCATCATCTATCCGTACGATGACCTCTTTTTCCGGGCTTGTTATGAATGAACGGGAATACAAAATATGAGGGCATATCGGCGTAATGATCATCATTTGCATTTCAGGCTGCACTATAGGGCCGCCGGCTGACAGGGTATAGGCGGTTGAACCTGTAGGCGTTGAAACGATCACACCGTCTCCGGGAAAGGAATCAATATACTGGTCATCGACATAAACCTTCAGGAGAATAATGCGCGACAATCCTTCCCTGCTTACTACGACATCATTCAAAGCCATACCGCTGAATACTATACTGCCGCCGCGCTCAACGCGGGATGTTAATACCATGCGTTTCGTCAGTTTATAGTCACCCGTTGAAAGACTCTTAATCGCATTTTCAATATCATGAATTTCAACTTCGGCCAAAAAACCTACTGTTCCCAGGTTTATACCCATAACGGGGATATCATGTTTGAACAGCAATCGCGCCGTGCTAAGCAGTGTCCCGTCTCCCCCGAGCGATAGAGCGATTGAAACATTTCCCGGGATTTCTTTTTCATCAAACCCCAAAATTCCTGTTTCCTGCGCCAAAGGAAACGAAGCAACAGGTTCCATACCGTATTTTTTTATGTATTCAATTACGGTTTTTGTAACAGCGAGCTCTTTATCCCGCCTCCTGTTTACAAAAACGGCAATTCTTTTTGGCTCCATGCTGGATTCGTACCTCCGGCTCATAAATAATAAAAACTGCGGGGCGGAGGGACATTTTTCCCCTCGCTGAAATAACGGAAGAAATCACTTATCAATGACGAACACTTATCGTCTCGTTTTATTATACATATAACATGAATAAAAATACAATGGGGTAAAGCGTAATTTTAGCTTTTAGAGTTATTAAAAAAAGCATGGGCTTCGTTCACGATTTGCCTGACAGGTGCATATCCGTCACCGGAAAACTCTTTTTTAATGTATAAAAGATATTCTATATTCCCTTCCGGACCTGTTATCGGCGAAAATGTCAAACCGGAAGCAAAAAACCCCTGTTCTTCGGAAAAGCGGATTACTTTATCTATGACTTCACAATGGATATCCGGGTCGCGGACCACACCCTTTTTCCCTACCTTTTCACGGCCTGCCTCAAACTGCGGTTTTATCAGGCATACCATTGAACCTTCGGGTTTTAGGATTTCTCTTGCCGGAGCAATAATTTTTTCAAGTGATATAAAAGAAACATCGGCAGCGGCGAAATCAACAGGTTCGCCTATATCTTCCGGTTTCACGTAGCGGAAGTTCGTGCGTTCCATCACAACGACTCTTTCATCGGTGCGAAGTTTCCACGCAAGCTGTCCGTAGCCGACATCAATCGAATAAACCTTTTTTACCCCGTTTTGCAGCATGCAATCTGTAAAACCTCCCGTGGAAGCACCGATATCCATGCATACCATGTCCTTAAGGCTAATATTGAACTCTTTCAGAGCCTTCTCAAGCTTTAACCCGCCTCTTCCCACATAAGGCAAAGGGTTTGCTTTAACCGATATTTCAGAATCGGTTTCAAACCTGCTGCCAGGCTTATCTTCAACTTCTCCGTTAACCTGGACAAGCCCCGCCATAATAGCTCTCCGGGCTTGTTCACGGCTGTCGAAATAACCGGATTTGACGAGCAATACATCCAAACGTTCCTTTGACAAGATCCGCACTCCCGATAAATACATTCACCATATAAAATGCCTTCCGGCACAACATTTATATATTCCATAATAATTAAACTATATTTAATCAAATACTGTCAAAAAATTATCGTTATCCTTCGCTTCAAAGCACATCGCGATTTGTTCTTTTGTAATTCTTTCCACAGACAATGGAGGTAAATCCGCTAATGATCTTATCATCCTTAAAGACAGCACCCCTTTTATCTACTTTAGGCGTCTGGTATCCGGTTTCATTGCAAAACAGGTTCTTTATTTTCTCATTTCCAATCCCGGTATATTCGTTCAGTGTCTCTGCCGATATGTCCCTGATCTGCTGAAATCTTTCAATATCATATTTATCTTTTGAATATGTTAATCCTGCCTGTGCTATTGATTGCAGCTTTTTGGCCCAGCTAAGCCGCTTAGGCTCCATATGTATGCCTCCATTAAAACATGAGTTCCTTTTAAATTCTTCGCTAATATATAAATTTTAATACTTAACTGAGAAACCCGCCAGTTAATATTTAATTCCCATCTTTTTGTTTACCCCTGTAATTTCTTGCACTTTGAAAACCAATTAAAGCAATTACTATTGAAATTATAATTAATGGGATAACTATAAATGTAGTCCTTCCTGTTCTTGCTAAAATTAATAATACGCTGTCAAATGTAATTCCAGGTTCCGCAAGTTTAAAAAAAGTTAAAAATGCTAAAAACCAAAAAATCACTGAAACTACCGGAAGGACTAAAAAAACATTCAGTTTAATTTTGATAGTTACATATCTAAATACATAATATAACATGACGGGAATTAGTATTGCCGCTATAAGGGTTTAACGCGGCACTGTCCATTTTAGCGAAAACAAGCTGGCCTATTCTCCGGCCGGCTTTTAATTCTATTGCGCAGCGGTTGGCATTGTACAATTCCAGAGTAATTTCACCTTTGAATCCCGGGTCCACCCATCCGGCATTTTGAATAAAAAGCCCCATTCTCCCTAAAGAACTTCTGCCTTCAACAAATGCGGTTAAATCATCCGGTAATTCAAAATACTCCATTGTAGTTGCAAGTACAAATTGCCCCGGAAGCAAAACATATTTATCCGCTTTTATTGTCTTATATTTTATTTCTTTATCCAATGCAATAATGCCTGCATGGGAATCTTCCACCATACTAAAGGTATCTCCAAGCCTGAAATCCACGCTGGCGGGTTGTATTTGGTTTTTGTCCAGCGGTGAAATTTTCAAAGTTCCATCATTGAGCATTTTAATTATGGTTTTATCGGATAAAATCATTTTCCCCTCCAGAACTAATAAAACAATCTACTTCCTTAAGTATTGGGCAATCAGCGCCTGTGCTTTTTCATAATCATTATTTTCGTATCCACCGAGCCCCTTTTCTTTCGTTATCTCAAAACCTGCGTTCCTGTATATATTAATTGCCTTATAGCTCCATGTTTGGGTATGTAAATAAACATCTCTGTCTCCTTCTATTTCAATAAGTCTCTTCATTCCTTCAAATACAATGGCTTTTCCCAATCCCAGTCCCTGATACTCAGGTTTTACTGCTACCCAGTATATCCATGGATCTCTTCTATTTCCGGTATAACGCCACCATATAGTAAATGTCGCTACCTTCTCACCTTTATCATTTTCTATAAAAATACACCTGCGTTCAAGCTCATCCAAATATGGTAAAAAGTTTCTTTGGAAATACACTAAAGCATCAGATTCGCTATCAAATTCACCTACGGAAGTTTCGATTTCTGCCCATTCTTTTTCATCACCACTTTTAAATAAAACAAACTTAAAACCTTCCGGTAGTTTATAATCTTTTACTGACATTCCTTTTTTTCTTACCATCAGAATGTCATAGTAAGGAATTGACTTATCTAACATTTTAACAGCACTCCAATATGTTTTTCTCAGCTCACATATTTGAAAAAAGAGCATCAGACATTGGATTTCTGACACTAGCAATACATTTTTGCTACCATTTTTATTCTACCAATTCCCATAAACCTGAAGAACTTATCTCAGCAGCTTTCATTTTCCTTGCTTTCCTTAGCATTGTAGCTGCCCATCTAATGTCTATTGCCATGTATAAAACAAATCGCCAGAGTTTCTTAGTTCTTCCTCGTAGTTTTCCCAAATATACTTGCAAACTTCTATTATTGTGCCTTTCCCTTTAAGTTCCTTCAATGTCTTTGCTAATATATCCGGTAAATCTTGTTTTGTAATCATACAACCCACCCTTTCCTATATGTGTTTTACAGTATAAAAGTGCGATAATCTTCGCCTAATTACTCTTACAGCGTCGATTAGTCGTTAAAAAGCAAACAACTTGATTTGACCTGCGACGCATTTTTTTGTATAAGTACTATTTATATATTGTTGCTTAATTTTGAAGCCGTAAAGCAGATCTTGAGCATTAAAATATTTTGTTCCTTATTTTTAACAGCCGCGTGAATTTACCGCCTGTTTTGCTTAACACCCTTTTTACAAGGCCATCGGCATCAAGACCGTATTTTTCGTATAACCGTATTCGATCACCGTGCTCAATAGCTTTATCGGGAAACGCCGCTATTTCAAACGGAACAATGATACCGCGATCATTAAGGAGCCTTAATGCAATACTACCGAAACCGCCGCTCACAACATGATCTTCGACAGTCATAACAAATCCTGTCTTTTTTGCAGATTCGGCAAGAAGATCCGTGTCAAACGGCTTTATAAACCTATAATATAGTATATCGCACATAATGCCTAGTTCAGCGAGTTTCTGCGAAGCTTCGAGCGCAATCGGAACCATATGCCCCGTAACCGCGAGCGTTACGTCCTTCCCTTCGGACAGCCGGACAGCTTCTCCGAGTTTCATAGGCTTGTCGGGGACAACATTTCTGCCTCCCTGTCCTCGCGGATACCTTATTGCGATGGTGCCTTCCCCTTCTTCCACCGCATAAACAAGCATTTTCTCCAATTCGTCATAGTCGGCCGGAGTCATAAATGTAATGTTTGGAAGAGTGGAAAACAAAGCTATGTCATAAATGCCCTGGTGAGTTTCCCCGTCTTCACCGACTATACCTGCCCTGTCAATGCAGAAAATAACGCTCAGATTCATCAACGAAACATCATGGATGACCTGATCATATGCTCTTTGAAAAAATGAAGAATATATGGCAACCACAGGCTTTAACCCCCGTGTTGAAAGCCCGCCCGCCATTGTAACAGCATGCTGTTCGGCAATCCCGACATCAAAAAACCTCTTCGGGAACCGTTTCTGAAACAGATCCAAACCTGTACCTTCGGGCATTGCCGCTGTTATAGCGACAATATCCTCATGCTTTCCTGCAAGCTCAGCCAGTTTTGCTCCAAATACGTTTGAAAAGCTTTCATTTGTCAGTTCTTTGACCTGCCCCGTTTTAACGTCAAAAGGCGAAATACCGTGATACTGCTGCGGCTTTTCCTCCGCAGGGGTGTATCCCTTGCCTTTAACCGTACAGACATGTACCAAAACAGGGCCTTTCATGTTTTTCACCTTTTTCAGGATTTCCTGCATCTCGGTAATATTGTGACCGTTCAAAGGCCCGTAATAACGAAAACCCAATTCTTCAAAAAGTATGCCGGGAAGAAGAAGGCTTTTTAATGAACCTTTCACCCTATGCAGCATCTTTTGCGCGGATTTCCCGATTGCCGGTATTTTCTCGACCAATGTCTGGAAGTCGTCCCTCACTTTATAATAAATGGGTTCGGTTCGTATACGGCTTAAATAACGGGACATTCCCCCAACATTTTTCGATATCGACATCTGGTTATCGTTAAGAATAACAATCAAATTCGTCTTACTGTTGCCCGCGTCATTCAATGCTTCGTAAGCCATACCTCCGGTAAGGGCGCCGTCGCCTACAACCGCAATTACATTGTAGTTTTCTCCAAGCAGGTCCCGTGCTCTTGCCATTCCCAGCGCAGCAGAAACAGATGTGGAACTGTGACCTGTGTTAAAGCAGTCATGTACGCTCTCGGTTGTTTTCGGGAAGCCCGATATTCCTCCGAACTGCCTGATGTTAACAATATCGTCCTTCCTGCCGGTTAAAATTTTATGGACATATGTTTGGTGTCCTACGTCCCAAATTATTTTATCATACGGGGAATCAAAAACAGTGTGTAATGCAATCGTTAATTCAACAACACCAAGGTTGGAAGCTATATGACCACCTGTGTACGATATTTTATCAATAAGAAAGGTTCTGATTTCTTCCGCCAATTTCCTCAGGCAGCACGGTTCGAGCATTTTAAGATCCGAAGGCTCGGAGACCCGCTTTAAAACACCGTCTGCACACAAACAATTCGTCTTTTTCAATTTTACTCGTCCTTCTTTCCAAAATCAATGAATTTAGAACAAAAAACGGACGGGTGTGTCTGTTCCATGTCCGCTAATTTTTCAAAACAAAAAGGTATTTTGAGATTTTACTCAACTGTTCCTATTTTACTAAAACAAGATTTATTATTCAACCTTTTTCCTGTTTTTTACTGTTATTTGAAGGAATGAAAATTGCCATTAAAGTACCGACTTTATATAAAATTACATGGCTGTCCTTTATACCGAACTTTTTTGCAAACGCTTTTCCTCCAACTGTTATTGCCGCGATCAAACCGCCGACGACCGCTTCAATTAATCCATATTTCGCATGTCCTGAAAAAAACCTGAATATAATCGCCGCACCGGCGGTACCGCTTACAACCCCGCAAATATCACCAATAACATCATTGCAAATACTGGCCACTTTATCGGCTTTGCGTATAAGCTTAATGGCCTGTGATGCTCCTTTGTATTTTTTTGACGCCATTGCGTGAAACGGTTTTTCATCGGCGGCAGTAACCGCCACTCCGACTATATCGAACAGCACACCTATAAGTACAATAAACAGCACTATAACAAACGAAAAAAACGGTGTTAAAGTTTCAAATATGGCGGATGATAAGAACAGGATACATAGTGAAAGTATAAAGGAAATAACAGTAACAGAAATAGCCCATATGCTTTGTTCCCTTCTGGAACCGCTGCTCGATCTCTTGACGGGCAGGCGTCTTTTCCTGGGAACTTTGAACTTCTTAGGCAAAAAGCTTGAATGTGTAATTTTATGGTGACTGTCCATTTTCTCCATTTCTTTTCCGTTATCAAACCGTATGGCTGGCTTGCAAAAACAATATTGCCCGGATAACCATCATATTGGATGGCGGTATACAAAGTAAATTTTGCGGCTTAGGTCAGGCAGGATTTCCCCAAATGGTACCGCTTCGTCACCAAAGCGGTCGTTTCCATTTAAACCACTTGCCGATAGGTTGCCCATATCGAAGCCTGATCACCACTGAGACCACACTGCAATCCCTTGTATACCTGATGTACAGTCTAGGGGTTTTCCCCGAAAGTCTTATTTGTTTCTAGCCTCTTTTGCAAAGCCGATTTCAAATGGCAATAATGTCGGTGTGTTGGCCTGCACACCAACATCTGATCCATTATCCCTCCGGCCCCGCTCAAGGCAGGCTACACTGCACACAGCACCTAAACGAGGTACCGCATGACAGGTTCTGCCCGTAATGTAGTCAAGGTATATACCGAAAAGGAGCAACCTGTCTTCCACATTTACGGGTCTCCGCGGTAATGGGGTCATATCCTGCATGCCTTTGCAGGCTGCCCCAAAACCTTAACTCCCAGCACCAACCCATCACTGGGCGTAACAAGCCGGCACCAGGAACTTCATCGATATGCCCTTTAGCGGATTTTTAGGCCCGCCTTCGAAACAAACAGTACTAACTAGAATACTGCGCCATCCGATATGTTTTGGACTATATTATAGCATATAACTTAATCGTATTAAAGCTCCGGTTTGCGCCAAATAGAACTCCTAAAGTTCCTTTTGCGGAAATACCGCCATTAATTTAACACAATCCCGGTTATAATGCCTAAAGCTGCTCCCGCCAACACCTCAACCGGCGTATGGCCTAATAATACCCTCAGTTCTTTATCCAGCCGAACATGCTCGCTTGAGTTTACAAGTTTGTTCAATACTTCGGCCTGTTTCCCCGCCGCGCGCCTTAAGCCCGCGGCATCTGCCATAACCACAAGCGAGAAAATAGCCGAAAGCGCAAATATATCGGATGAAAACCCGTTATGTATCCCCAAAATTGTTGTAAGAGATACGGTAAACGCGGTATGAGAGCTCGGCATTCCGCCGAAATCAATAAATTTTTTAAAATCAACGCGTTTATTTACAATCAGGTAATGAACAAATTTTATACTCTGGGCTATAAACCATGATAACACAGGCACTGTAAACGCTTTGTTGTTTATTATATCAATTACTGCCTGAATCATTCTCCACCTCTTTTATAATACATATATTTGATTGTCACTGTCTTCAAATCGAACCACAGGAACCACGCGGTTAACTACATTATATATGCTGGTTTTTCAATAGGCTCTTTTTTCAATATAAAATGCAATTTCTTTTAAAAACCAGGCCTTTTCTCCAAATGGAATTACTGCGTCAACGGCTTTGTATATAACATCATTTAACATTTTTTTTGCGTTTTCAAGACCGAAAAGCGTTACATACGTAGTCTTTTTGTTTTTTTCATCGCTCCCTGCAGGTTTCCCCAATTTTTCCGTGCTGCTTTCGACATCAAGTATGTCATCCTTGATCTGAAAAGCAAGGCCAATACCATCCGCATATTCGTTCAGCGCATCCATTATTGAAGCTGAGACATCCAAATAAAGCGCAGGAGCCATAACGCTTGCTTTCAGTAATGCTCCGGTTTTTCTCCTGTACATTTGCTTAAGGGTTTCAGAGGACACTGCTTTCCCTTCCGATTCGATATCAATAACCTGCCCGGAGATCATCCCGCTTTTTCCGGCTGTGCGCGCTATAAAACAGGCTGTATTAAGCGCATGTTCCATTTTATTTCCAGCATTTAAAGCGGTTTTCATCAACAATTCATAGGCTTCATTCAACAGGCAGTCTCCGGACAGTACCGCCATTGCCTCTCCAAACACTTTATGGTTTGTAAGCTTTCCCCGTCTGTAATCATCATTATCCATTGACGGCAGATCATCATGTATAAGGGAATAAGTATGGATCATCTCAATTGCGGCGGCAAACGGCATAATATCGTCCAAACGTCCCGATAACAATTTCGCTACGGCCAGCGATAATACAGGCCTTATTCTCTTGCCCCCTGCAAAAAGGCTGTAGCGCATAGATTCCAAAATGTCGTTCTCAAAAGGATCATCATATTGATCAAAATACTTTGTCAAATATTGATCGACTAAAACCGAGAGATGGTTCAGTTCCTGCTCAAAATTCATTTCTGTGCCTCCGGTTCCCACGGTATTTCGCTGCTTACTCCGTCTTTTTCGACTATTTGCAGAATCTGTTTTTCGGTTTCGTCCAGCTTACCCGTACAGTATTTGATTAACGCAACCCCTCTTTGAAAAAGTTCAAGGGACTTTTCAAGAGGTATATCGCCTTTTTCCAGAGTGCTTACAATCTCCTCCAATTCTTTTACCGCTTGTTCGTAATTTTCGGCAGCATCCATATTTATCTCTCCTATCAGTTATAATATTTATTCTATTCGCTTTTTTCCGCTGGTATAATGTCTTTGGCTTCACAGTGAACTTTACCGTCACTGACAAACAATTCAATAAAGTCTCCCGGTCGTATTTGGGTAACGGATTTTATCACTTCCCCCAATTCATTTCTTGCAATGCCGTATCCGCGGGTCAAAACCTTCAACGGGCTCAGCGCGTCAAGCTTTCCATATATCGTGCATAACCTGCTCTTTTCAATTTCCAGCTTTCTTTCAATAGATTTCTCCAAATTCTTTCTTATCGCTTCAATGTCCATTTTTCTCTGATTTACCCTGTCAAGCGGGTGCCTTAACGCAGGGCTTTTCATAAGGCGGGCAATGTACTGTCTTTCATTTTGAATTCTACCCGCTAAAGCTCGTTTTAAACGGAGCCTTATATCAAAAAGCGACTTTAGAAGAGCTTCCTTTTCAGGAACCACCAATTCGGCGGCGGCTGACGGCGTAGGCGCCCTTAAATCCGCAACAAAATCTGCTATTGAATAATCCGTTTCATGGCCAACAGCCGAAACAACGGGGATGTCCGATTCGTAAATACTCCTTGCAACTATTTCTTCGTTAAACGGCCAGAGTTCTTCAAGAGAACCTCCCCCGCGCGCAATTATTATTACATCTGCAGTTTTATGTAAGTTTATTGCGCGAAGCGCTTCGGAAATTTGTCTCGCTGCATCTTCACCCTGAACCTTGACAGGATATAATTTTAAAATGACATTCGGAAACCTTCTGAACAAAACGTTTATAATATCACGAATAACCGCGCCCGTAGGCGATGTGACCACCGCAATCCGCTTCGGAAGAAAGGGAAGCTTTTTTTTGAGTTCGCTTCTGAAAAGTCCTTCCTTTTCAAGCTTTTGCTTTAACTGCTCAAAAGCGAGGTACAGGTTCCCAATTCCGTCCGGTTCCATATGTTCCGGATATAATTGATATAACCCTCCTGCTTCATATATTGAAACGTAGCCTCTTACAATAACCTTCATGCCGTCCTCGGGCATAAAACGCAATCTTTGGGCTTGAGTTCTAAACATTACGCATCGTATGACACTTTCTTCATCTTTAAGCGTAAAATACATGTGACCTGACGAATGAAGCTTAAAATTTGAAATTTCACCTGTAACACATACGTTTGACAAGACGTTGTCAAATGAAAAAATCCTTTTAATATATCTGGTCAGCTGACTTACCGTTAATCTTTCCTGCATATTATTTCCCATCCACCATATGTAGTTCAGCGGATACCTTTCCCAGAATCCCGTTTATGAATGAACTTGACCGGTCGCCACCATATTTCTTCGCAAGTTCAACCGCTTCATTAATCGAAACATTCCATGGTATATCCTTTCTGAACAGCAATTCATAAACAGCAAGGCGCATTATGGCAAGATCCACTTTCGGCATGCGTTCAACAGACCAGCCCTTTGCGTGTTTTCTGATATGACTGTCGATATCATTAAGGTTATTCATTACTCCATATATCACATCGAGAAAATAATCTTTATCAATTTCGGCAATATCTTCTTCCAATTCAGAAAGATAATACTCAACCTGTTCCTGAATATCGTCACTTCTTACCTGGAACTGGTATAAAAGTTTCATCGCATGCTCGCGTGATATCCTTCTGCTCAATACTATCCACCTTACCTCTATAGAACCTGTTATGATACCTGTTACAATGGTCAGGTATAAAACGAAACCTACAGTTTCTTCAGTTATATTAATTCAGGTATAAGCATATTATACCCATACGATAAAAATGCCGCAAGGCTCAAACTAAAAGCGGCGCTGCCGTTAAAGCATTGCTCATTGCGGCTTAATAATTTTTACTGTATAATTAATATGGTTTTTACGGCTAATCCTTATAATATGCCGGTTTTACTTTTAAAATATTCTTTTCAGCGTTACGTTATAAAAGCCCGGAGCCGATGTAAAACGGCATATGTCTACAGTAAAACCCGCTTTTTAGCTTTTATTTCTCCGGATACCGTCAGAACCGTTTATCACCTTGGATGTCTGAAATGTTTATGTATTGAGGAGGTTTTTTTATGTATTGTCCCAATTGCGGCCAGGAAACGGGTGGCTATACAAGGGTATGCCCCGCGTGCGGAGAACTGCTGGATAACGGTTCAGCTTCCGCCGGGCAATCACAACCAACCAACAATTACATGAATTACAATGTGTCCCCTGCTCCTGTTGCACCTCAAATTCCCGACTACAAAGTGCAGTCCGTTTTGTTAATAATATTCAGTTGTGTTTTGTGCTGCCTTAGTTGTTTCAGTATTCTTGCGCTTCCTTTCGCAATTGCGGCGCTGGTTAATTCCAACAAGATATCGGCGCATCTGGCTGCGGGGAACATAGAACTCGCGCAGGAAGCCTCAAAGAAAACAAAAATGTGGTGCTGGGTCAGCTTCGGCATATTATTGGGAGCTGTTATTTTTTCCATTATCTCGTTAATAGTTTTTATCAGCAGTGGTTCATTACAGCAAATGCTGGATCAGTATATGGATATGAATGGTTACTACTTTGACTATAATTTTGATTTCGATTATTGACGGTGATTAGACAGATGAAGAGAACCTGTTATAAGCTGCTTGCGCTTTTTTGCAAGCCGTTCAGCCGTTTTGCCTTTCTAGTCATTACGTGTTTGCTTCTCGCCGGCGTCGTTTTCTTTGTATTCCGGGTCAATCCAGGCATAAACCCTATCATCCCGGCATGCTCTTTTCACAGCATTACCGGCTTATATTGCCCCGGATGCGGGATGACCCGGTCTTTGCACGCCATTTTGAACGGGCGTTTTCGTGAAGCATTTTCATACAATCCGTTATGGCCGTTTTTTGCTTTGCTTGTATTTGGGTCACTTTACTTTTGGTTTTACTTTCTTCTATCAGGAAAAAACCCTTTTGATACGGTTAATCGTTTCCTGGCGAAACATCCTTATTACTGCATAATTACAGCCATTGTTATTATATTGTTTTGGGTTCTGCGGAACATTCCCGTATTTCCGTTTACCGTACTTGCACCGGCGCAAGCACGGTAAGCGGACAAGTTGCGAAATCATTCGGCGTAACTGTCAAAATAACCTTGAATATATATAATAGGAGTTCCTTTATCACCACTGCCTGAAATCAAGTCACAAAGTGAACCAATCAGATCGGGCAGCCTCCGCGGAGTTGTACCCTGAGACTCCATTGAATCGACCGGTATCGAATCCTTATTTTTTATATATCCCGATATGGCCTTTTTTAATTCTTCGCCGCTGAGGTGAGCAAAATTATTGTCGGCGAGATACTTAAGTTTCACCTCTTTAGGCTTTCCTTCCAATCCTTTTGTGTAGCCGGGGGATACAACAGGATCAGCCAGTTCCCATATTTTCCCGACCGGATCTTTAAACGCCCCGTCTCCATAAACCAAAACTTCCACTGTTTTTCCCGTTCTTTGCTGAATTGCTTTCTGTATCTCTTCAACAATCTTCGGACAATCCCTGGGAAAAAGTTTCACACTGTCTTCCGTAGCCTTGTTTGATCCAAGCAGGCCGTATACCTCATTATACCCGCTGTCTCCAACAGGCATTGATAGTATATCATCAAGGCCATATACTTTTTCTGCTCCATTTTCCCGCAATATTTTTTTTGTCCTGTTTCTGGTATGAATATCACACACAAGGATATTTTTTGTATATTCCAAAATCGTTTTTGGATTGTTCGATAGTATTATCTCATACTCAGTACCGCACTCTTCAATAATAGATTTATAATAATCAATGTAGTCTATACTGGTAAAAGTGTGTTTGTTGTACCCGAATAATTCTCGAAAACTCTTTTCCGTCAAAACGTCACCCCACGGGTTAACGCCTTTTTCATCCAACAGATCCACATCTATCAAATGATTGCCTACTTCATCGGCGGGGTAGCTAAGCATAAGAATAATTTTTCCGGCACCTTTCGCAATCCCCTTAAGACACAAGGCGAAACGATTTCGGCTTAATATCGGAAACACAACGCCGACAGTACTTTTTCCAAATTTCTTTCGAATATCTTCTGCAATATCATCAACTCCGGCATAATTCCCCTGGGCACGCGCAATTACCGACTCCGTAATTGCGACGATATCTTTATCCCGGATTTCGAATCCTTCGACGGCTGAGGCATTTATTACGGTATCCGTAACCATTTTTACTATATCGTCCCCTTTCTTAAAAATCGGAGACAAAATACCTCTTGCAACAGTACCTATCACTCTTCCCATACAACATATTCTCCTCTGTTTATTACTTGCAATTGCATTATACATTACAATTTGATATAAGTAAAATAAATAGATGATATGATATATATAAGTCAAGCTTATAGATATTCGGGTGACAATACATACAATTCGGTATAACGATATGGAAGATGGCACCCGCCCTTAATAAATTCTGTTCGGTTTACCTGCCAATATCAAAAATAGTAAATCCGGCGACTGCCATCGCAACAATATAGGCAATAAGTATGATAATAACCCATAAAAGTAAAGCGCGGGACAGATTTCTGCGGTGAATATTTCCTTTTGAAGAAAACGCCCAAACAGCCATCATTATTATATTTACAACCGGGATAATATAAAACAAAATTGTCAGCATCCATTCGCCAACACTTAATACCCTTAAGCCCGGTTCCGTCTCCGGAGCGTGTTTTTGTTTGTTGCCGTTGTCAATGGAACTTTCCGCATGATCATATTGTTCAGTTTCAACATCAGGGTTAAGCTGGGCTTCCAGTTGTTGATCCAATGATACCTTATTTTCATTGACTTTATCCATTATTTCTACCCCCTTATCCTACTTTGATATTTTACCACTCTTTATAAAATATCGGAATAACGGAAGGAATTACTTGAAACCAAACGCAGCCGTATTCTTTATTATCGCTCATAAAGCGGTAAAAAACCTCCGTAATCGATTATTATTTCTTCAGAAAGATTAATCCAACTGATATTATGCTTTTTCAGGAATCGGACAATATCGCCTCTGCTTTCGAGATGTTCAACATTACCCGCAAAAACCAGTTTTTCGTTGTCGATAAAACCGGCAGTTCCTCCAATAAATCCGTAGTCAAAACCCGGCAATTGAATAGTTCTTTGAGCGGGTATCAGCAGCACATCATAACCCGCGTCCATTGCCGCTTTGGCTATTGAGCGATCGGCAGTTATAACGCTTTCCGGCGTTACCGGTAAAACCGAACACTTTGCATAACCCTGATTCACATGATTTAACCGTATTGAATGCCGTTTAAGCAGTTTTTTTATAACCGGGTCGGTATATTTAGCATTATGGAACGCTTCTTTACCTATTATTGCAACATTATACGCTATATCAAACGGGTATTGCTCACTAAGTACCGTATCTCCGATATAAACTTCAAAACCGCGTTTCTTAAGGAAATTCACAAGTTCTTCAGGAAAATCAGGATGGCAAACCAGTATATTTTCGTTAATATGCGCAAGCTGCATATCCGGGTGACTTGAAACTGCCGGATTAAGCCTTCTGCATTTTGGTATTTCAATAAGCTCGATACCGGATTCGATCAGTCTATTTTTCATTTCCGTTTCGATGCATTCATTAACCGCCATCAATGTCACATTAGCAGCCGGAAACAAGGACCGGGCTAAAAATCCCAATATGCACACCTTCTTCGCTTTCCGCATATGATGTTTACAGCCGGAGGTTTTCCGTATCCGGGACCTCCAGGCTGTTCACATAGAGAGCCGCATCCTTCGGGGTGCGGCAATCATATATTAATGTTTGACAGGGCATGCGCTAAAATGCTCAGGATTCATCCAGTTTCAACAGAATTTGTTTAAACTCGGGAAGCAAATCCATTTGTATTGCCACTCCTTTCTGGCTTGGCTTAAAACAATCATCATTCGCGTCATACCAGAAAGTTCTTATATCAAGATAATCCCTGTTGTTCTTTGTCACTTTCTTGATATGAATCTCTTCTCTGCTGTTCTTGACTATTTTGCCCAGCAGTTCTTCTCTATCCCAAAAACCGGACATAATAAACCACCCCATCCATATCCTTTTAAATTCAGGTGAAAAAATATACTATTTTATTGTAATGCAAGTGAAGCTTCGATACAAGATTGGCAGCAAACAATCATTTGTTAAATCATTTATTTTTTGCCTTAACTTTCAATTTTACCGTCAGACTTGTTTATTTATAATGAATAAAAGCAATAATATAAATAACGCTTTTTTCAAAAGCTATAGTTTGAAAACTTAAACTGTATTATTCATGTATAATTGGTCATACTAATGGCAGAATCCTGTATTATTGATTTTTGTATATGTACTTTTTGCAAACCTTAGGTACAGGATCCGATAAGGGCTTCCGGTTTTATAAAAACAGAAGCCCCGGACTCTATGGTAAAAGGAGTTGTCGGTATGAGAACACCTATTGACAGGCTGGCAATCCTGCTTATGATTGTAGGAGCAATTAACTGGCTGACCGTCGGTCTTTTCGGGTTTGATTTTGTGGCCGGCATTTTCGGCGGCGTGGACGCGCTGGGCAGCCGGATAATTTACTCCATTGTGGGGATTGCCGGGATCTACAGCATCAGTCTTCTTTTCAGAGAGGCTCCGGCTGCAGAGTAATTCATATCCAATACCTGAGTCAACAGGAAAATGGAGTATAGCTCCTGGTAAAAAAGGCGCATGTAAATCTGAATATGCGCCTTTTACCATCTTCTTTTTCAAAAATTTATCGGCTTTTTTCGCGCGATATTAAGACAATCGGCTTATACAACCTGTGAAATGTCTTCTTCCTCGGTATTCTTTACTGCTTCGAGGTTTATAGTAAGTAACAGCTTTTCCAAAAAGATAAATTCCATTTTACCAACCTGCAGATCCATGGGTTTCAATACTTCATTTATTTCCTTTTTCAGCCTGTTTCGCATAACATCAACAACCAGTGTATCCATCTGCAGTCTCCTTTCCATGCAAAATATCCGCCAAAAATAAAAAGCCTTTGAAAAAGGCTTGNNGAAAAAGGAAGCATTCAAAATTTAATTTTTCAGAATCATTATCTCGATTCTTCTGTTTTTCTGGCGGCCCTCCGGAGTGCTGTTATCGGCGATAGGCCTGTATTCGCCGTTTCCGGTTGCCGTCAATCTGGAAGGGTCAATATTAAGGGAATTTATTAAATACACGACCACATTTGTAGCGCGCTTTGTTGAAAGCTCCCAGTTACTTGGAAACAACGGCGTGTTTATCGGAACATTATCGGTATGACCCTGGACCAGTATTTCATTTTCAAGAGGTATCAAAGATTTTCCAAGAGCGTCAAGCGTTCTTTTCCCTTCACTCAATATTTCGGCGCTTCCCGATTCAAACAATACTTGCGAATTCAAACGGATAAGCAGGTAATCCCTTTCCTCTATTATTTCAACAAGATCTGAAATACCCAATTTTTCAACATCTATTTCTAACTGTTCCCTGGCTTTTTCTAATTTTTTCCTCTCTATTATTTCAGTATCGTCAAGAATTAATTCCTCGGCGGTTTCAATATAACGCTTGCTATCAACCCTTTTTTCACCGGTATCATCAGGGTTTACAAAATTTACTGTAAATATGCTTTTGCCCATATTACTCCTGAGTAAATCCCCGCCGGTTGCTCTGCCTATATATGAGCTTCTCAATGAAAAAGCTATTTCTTCAAACCTTTGTTTATCAATTGTAGCCATTGAAAAAAGAAGAACAAAAAAGCACAGGAGGTTGGTAACCAAATCTCCGTATGTTGTCAGCCATGCACCTGCATCAGCCGAGTCGCCGCCATCTCTTTTTTTCAGCCTTGCCATCAGTTCACCACCTCATACCAACCTACGGTTAATTTTTTACCCTGCCCTGTTTTTCTCCGGATTCGTTTCTTCCCCGGCTACTAACCTTTCATAAGCTTCCCGCTGCTCCGGCGACAGGAAGGTTTTCAGCTTGTGCTCCATAATTCTTGGGTTTTCTCCGGACTGAATGGATAATACTCCTTCTATCATCATTTCCTTTATTCGTATTTCTTCTTCACTGCTTTGCTGAAGCTTTGTCGCAATAGGCAAACATACCCAGTTTGACAATACGCTTCCGTAAAATGTCGTAACCAGTGCAAGAGACATTGCCGGACCAATCTTGGACGGGTCATCAAGGGATTTTAATAGGTTTATCAAACCCAGCAGGGTTCCAATCATACCCCACGCCGGGAACTCAGCCGCCAGGGTCTTAAAAAAGGCAATGCCTTTATTGTGCCTTATGCCCATATTATCAAGCTCGAGTTGCATGGAGTCGCGTATAATTTCAGGTTCAACTCCGTCTACAACCAATTCCAGCGCTTTTTTCAAATAGTCATTCTTTAAATCTTCCTGTCCCGATTCCAGCGCGAGAAGCCCCTCCCTTCTCGCTTTCTGGGACATTTCCACAAGCATTTGAATTGTCTGGTAGGGAGACTCATCTTTTTTTGAAAATATTATCGGAAGCAATCTGCCTATCTTTTTCAGATCATCCATTGTAAATGCGAGAATAGTGGACGCAATACCTCCCCCGATAGTAACAGCTATTGAGCTCATACTCCAGAAAGACGAAAGAGAACCACCACCACTCATCATACCGTATATCAGGAATCCGGTTCCCAGCAAAAAACCCAATAAGGTTGCAAGATCCATAACCAATACTCCCTGTCCATAGGATTTTTTCTTTTGCATCTGAAACTTATAAGGATGCATAAAACCGCTTGCCTATATCGGCAAAGCTATTTATCTTCTATTGATATATCGTAATAATTCAGTTATTACTTAATAGACGACATACGGTTTATTAATCTAAAAACTGTATTGATTTAAAATTATAGTTGCATTTTTATGCATAATAATGTATAATCATACATTATATATTTTCGGAGGTGCGAAATGAAACACCTGCTATGTCTAAATGATCTGACCTCGGAAGAAATCATCGGGTTAATCGATTATGCCGACAAGCTTAAATATGAGCATAAAAACGGAATACGTCACGATCATATTCTCAGAGGAAAAATACTGGGGATGATTTTTTCAAAATCTTCAACACGCACCCGTGTATCCTTTGAAGTCGGAATGAAACAGCTTGGCGGTCATGCATTGTTTTTAAGCTCCGCCGATATTCAGCTTGGCAGGGGGGAAACCATACATGATACGGCAAAAACATTGTCAAGATATATCGACGGCATTATGATAAGAACATTCAGTCAAAAGGATGTTGAAGAGCTTGCGTACTATGGAAGCATTCCCGTTATTAACGGCCTGACGGACGAAGCTCATCCATGCCAGGTACTTGCGGACTTAATGACGATACGCGAAAGCAAAGGCCGCCTGAAAGGCTTGAAACTTGCTTATATTGGTGATGGGAACAATGTAGCGAATTCGCTTCTTATAGGCTGTGCAAAAACAGGCGTGAACATATCGGTAGCAACGCCCGCAGGTTATTACTGCGAAAAGAAATATGTTGAGGCCGCCCAAAAGATTGCGTCAACAACAGGCTCGTGCATAGATATTTCAACCGATCCTGTGGCTGCAATTACCGATGCCGATGTCGTGTACACCGATACATGGATAAGCATGGGCATGGAAGCCGACAGAGAAAAAAGGATAAAGGATTTCGCTTCATATCAGGTTAATTCGGATCTGTTCTCAAAAGCAAAACCAGATGCCATTTTCCTGCATTGTCTTCCGGCCTACAGAGGATACGAGGTAACCGAAGATGTTATCGACGGTCCTCGTTCACTGGTATTCGACGAAGCCGAAAACCGCCTTCATATACAAAAAGCCGTTATGGCAACCCTTATGGAATGATGCGCCTATGGGAGGGACAAATTTGGATTATTCATTCATCATACGCCGTGCAAAGCTTTCGGAAGCCGCCGCTATTTACGAGATTATACAAAAAGCTTTTAAAGAATATGCGGGCGCCTCTTCGCTTACAGGACTTGAAGCACTGAAGGAGACTCCTGAAGATATAGAAGAAGATATAAAAAACAAGGTTGTTTATGTTGCGATAATCGACAATGAAATTGTTGGAACGATACGTATTGATATTACAGGCGAAAGTGCTTATATCAGCAGATTTGCCGTTAACTCTTCGCATCGCAACATAGGTATCGGAAAATCGCTTATGAACCTTGCTGATAAGTATCTTCTGTCAAAAGGCGTTAAGGAAGTATATTTATATACGGCATCAAAGTATGCGGCATTGATGCGCTTCTATTACGGCAGGGGTTTTTACGTCGAATCGGTATCATACGACAGAGGCTATCCGCGCGCAAAATTAGTAAAGAAGTATGAACAGTGAATTTTTTTAATGTCAGGCAAAGGTGTTGGAGTTTGTAATCCAACACCTTTTTAAATCTTATTTCTTCTATAAATTCTTGTCTCATATGGATTTAATATTACTGAGCCGGTTACAGTTTTTTGCTCGTACAAATCGAACAAATGCTGTTTTAATTCGATTACTTCCGTTCCTTTACCATAATTTAATACAAACAAATACTCGGCATCATCTTTTTCTCTGACCGCAAGTTCACAGCTTTCCGGTAATTTAATTATATGCCGGTAGGGAGAGATTACCCCTGTTTTCCGGAGAAATACTCTTGCAGTATTCTCAGTGAATGTTCCTCCAAAATAATATATATACCCCTTGCCTTCTTTTTTACCAATTAAACCTGCCTTACCGGAATAATAATTATTTATATACGTTCCCAGTACCCGTGCATCTCCCAGGGGTTCCAAAACATCATTAAATACTGCCGCTTCCAGTTTAATGCCATCCCAGTCAATGTAAACCGGATCATCTTCAGGGCCTACAAACGTGTAATCCACCACATCCGCTCCGCTTAAATCACGCAGCAATCCCGGCAATTTCAGCATCACGCATTTTCCCGTCGTATCTTTATATCCTGTACGGCATCCAAGAATCAATGTCCCGCCTTGTTCTACATAAGATTTGAGCAGAGCGACACGCTTTTCAGTCATTATAACGGCATGGGGATAAAACAATACCGGATATTTCGATAAATCCTCCGGTTTGGTACATTCATCAATATAGACATAGTCCATAGGTGTGTGAGTAAGCTGTGATGCCTCAAAAATTCCCTTACCGCTGACATTTTCAATTCTCTGATGCAATTTATCCAGTTGGGAATCCCAAACATTATCGTAGTCTTTTAAAACACCAAAGAAAGCCTTGTATTCAGCTCCCGCAATTTCGTGCATTTCTTTTATCTTTTTTGATACTTCCCTTATCTCCGTAATTCTGCGATTTTCTCTGTTGGAATAATCTAATATTCCATGCCAGTATATTTCCGTGCCTATCGTGCAGGTACGCCAGCGGAAATAACTGATAAAATCGGCCCCATGGGCTATGCTCTGCATGGTCCAAAGTGTAATTTGCCCCGGTTTTGGCTGCGGGGCTTCCATGCGGCTGATCCATCCATTAGCTCCGGACTGCTGCTCCATAATTCCGAAATTAGAGGAAACAGAGCGAACTTCGCTTAAGTTTCTGCTCCAGTTGCGATCTCTCAAATTGCCGGCAGGTCTAATATCTTCATCGAGGCAGTAAGCAAAATTAGGATACGAATCATACATATAAAAGTCCAGAGACTCATCTGTCATCATATGATTATCCAAATTTCCGTACATGCCATTGGTAGTAATAAAATCACCTTTCTTTATGTATTTTCTGAGAATGTCGCTTTGCAATTTTACATACTCCCTGGCGCTCGCGGAAACAAACCTGATATAATCCAACAGCCTGTGGGGATTCATTGAACCGTTAACAACCGGCTGCGGAACATGGACCTGGCTCCAATCCGTATACTCCTGATTCCAAAACGCAGTCCCCCACGCTTCATTCAAAGTTTCAAGGGTTCCATATTTTTTCCTGACAAATTCACGAAATGCCATATCATCGCTTTCCGAGTAAAATTCATTTAATTCACAGTTGATTTCATTGTCTATCTGCCATCCTATAATATTGGGATGGGGAGCATAATGCTGCGCAATTTTTTCAACAATAATCTCAGTAAACTTTCTATACACCGGTGAGTTATAATTATAATGCCTTCTCCCTCCATGACGGAATAAAACCCCATCAACAGTTCTGTTCAAAACTTCCGGATACTTTTCAGTAAGCCACGCGGGAGGTGTTGCTGTGGGCGTGCAGAAGATAACTTTCATTCCTGTTTCTTCTGCTGCTTTCATGAACCGATCAAAAAATTCAAAAGTATAATTACCTTCAGTGGGCTCAAAACGGTTCCATGCAAATTCTGCAATACGTATGACCTCTATACCGGTGTCAATCATACGTTTCAGATCTTCCTTCCACAGCCTCTCAGGCCAATGTTCAGGATAATAACAAGCACCAAGTGTAATTTTATCGGTTTTTAAGTTTTTTTTCATAGAATAACCTCCCGGTGCAATACTCGTAGTGTCAAAAATTCTGAATGAATTTTGACCTAAACCATTTATTTCACTGGCTTACAC
>LFRV01000029.1 GCA_001512485.1 Clostridiales bacterium DTU069 | reverse complement strand
GGGACAAGACGCACCCGCGCGACCGAGCTTTTTCTTCTGCCTGTTCCGTAATACTGCACCTTTGCCATTTTAACCATGCCTCCCATCATTAAATATCCAGTTCAAGTACTTCAGGTTTTTGCGCCTGGTGCTTGTGTTCCGAGCCGGCATATACCTTGAGCTTCTTGAACATTTGCCTTCCCAGGCTGTTCTTTGGAAGCATTCTTTTAACTGCCAGTTCAAAAGCTTTTTCAGGCTTCTTCGCAAGGAAATGCCGGTATTTAATTTCCTTTAAATTTCCGACATAACCCGAATGATGCCTGTACAATTTTTGATCGAGCTTCCTGCCTGTTAGTATAACCTTATCCGCATTCAACACGATAACATAATCGCCTGTATCAACATGAGGCGTAAAGTTCGGTTTATGCTTTCCGCGCAAAATTTTCGCGATTTCACTTGCCGCACGTCCCAGTACTTTGCCTTCAACATCGACGACGTACCATTTTCTTTCAATATCAGCGGCATTTGCCATGTATGTTTTCACTGCGTACCCTCCCATGTGCTGTTGTATTTATTAATTATAAACCAAACCGTTTAACAGGTTTGAATTACACCGGTATTTCATGTTAATAAAACAAAAAACCACTGCATTAAAGCAGCGGTTTTTATTTTAATATATGATGGAAACAATGTCAAGATAAAATTCCGGTATTTTTAATATATCTCTCTCATTCTCTTAATATTTCACTTTATAGCTTGTTTTCTCTCTTTTTTTCAGGTTTCATTTCATTTTTTTGAACCTTGTTCCTGGATGAAGCCTTATTGCTTTTTATAAACTCGAGATTGTCGTCTGCAACCTGAAGAGCCACAGTATCGCCTTCCTGAATTTCCCCGTCAAGCATTTTCTCAGCCAGTTTATCCTCAACCATGCTCTGTATCATCCGTCTTAACGGCCTTGCGCCGTACACTTTGTCATAACCTTTCTCGGCAAGAAACGCCTTAACTTCGTCGTTCGCAACAAGCTCGATATTAATAGCCTTGAGCCTCTGCGATATCTCGTTCAGCATTAATCCCGCGATATCGTTTATATTTTCCTGTGACAGCGGATGGAATACTATCAGCTCATCAACCCTGTTCAAAAACTCCGGTCGGAATGTTCGTTTAAGCTCATTCATCACGTTTTTCTTCATATCCTCGTAATCCCGCGCTTCGTTAACAACCGCGGCACCGAACCCGAGACGTTTAGGTTCTACAATATCGCGCGCTCCGACATTCGATGTCATTATAATGACCGTATTTCTGAAATCAACTGTTCTTCCGGTTGAATCTGTTAAACGCCCATCCTCGAGAATCTGCAGAAGAATGTTGAAAACGTCCGGATGAGCTTTTTCAATCTCGTCAAACAATACAACAGCATATGGCTTTCTCCGCACCTTTTCGGTGAGCTGCCCTCCTTCGTCATAACCGACGTAACCCGGAGGCGAACCGACAAGCCTCGAAACGCTGTGTTTTTCCATATATTCGGACATGTCAATTCTTATCATCTGTGATTCATCGCCAAACAAGGCTTCGGCAAGTGCTTTCGACAACTCGGTTTTACCAACTCCGGTAGGTCCGAGGAAGATAAACGAACCGACGGGACGCTTTGGATCCTTCAAACCAACCCTGCCGCGGCGGATAGCTTTAGAAACAGCCTTAACCGCTTCGTCCTGCCCGATTATACGCTGGTGAAGAATCCCTTCGAGGTTTTTAAGTTTTTCGGTCTCTTCCTGGGCTAAACGGCTTACGGGTATACCTGTCCAACTTCCGACAATCTCGGCTATTTCCTCCTCCGTAACCTTCTGCGTATGAGTCTGGTTCTGTTTTTTCCATTCTTCCTTGCGCGCGTTCATCTCTTCTTTAAGTTTGTTTTCCTCATCACGCAGTGATGCGGCTTTTTCAAACTCCTGGCTTACTATCGCATCCTCTTTCATTTTGTGGATTTCTTCTATTTTTTGTTCAAGCTCCTTCAGAACAGGGGGTGCGGTAAAACTTTTCAGCCTTACTTTTGATGCCGCTTCGTCTATCAAATCAATCGCCTTGTCGGGAAGATACCTGTCGGTAATATACCGTATCGACAACTTCACTGCGGCTTCCAAAGCATTATCGGTAATTTTTACATTATGATGCGCTTCATATTTATCCCTGATTCCCTTTAAAATCTCTACAGCTTCCTCTTCGGTAGGCTCCCCTATTTTAATCGGCTGGAACCGCCGTTCAAGAGCGGCATCTTTTTCAATATATTTACGGTATTCATCCATTGTAGTCGCGCCGATTACCTGGATCTCGCCCCTTGCCAAAAGAGGTTTCAGAATATTTGAAGCGTCGATTGCCCCTTCGGCCGCACCTGCCCCGACAATCGTGTGCAATTCGTCTATAAAAAGAATAACATTTCCGGCGTTGCGTATTTCCTCAATTGATTTCTTCAGGCGGTCCTCAAACTCACCGCGGTATTTCGCACCTGCCACCATTGAAGATAAATCCAGCGTAACCACTCTTTTGTCCTTAAGTATTTCAGGAACATTCCCTTCAATTATCTTTTGCGCAAGCCCTTCGCATATGGCAGTTTTTCCAACACCGGGTTCCCCGATAAGACACGGATTATTCTTTGTCCTGCGGCTTAAGATTTGGATAATGCGTTCAATTTCCTTATCCCTGCCTATAACAGGATCAATCTTGCCGTCTCTTGCCATCACGGTCAAGTCTCTGCCATATGAATCAAGAGTAGGGGTTTCCATCTCCTCTGCTTTCGGTTTGCTTGCCGTAACAGCAGCGGGAGTATCTTCCTGAAGCATTGTAATAATATTTTCATAAAGTTTGCTGATATCAATACCCATTTCCAAAAGTATGCGAACGGCGATGCTCTCGCCTTCACGCAAAATACCCATCAAAAGATGCTCAGTACCGATATAGTTCTGTCCCATTCTTCTTGTTTCGGCATAGGAAAGCTCCATTACCCTTTTTGTCCGCGGAGTATATCCGACAACCGGCTGGGATCCGTCACCTTTTCCCACTATTGATAATATGCTGTCCATTACTTTTTTTTCAGTGACGCCATTGGTCATAAGAACCCCGGCCGCAATACCGGTTCCTTCCTTTACAAGGCCCCAGAGCAAATGCTCTGTACCGATATAATTATGCCCAAGGGCTAATGAGCATTCTTTTGCATGATTCAAAGCTTGCATTGCTTTCTGTGTGAACCTTCCGTATATCATTTATATCACCTCATATTCTCTTTGCACCGGAGAAATGCGTCTGCTTGTTTATCAACCGCGTTTATTGCTTCTGCTTGTTTATCATTTCCCTGATAAGCTCCGCACGGAAGCAATCCCGTTCGTTGGCCTTTAATAACCTTCCTGTTCTCTTTTGCAGCCCGCCCGGCTGAATCATCAGCATTATTTCGTTTATATCCGTTATGTCTATCCCGTCAATAATGCCCATATCTATTCCAAGCCTGACATCAGACAGGCGTTTTAACGTTTCTCCGGTATCTATAAGCCTTGCGTTTTTCAAAATCCCGTAAGAACGGAAAATTTTGTCCTCAAGCTCGTAACGGTTCTTTTTTAAAATCTCCTGCCGCAGTATTCTTTCCTGTTCTATAATTTGCTGCGCTATATTTTTTATTCCAAGTATTATATCGCTCTCACTTTTTCCGAGCGTTACCTGGTTCGAAAACTGAAACATATTCCCGGATGCTTCGGTATTTTCTCCATACATACCGCGGACAGCCACTCCAAGCTTCCCGGTCGCCTCAAGCACAGGCTTGATATATCCGGTCATCGTAAGGGCGGGAAGATGCATCATCACCGACGCGCGGATCGCTGTTCCTATGTTTGTCGGACAGCTTGTAAGGTATCCTATGTTTTCATCCCACGCGAAATCAATTGATTCCGACAACAAATCATCGATATTATTGCATATCTCCCACGCTTTCGAAAGCTGCATGCCCGAAACGAGGCACTGTATCCTTAAATGATCCTCTTCATTAATCATTATAGAGATTTGTTCGTCACTGCTGATTAGCAGCCCCCTTATCCGGTCGGCTTCCACAAGTTCTTTGCTGACAATGTGCTTTTCTACCAAAACAGCCTTTTCAATAATGTCAAGATTCGAAAAATCAATATATTTAAAAACATCTTTCATGTTTTCACTGCCTGCAAACAGAGCATTTTTGGTTTTATCTGCAATCTCCTGCTGCATTTCCGGAGTGGTTTTATGCGGAAAGGGATACTCGGAAAAATTTCTCGCCAAACGCACTCTGCTACTAAGAACGACATCTGAATCGGGTCCTTTTTCGACATACCACATTTTCATGTTATCACCCCGCTTCTTGGCAATCTACCTTGCTTGCTCCATTGCCCTGATTTGATCCCGCAGCTGGGCGGCCTGCTCGTAATCTTCGTTAATAATACACTGCTGAAGCCTTTCCTTCAGGTCTTGCAAAGTTCTGGCTTCGTTAATTTTACCAAAAAGTTTTTTCGGTATTTTACCATGATGTTTTACGTTCCCGTGTATTCTCTTCAGCATTGTTTGTATGCTGTCGCCGAAAGTTTCGTAGCATTTCACGCATCCGAGCATTCCTGTCTTGTTAAATTCATCGACAGTTAAGCCGCAGCCCCCGCATTTCCTGTATAGAACCGGCTGCTCTTTAATACCCGCAATATTGTCTGTCCACATTATTCCTGAAATAAGGTTGTTAAAATTTATCTTTAATTGACTATTTTCCCTTGCACATTGTTCGCAAACATACATTTCGACCTTTTTCTGGTTTTTAATTTGCGTAAAGTGGACGGTTGCTTCCCTTTGCTTGCATATCTGGCACAGCAGCATGGTAACCGCCTCCTTTCATAAATGCATAAAAGGCAGAATGTGGTTATATTGTAAGGCTTAACAACATATTTCTCAATATTGCCGCCCTTGTTTCATCACGGATTTCCGGCGCTACCGAAACCAATGCTTTATCGGATATCGCCGCTTTCATTAAGCCGGCTTCCTGTTCGGTTATGACATCATAATCAATGAAATTCTGTATAAACACTTCGCATGCGTGCTGTGTCAATCTATCCCCCATTGATGCAATAATATGCATAAGGTATTCCCCGGGAGAATTCGTATTTAAGCGCTTAATGCTTATATAGCCGCCTCCGCCCCTTCTGCTTTCGACATAATATCCTTTGTCTGTTGAAAACCGGGTGGATATGACATAATTAATCTGTGACGGCACGCAATTAAAGCGGTTTGCAAGCTCATTCCTCTGTATTTCCACCGAACCATCCATATCATTTATCAGTTCTTTAATAAATGATTCTATAATATCACTTAATCTTGCCATAATATCACCCTTACCAATTTGTCTTTGACTATCTCTGACTATTATTATACTTTATTTTTTCCTGATTTTCAAGGGGCATGTTATAGCTGAATCACCCGCTGTGTTACCGCTTGTTCAGAAGAACTATTGTACAATATAAGGAAACTATAGCGGAATGCAGCATAGAGATATTTAGTCAGAGCGAGGCTAAGCAAGTCGACTGTCTGAGCAAAAATGCTTCATACTATAAATATTTTATAGCATTTTTGCGAGTTTCGACTTGCCCGAGTTGAACTATATAGCTCTTGCAAATGAAGCTCCTTGTTGACGTTATTGTACAATAGTTCAGAAAGTAAAATGTCTGACATTATTTCCGCGGGTCCTGGCACGGGTGTTTCGTTTCCTAGTGCGACAAAGCACACACCGTTCAGCACGCTTTGGCTCATGTTCATCTTTTACGGGGAGATCTCCATATCCCGGGTCGCTCACTAACCCGCTCCACATTTGCCTGTAAGCAGCAGGGCGTTGGAGCATGTCGCCCGTCGTCACCGAAAGCACCCGAGCCACCCGCTGTGCTTGTAGTTTTAGTTCGCCGTATGTTGCTCATATAAAGAACTATTGTAAAATAGTTCAAAAAGTAAAATGCCTGGCATTTATTCCCGCGGGTCCTTAGTAAAAAAAGCTGCCGGATGGCAGCTTTTAACGGTCTATGCTGTTTATTTCTACTCTTCCTTTTTTTCTTCCGGCGGGAGAGCCTTCTTTTTCTTAATATGTTTTCTATAGATACGCAAACCGATAAGGAATAAAATGCCCAATACAACCAGGGTAGGTATCGCTTCAATAATGAATATCACCAAATTCCCAAGTGCTTCAACAACTCCGGTCAGCATGTTTTTTACCGAATTCCCGAGACGGTCCCAGTATGTCTCGTTTTTCTTTGTCATTTCATCAGGATATTTCTCTTCGAGCCTTATGTAAATAGTGGATAACTCAACGAGATCAGACCATTTGTTCAAAGTTCCGGTAAGACGTTCTATTTCGGTCTGCAGTTCGGTCATGCGCATGCGGGTTTTAAAAATTGCGTCGGGATCTTTCAATGAACGCATGTACTCCTCAAGATATTCGTATTCTATCTTAAGTATCTTCAACCGCCCTTCAGTATCGAAATACTGATCGGTCACGTCGGTACTGTATATTCTGTCGTCAATAACTTCCCCAAGGCCTTTTACGTCATTGAGGATATTGTCGAAATGCCGTGCGTCAACGCGGATTGTAATGTCGCCCGTAATTCTTGAACGACGCTCGCCGTCAAACATATAATAATCCCTGTGGATATTGCTTTCCTGGATAAAACCTATCCCCGTAATCATTGATTGCAGGTTTCCGTAAGCTGTATAAAATTCATCCACTTCAAGTTTGAGGTTCGCGTTTCGTATGACTTTTCGCTGCGCCAGAATATCCAGATCCGGATTTTTTCCGTCGTATCCGGTAGCGACAATTCCCGAAGCCTGTTCGCTGAATTCGACTTCAATGCCGGATTCCGGGGCAACCGCTCTATCTTCCATCGAAACATTGTAGTTTCCGCGATCACCGGTGATCTCAACGTCGCTTACACTTGTAACGGATGAGCCGTACATTATATTCCGGCCGTCATCTGTTACCGCCTGGTCCCGCGGAGCTGACGCAGCCGTGGCTTCGGCCGCCTTCTGCCGGCTTGAACATCCGGCTGTAACAGCTGCAAGCATTATAATCAACAGAACGTATACAACTATTTTTCTTGCCTTGAACATTCCATCCACTTCCTTTCATGTTCACGTTAAGGCTTAATGTTTACAATGATAAGACGATGCCGGGCAACAATAAGTTCCAAAAAAGGCCGCGACAGTTAATTCAACTGCTGCGGCCTTTTGAATGATTTTACGCCTTGTAATCCTATTCTTCTTCCTTATTTGCTTCGGCTATTATTTTTTCCGCAATATTAGGCGGAACTTCCTCATAGCGTTCAAATTTCATTGTATATGATCCTCTTCCCTGCGTTATCGAACGAAGATCGGTAGCGTATTTATACATTTCGGCATCGGGTACTTCGGCTATTACCTGCTGCATCCCGTTACCCACCGGGTTCATACCGAGAATGCGTCCCCTGCGCTTATTAAGATCACCGATAACATCGCCCATATAGTTTTCGGGCACCAGCACCTCTACGCGCGAAATCGGCTCAAGCAGAACAGGTGATGCCTTTGGCAGTCCTTCCCTATATGCCAGATTCGCGGCAATTTTAAACGCCATTTCGGAAGAATCAACCGGGTGATACTTTCCGTCATAGAGCGTTGCCTTAAGGTTTACCACCGGGTAACCGGCCAAAACACCCTTCTGTATGCTTTCCCTGAGCCCTTTTTCAACAGCGGGGAAGTACTGTTTCGGAACAGCGCCGCCAAATATTTTCTCTTCAAAGACAAGGTCTTCTGTCGGCCCTGGTTCAAATTCAATCCACACATCGGCAAACTGCCCATGCCCGCCGGTTTGTTTCTTGTGTTTACCCTGAACCTTGACACTTGACCGTATTGTTTCGCGATATGCTATTCTCGGAGCGCTAAGCTCGACGTCCACCTTGAATTTCGTACGAAGTTTGCTCAGTATCAGATCCAGGTGCTGATCTCCGATACCATATATAAGTGTCTGTTTTGTTTCGGTATTCAGTTCTACCTTGAATGTAGGATCCTCGTCCATCAACTTCGTCAGGCCGGAGCTTATTTTCTCTTCATCGCCTTTCGTTTTCGGCACGACAGCCATCGAAAGCATCGGCTGCGGAAACTCTATTTCCGGCAGTATAACAGGCTTTTCCTTGGTGCACAAGGTATCGTTTGTTTCGGTAACCATAAGTTTTGCGACAGCGCCAATATCACCGACAACGAGCCTGTCGGTGTTTATCTGCTGTTTCCCCTTTACAAGGAACAACTGCGCAATCCGCTCATTCTTGTCTTTTTTGGAATTGTAAACGGTTGAGTCCGAATTCAAAACTCCGGACATAACCTTGATGTAAGATACTCTTCCAACGAACGGGTCAACTATTGTTTTAAACACCAATGCCGACAATGCCTCATCGTTACTAACATTGAGCTGCACGGTTTCATCATTCGATTTATTTTTAGCAGTTACCTGCCCTCTTTCACTAAATGACGGAATATAATCGACAATTGCATCAAGAAGCATTTTCACGCCGGCCTGATTTATCGCGGATCCGCACAATACAGGGGCTATTTCGCCCGCTTTTACTCCCGCTTTCAACGCGCTGAGAATTTCTTCATCGGAAAAAGACTCCCCTGAGAAATATTTCTCCATTAAATCTTCATTTGTTTCAGCAACCGCTTCAATTATGCCTTCACGATACTGCTCCACCATATCGGCCATGCCGTCGGGTATCTCGGCATCTATAAAATCCTTTCCATTGAAACGCTTTGCCTTCATTGTCGCTACATCGACTATTCCCGCAAATGAGCCGGATTCAATAATAGGAAGTTCGAATGCAATAACGCTTTTGCCGAACATCTGCTGCAATTGATCGAAAACCTTGAAAAAGTCTGCATGCTCTTCATCTATTTTACTTACGAAAAACATCTTGGGAATATGCTGTTCGACAACTTCCTGCCATGCTTTTTCAGTACCGACTTCAACGCCGTCCTTCGCGCTTACAAGAATAATGGCTCCATCCGCTACGCGGAGCCCCTGCCGCTGTTCACCGATAAAATCAAAATAACCGGGAGTATCGATAATGTTTATCTTGCAGCCTTTCCATTCCAACGGTGCCAATGAAGTACCGGTGCTTATTTGCCTTTTTACTTCTTCAGGATCATAATCCATTACCGTGTTTCCATTAACAACACTGCCAAACCGGTCAATTGCTTTCGCCCCAAAAAGAAGCGCTTCCGCCAGTGTTGTCTTGCCCGCTCCTCCGTGTCCGAGCAGACATACGTTGCGTATCTTGTCAACGCTATATTCTTTCACCAAAATCCCCCTTTTCTGTACCTGCTCTAAGCAGCTGAATTGTTAACCGTTATCCCGTTCAAAAACATAAAATAATATTGAAAACCCGATTAATTCCATCCAGTCATTTATCAACAGCAGTCAAAGAGTATTATATACCGAATTTTAATATTCCGGCAACCCTTTCGTAAAAAAGTTTAATTTATTATCAGCGGTTATTTTTAAACAACGGAAGAAATTGCCGAGACAGGCAGCTTTTTGAGCTTCGTTATATACCTGCATCATAAAGTATTCTACCTAATAATAAAATTATAACAAAGAAGAAATTGCTAAGCAATTTCTTCCGCTGTTTTAACTAATATAAAAAAATTGATTTCACAAGCTCATCCGTACAATAGTTCAACCGGCTGAACAGTAATCATTTGGAAGGGATTGATTAAATGAAGGCAATCATAATGGCAGGCGGAAAAGGCACACGTCTTCGTCCGATAACATGCAGCATACCTAAACCGATGCTGCCGGTTATGAATATTCCTTTAATTGAACATATCATAAACCTTTTGAAAAAGCATGGAATAGTAGATATCGGGATAACATTGATGTTTCTTCCGCAGAGGATAACAAGTTATTTCGGCGACGGGTCAAAATGGGGCGTACGGCTACATTATTTTACCGAGGAAAAGCCCATGGGAACAGCGGGCAGTATATTAAGCACATCTTCATTTATTGACGGTACGTTTGTTATAATCAGCGGTGACTGTATAACGGATTTGGACCTTGCGCAAGCTATTGAATACCACCGTTTAAAACAGGCTATGGCCACCCTTGTTCTGACGAGAGAAGAAAACCCTGTAAATTTTGGAATCGTTGCAACGGACAGCAACGGATATATCGCGGGATTCCTTGAAAAACCGTCCAGATGCGAGGTTTTCAGCGATACAATAAATACCGGGATCTATGTGCTTGAGCCGGAAATATTTAACCATATTGATCATGACAAACCCAGCGACTTCAGCCGTGATCTTTTCCCTGTTCTGCTGGATAAGGGCCATCCCCTGGCCGGATTTGTCACATATGACTACTGGTCGGATATAGGTACCGTTGAATCATACTTAAACACACATTGCGACATATTTAACCTGAAGGTGGAATCATCATTCGGAAAAAACAAATACGGCGATAACATCATCATCGGGCGGTCGACAATTATTGAACCAACAGCGGTAATAAACGGCCCGTGCCTTATCGGGAGCAACTGTTATATTGGGCACGGTACCGTGATAGGCAGTTATTCGGTGATTGGAAACAACTGTTTTAT
Organism: Clostridiales bacterium DTU069; assembly: GCA_001512485.1. Classification (GTDB taxonomy): domain Bacteria; phylum Bacillota; class Clostridia; order DSM-8532; family DSM-8532; genus DTU069. Next base: position 17,352 of record LFRV01000029.1, on the reverse strand, counting down.
TGAAGAGCAAACTTCAATAAAAAGAAGCATTTTAATGAGCAACTGTTCTATTGGCCGCGGGTGCGAGCTTAGGGGCAGTATTCTCGGCAATAAAGTCCGTTTAATGCACTACGTTTCCTGCTATGAAAACGCTGTAGTCGGTGACGAGTGCGTTATTCATGAACGATCGATAATTAAACCGAATATAAGAATATGGCCGCGTAAAATTGTTGGTTCGCTGTCGGTTGTTGACAGGAACATTGTTTGGGTATCCCGGTATAAGCCCGAATTGTTCAGTCAGGACGGTCTCACCGGAACAGTCAATGTAGACATAACGCCTGAATTTGCTTCAAGGCTTGGTTCGGCATACGGATCCGTTCTTGGTCAGGGAAAGAGCATAGTCATTTCATCCGATGATTCGAATGCTTCAAGTCTTTTCAAATATGCCTTTATCTCGGGGTTAATGTCGGTTGGAATAAAGGTTAATAATATATGCGAAGCTCCCGTTCCGCTGTCACGGCAGGCAGTTCGCTTGCTTCAGGCCGCTGGCGGGGTGCATGTGAAAAGAAGCAGCGAATCCGCGGATAAGCTTGAAATAGACTTTTTTGATAAATATGGAGCCGATGCCGACAGTTCCGTCGCAAAAAGCATCGAAAGCATTTTTTACAAGGAGGATTTCCTGCGATGCCGTACCCAGTCAATCCTTGACATAAACAACATAGGTGACTTATCCGATTGGTATCTCCGTCATCTGCTCGAAAGGACAGATACCGGATGCATACGGGAAAAAGCGTGCCCGTCGGTTTTATTAGTGTCCAACGGTGAATCAATGCTTTCATTTATTCGTAATATTTTTAAAGAACTGGGAATTCCAATCGGCGGCGAAATGCTTGTCCGCGAATTTGACTCTAAAAATATCCGCAGCGTTGAACATTTTTTAAGCGCCGATTTGACCGCGTTTATCGACCGCAGCGGCGAAAAGCTTATACTTGTTGATTCGTACGGGCAAGTAATAGACGGAAACCTGTTTTTTTTATTAACATCGTATATATTGCTTCAAAGTATTCCAAGATGCAATATTGTTTCGCCGATGAACATGACTTCTCAGCTTGAACGCATCGCAGCCAGGCACGGTGGAACGATTAAGCGGGTAAAAGCCTCGAAACACGCAATTTTGAAAGAGCTTATGAAATCGGATATTTACGACGGCACAATTAACCAGTATATGCTGCAGTTTGACGCGGCAGCGTCGCTGGCAAAAATCATTGAATTCATGTGCAGACACGAAACAACGCTGGATAATATATTAAAGTTTCTGCCCGCGTACCATCTAAGGCATAAATCTGTTTTATGCTCCTTTGACAGTATAGGGAAAGTTATGCGTATTGTTCTTTCGGAAGATAATACCGCCAAACAGCTTTGCGACGGAATTAGAATTTCTTTGAAAAACTCCTGGGTTCTTATTATTCCCGATGCAAACAAACCGCTGCTGCATATTTATACGGAAGGGAATACCGGCCGTGAGGCCGAACTGCTTATGGAAAAATATATAAATAAAATAAAAGAGGTCTGCATATCCCAGGCCGCTCATTAACCCGTCCCGCATCTGCCTGCAGGCAGCAGGAATTGAAGCGCTTCGCAGCATTTGCAAATTTTATCCTTGCCTGTTTTATGTTTTTTCATTACAATATGTTTAACCGTATGAGTTGTCTGTTCAAACCTTCAGAACCAAACACCCTGCGGCAAACAGCATATTTTTGAAAGGATGATATTAATGGTGCTGCCATACAGAGACGTTATCGACAATATATCACCTTACGTTCCCGGAAAACCTATAAGCGACGTTCAAAGGGAACTGGGGCTTACAAATGTAATTAAACTTGCCTCAAACGAGAATCCTTTCGGCTGTTCTCCAAAAGTAAAACAGGCAATATCCGAAAGTCTGTCGGAAATAAACCTGTATCCCGACGGGAACGCGACGCTGCTTCGGGAAAGTCTCGCGAAGCATCACGGCCTTAAGCCCGAGCAGTTTATTTTTGGCGCAGGTTCAAATGAAATAATATCTTTTATCGCGCAGCTTTTTTTAAATCCCGGCGATGAATCCATCTGCCCTCACCCATCGTTTGTGTGGTATGACACGGCGGTACGGGCTGTGGGAGCGACACCCGTTATAGTTCCGTTAAAAGATTTTACGATTGACCTTGACGCGATAAAAAGCGCGCTAACCGAAAAAACAAAAATAATATGGATTTGCAACCCTAACAATCCCACAGGAACAATAATTACAGGCAGACAGCAGGAAGACTTCCTAAATTCAGTGCCTTCCGATGTGGTTGTTGTTCTCGACGAAGCATATTACGAATATGCAAAAGGGGAATATTTCCCGGAATCCGTTCTGCTTTTAGATAAATACCCGAATATAATAGTGCTGCGTACTTTCTCCAAAGCGTACGGCCTTGCGTCTTTGAGGGTAGGATACGGGATGGCTTCCGCAGAAATTGTATCATATCTGAACAGGCTCCGCCCCCCTTTTAATGTTAATACCATTGCCCAGAAAGCCGCTGTTGCGGCTTTGGAAGATCAAAGCTTTATAAGCCGTGTTGTATCCGAAAACAAAAAAGGGCTGCTCTCCCTGTATGACGCATTCGAAAAGCTTGGGCTTAAATATGTAAAATCATATACAAACTTTATATGGGTTGAATTGCCGTACCGGTCCGGCGAAGCTTTCCAAAAGCTTCTTAAAAAAGGTGTAATTATAAGGCCGTTTATGGACAACTGGGTCAGAATAACCGTAGGAACCGAAGAAGAAAACAGGATACTGGTTAAAGCTCTCGAAGAAATACTGTAAATCATTACTCTAATTACCCTCAACATGAAAAGACGAGGCTCATTTTTGAGCCTCGTTATATGTTTTAAGAACAGCTTCGGCAAAGATAAGATCTTCGGGAGTAGTTATTTTTATATTTTTATAACTGCCCATTACCATATGGACGGGATAACCCAAACGTTCGACAAGAACAGAGTCGTCCGTCCCGATGAATCCCTCTTCGGCGGCAATTCTATGGGCTTTTTCAAGGATTTCCCTCTTAAAAGCCTGCGGTGTTTGTATGCTCCACAGCATTGAGCGATCAAGAGTTTCTTCAATTATTCCGTCACCGCCCGTTTTCTTTATCGTATCCTTAACCGGGACGCCGACACAGGCGGCACCTTTTTCATAAGCGGCGGTAACTGTATTTAATATAATATCGGGCGTTATCAAAGGCCTCGCGCCGTCATGCACGCAAACGATATCCGATTTGGCCGACACCGCCCGCAACCCGTTATATACGGAAGCCTGCCTGTCGCTCCCTCCGTATGTAACGGCGGATATCTTCGAGTATTTATAGCGGTTTAAGATATAATCATTAAAAACAGGCTCGTCTTCTTTTCCAATAACAATTATTATTTCAGAGATTATTCCAATCCTTTCAAATACGTCTATTGTATGCGCCAGCACAGGTTTGCCGGCAGCCATCATATATTGTTTATTAATGCCGGCGTTCATACGCGTGGATTTTCCTGCGGCGGCTATTATCGTTGAAACCCTGAATAATTCACTCATAAAATTACCCTATCTTTATATTTATAAATACACATGAAAATTATTTTACGGCAGACAGGCCGGCAGATTTGAATCTTGCGAATATCATGCGCCCCGCCGATGTTTGCAGGACACTTGTAACAACTACATCAATTTCGGAGCCCTTAAATTTCAACGCGCCTTCAACAACCACCATTGTCCCGTCCTCCAGATATCCTATGCCCTGACCGTTCTCCTTTCCCTCACGGACAATTTTAACTGTCATTTCTTCACCCGAAACGGCAAGCGGTTTAAGCGCATTTGAAAGATCATTAACATTAAGGATGGAGATGCCGTTAATTGATGCGACTTTGTTCAGGTTATAGTCGTTTGTTATTATGCACGCATTTTCTTCTTTTGCGTACTGCATAAGCCTTTCATCAACTTCAACGGCGGGATCGAACTTTGTTTTAGAGATCTTCACGGGTATTGTCGCGTTTTGCTTCAGGTTTTCCAATACATCGAGACCCCTGCGTCCCTTAGCGCGGGTTATATCATCACGCGAGTCGGCCAGGTGCCTTAATTCTTCGAGTACGAAATCCGGCACGACAAGCTCGCCTTCGAGAAAACCAACTCTGCAAATATCAAGAATGCGCCCGTCAATAATAACGCTTGTGTCTAGAACCTTACAGTTATGTGACCTGCGTTTTCTGTCCTCGATAATATTCTCATGCTTTTTTGACATCGCAAGAAATACGCCGCAGCTTCCAAATAATATATTCGCAATAATCGTAAGCGGAATACCGATGATCTGAATTCTCATCAGAGCGATTGAAAGAAGATTTGCAACAATAAGCCCGGCGATAAGTCCGGCAACGCAAACCATAAGTTCGTACAGAGTTAATAATTGCAGGAACTTTTCTATTTTTTCCACTGACACCGCCGCAAAACTAACAACTTTGCCTCCAAACAAAAGCATCAGTAATCCGAATGCTACGGCTGCCGCCACCATAATACCTATGCCCGTAAAGGACATAAGGTTCATTCCGGCGCTCTTAAGTACAAAACGGGCAAGCGTAAACCCTGTCATTGCGCCGACTATCGCAAAAGCATACTTCATGGCTTTCTCCAACACTAAAACCGTCTCCCCGACATCATATTCAAAAGGTATTTGATACCTTTTTTCAATGTATGTAAAACGGCATTTTCAATATATTTGCCATGCGTTTCAAATACTATATCCCTATTTTGCAGTTAATCAACTCTTCAACTTTATCCGGATCCATGCCTTCGGCAAGAACCAGCTCGCTTATCAGGATCTGCTTCGCGCTGTTAAGCATTTTTCGTTCTCCCATTGACAGGCCCTTTTGCTTTTCCCTTATGATTAGATGTTTCACAACATCAGCCACATCAAAAACATTGCCGCTTTTTATTTTTGTCATGTTTTCGCGATAACGTTTATTCCAGTTTGACGGCTGTTCTTCAACACTGCCCTCGAGAGAACTGAAAACCTTGTCCGCCATAGATTTATCAATAACTTCACGAATCCCTATATCATCAACGCAATTAATGGGAATCATAACTTTCATTTCGCCAACAGGCATTCTCATTATATAATATCTTTTCTTTTCGCCGAGAATTTCCCTCTCTTCAATGGACTCAATTATCCCGGCACCGTGCATGGGATACACTATTTTATCTCCAATGTCAAACATAGCTCCGCTCCTTTTGCACATTCATACCTCGGCTTTTATCCCCTGCATTTTTCGAGAAAAAAAACCGGTGAAATATGCATGCAACCAGGAGAATTATAATTTACCCAAAATACCAAAAGCTGCCGGTATCGTAAAAATGCCGCAGCCTTACGCTTAATTCCGAAATGCGCGGAAACGAGCAATAATCACAACTGTCTGCTAAATAGTATACTACAAGATGAATTAATTGTCAAAATCGGATAAGTTGGTGAACTCACCGTTTGCCGCGGATTATTAGTTTTAATGCATTATTATGTCGATTCGGCGTAATGCATAAGCGTACATATATTTCAGGGATTATTGCCACGGCGGTCCGAATAAATCGGCGATTAAAACTGTGATATTATGTCGTTTTATGCGATCAATCATATGGCAATTAAAGGCTTTTTTGTTTGACAAAGCCTTGCGGTTAAAATTATAATTGTACTGTACGGTTGTTTCTTTTATTGTGTTTTCACATTTGCTCCGGTTTACGCCAAGATAGTCAGATTGAACGCAAAAGGGGTGTTAACGTTGACCGAACTGAAAGATACCGTTCTGGATGATTTCCAATATACTTCGCAGGATTTGCTCATTCACAACAGGAGCGTACTTGATTTATTGACGAAAATAACCGACTCTTCCGCCAGAATTACCAGAACCCTGGCCAAAGCGGTTACACAATGCGGCTGCGTGCGCATTCATGCGAAAAAACAGGAAATACCGGATATTTCCAATCTTGATGAAATGAAAAACCATATGCACTCTCATATAGAAAACTCATTATGCGAAAATTGCCGTGACCTTTTGGAAAAAGATATCGGACGCAACCTTTTTTACCTGGCCGCGATGTGCAATACTCTCGACTTGAACCTGTACGATGTAATAATAAAAGAGCTTAAACGCCTGAAGCTATTGGGAAAATACAGTCTCAGGTAGAGGGGGTGCCGGTGTGCGTAAAAATATTGTTACAAGGCAGTTTATAATTACTCCTGAAGCGGGGAAAAGGCTTATTGCAAAAGCCTTTGTTTATATCCCTGAAATACTGAGGGCATTAAAGAACCATACCATTGTTGTAGTCGCCGGGACAACGAATGGTTATGTGGCCCGGGAGCTTCTCAATCATATTGAACAATCCGATGGTTTTAAAAGTGAGCACTTCTATCGGGGAATCACGCTGCCTCCCCGCTATTCTTCGGACAATACTGAAAAACCGGACAGCGAAACGCAATTCCCCGGGGATGTCGTTATAGAAAAAGGAATATGGCTTAAGGGAAAAACTATTTTTGATGTCAGCAAAAATCTCGATAAGGGAGACATAATAATAAAGGGTGCCAATGCCGTTGACATGATAAACCGCAAAGCCGCTGTCCTTATCGGGCATTCCGAGGGCGGGACGGTAATGGCCGCGATAAGCGCGGTTATAGGAAAAAGAGCGGTATTATACATTCCTGTCGGTTTGGAAAAAAGGGTGCCCGGAAACCTTGATCTCATCGCAGCAAAGGTAAATTCCCCGAATTCGTCCGGTCCAAGGCTATTCCCGATCAGCGGGAATATTATTACCGAACTCGACGCAATCAGGATTATAACCGGCGCCGAGGCTGAAATTATTGCCGCCGGCGGCGTTCACGGAGCGGAAGGATGCTGTTATGTCGCCGTGTCGGGCGGTGAAGACCAGGTTGAAAACGCTGCGGAAATTATCAAGTCGGCGTACATCGAACCTGCCGGTTAAAAACGACCGGTGAGTTTTAAAGTATATCTAAAACAGGTAGCTTAACGCTTCGTCGACGGTTTTTGCAAACAGAAGCTCTATTTCTCCCGGGGTATTCACCCTGTCGCTCTGTTTTTTGTTCCCTGCCGGCAGGATGAATTTATTGAAACCGAGTCGTTTTGCTTCAATTATTCTTTTATCGATCTGGCTTATAGCCCGGACTTCGCCCGTTAAGCCCACTTCGCCGGCAACAACAGTACCGGAATCGATAGGTTTGTTTTTAAAGCTTCCGGCGACACTCGATATAACGCCAAGATCACCGGCGGGCTCATCCAGCCTGATTCCTCCGACAACATTTACATATGCGTCATAATTGTAAAGCCGCATGCCTACCTTTTTTTCGAGCACAGCCATAAGCATCGTGAGGCGGTTATAGTCAATTCCCGTCGCCATTCTGCGCGGCATTCCGAAAATGGTCGGCGCGACAAGCGCCTGTATTTCCAGCAGCATCGGCCGGGTTCCTTCCATGCTTGCCACAACCACCGATCCCGACTGGTTTTCCGCGCGCCCGTCAAGCAATGTCATCGATGGGTTTTCCACCTCGACAAGCCCTTCCTGCAGCATTTCAAATATGCCGATTTCATTTGTTGAACCAAACCTGTTCTTCACAGATCTGAGGATGCGGTAATTCTGATGGCGTTCTCCTTCAAAATACAGTACCGTGTCGACGATATGTTCCAATACTCTCGGTCCGGCTATCGCGCCTTCTTTTGTCACATGACCTGCTATAAAAACCGTTATTCCTGATCCTTTTGCCATTACAACAAGCCGCCCCGCAACCTCCCGGACCTGGCTGACGCTTCCCGGTGCCGACGTAAGCTCCTCACTGTAAACCGTTTGAATTGAATCAAGTATAACCGTATGCGGCCTAACCTGTCCAATTATATCCTCGATGATTTGATAATTTGTTTCTGAAACCATATATATATTCGGGTTGTTAACCGAAAGCCTTTCAGCCCTTATTTTTATCTGCCTGACGGATTCCTCTCCGGATATGTAAAGAATTTTATGTGACTGCGGCAGCGCCCCGCACATCTGCAGCAAAAGCGTTGACTTCCCTATCCCGGGGTCCCCGCCCACAAGCACAACAGAAGCGGGAACAATTCCTCCCCCGAGTACCCTGTCCAGTTCCGAAATGCCTGTCTTTTGCCTGTCCTCCGTATCCTTTATAATATCCGTTATAGGAACGACTTTTTGCGCGCTTGATGCCTGAACCGGTTTTGATCGGTGCTGCTGTTTCTCTTCGATAAAACTGTTCCACATATTGCACGCTGGACACTTCCCAAGCCATTTTCCGGTTTCATACCCGCATTCCGAACAAACAAATATCGTTCTTGTTTTTGCCAACATAAGGCCCCCTTTTCAATTAGACTCCTGCCGCGGTTATATATTATCAAAAATATGCTTACCGGCTTTTTTCATTAACCCTTTCAAAACCAGAATATACATTGCGTGCGACCACGTAAGGGGAATAACCCAACAGGCTTTCCCGTCGTTTTTATCCGCCTGCTCCGGCAGCAGATATAGGTGTGTTGCGCACTTAACTGCCCATTTGAAATAATCCGCAGCCTTTTGTACGTTTCCTGCCTCAATATGATAAAGCGCCAGCCAAAGGGTTGATACAATCCACGGGTTTCCGCCCGCATAGCTGTCGTCCTCATACCGGTAAATTCCTCCCGCTTTGCTGCAGTAAAGCGCATCTTCAATTTTCTTCGCTGTTTTTTCAACTACGGCATGATCGTATTCAAATACGCCGAAGGGCACCGAAGGGCCGATAAGGCTTATATCCAGCCTGCTATCCGCAAGAGTCACGTCTCTTGAATACCCTTTGCTATTAACCGTTATCCATACCGTATTTGAAGAAGGTTCGGCTCCCCACGGATTCAGTTTAGTACGTACGCTCCTTAAAAACAAACCGGTTGTTTTATCCACCAATTCCTTTTCGAGCGCTTCCCGTATGCTATCGGCCGCTTTCAGCCATTTTTGCGTTTTCTCGTCTGAAACGCCAAGCCTTCGGCCTATTTCCGACGCGGCGCGTAAACCCGCTATTACTGCCGCCGTTGAATAAGTATGCTCGCCCATTCTTTCTTCCCACAAATCAAAACTGGGGCATGGAAGGCCAGTTTCCTCGTCAATGAACCGGATAAGAAAATCCGCCGCTTTTTCAACAGCAGACCACATCCGTTTCAGAAAATCAATATCATTTACATAATTGAAGTGGTCAAGTATTCCAAACAGTATCGCTCCGGTTTCATCAATCTGTATTCCCCATGACGGCGCTACATTGCCGTTCATAAAATAACGCTGGTGCCAGAACCCTTCGATATCCTGTACATTACGAGCCCACTCATAAAACCTTTCGGTCTCACGGTACATGCCGGCTTCGTCAAATGCCCGCGTTATAAAGGCCGCATCCCTGCACCAGCAGTACGCGTACCTGCCGCACTGCGTAAAGCCCTCATCAGTTTCAGGCGACGCGAGAATGCCGCCGGTTTTTTTGTCCGACATTAATTTAAAAAGCATCAGAGAACGTTCATATATCCTGTCTATTCTTTCATTGCCGGTAAACGTATTAATAAAGCCGCTGAAAAAATTGTTCCAATATCGCTTTGTTATACCGTAAAGTTCGTCAAAACTCATCTGTTTTATATCCAATGCGGTCTTTTTCAGTTCATTAAGGGACGTTGAAAACGTCATATGCAGAGTAAGACCGGTTTCCGCGCCCGGCTGCAGTATGCCCATATCCCACAACAACGCGCCGTCAGGGGACATTCCTATGCTGTCTATGCCGTTCAGCTTTCTTTCCCAGACAGCGCCGAACGGGTTGTTTCCAATCTGAAATTCCCTTACTTCGATATCCGAAGTTATCGCCCAGTAGCAGTCATGGCGGTAGTGAACCAACGCGTCAAGATAAAAATCAAACATCGAGCATCCTATATCAATCTCATTCGATATTACATGCGATGCGAGCCCTATTCCGAGATGAATATTATCTTCACCGGTGTTCTTTACATAATAACGGCGTACCATAACCGGTGAATCGGGAAGACAAAAGTCCGTCTGTGTCACCGACAGGTTTAGTTTTTGCAAAACTGCCGACGTTTCAAGTATATTTGTTTTTTCAACATAGCGCTGGGTTATTTCGTGATCACCTTCACTGAACCAGATCGTACCGGTATTATTGTTAAAACCGAAGAAACCCGTAAGCATTTTTTCAATATGCTGCGGGTAATCAATTTCAGGCCAGTACAGACGGATAAGTTCGCCTGATTCGGTAATGCATCCGAGCATGCTTCCATTCCCGATAACGGCATTGTTAATATAAGGTTTCCCCATGCATAACCTCCATGAAGGTAGTACACAATTGGCGGCAAATCAATTATATCATTCCCTTTGACGCGGGTAAATCAAATATTTCCCAAATCGCACGAAACAAAATATGCGGAAGCATTTAATCAGAAATTGACTTATGAACTATTGTACAACAGTTTTTCATAATTATTGTGCTGATTCAACCAGAAAAACAGCGGGTGGCTCGGGTGTTTTCGGTGACGACGGGCGACATGCTTCATCGCCCTGCTGCTTACAGATAAATGTGGAGCGGGTTAGTGAGCGACCCGGGATATGGAGACCTCTCAACAGAAAAATGAACAGGATTCTGAAGCGTGTTGTTGGTATGTGCTTTGTCGACCTAGGAAACGAAACACCCGAGACAGGACCCGCGGAAATAATGCTGCCAGCAATAATTTTAAAAGTATTTTTGTGAGTTTCGACTTGCCCGAGCTGAACTGTGCAGCTCTTGCGAATGAAGCTTTTTGTTGACGTTATTGTACAATAGTTCAATAAGTGACCCATTAATAGTAATCCAACAGGTCCTGGTTCGTATGTTTCGTTATGATTGATTTACCAATTATATTTTTGTCCTTCGTGCAGAAAATATAAAAGAAATTGTGTGTTGAAATGTCAATATAAAGTATATAAAAAACACAAAAGCGCGTACCGGAGGAATTTATGGAAGCGATTATTCATTTGATCCTTTTTTCATTTTCATACCTGATTCAGATTTTTCTATTTATACTTGGAGCTTACTATACCGTAATCATGATATCGGGATGGCTTCCGTTTCCGTCCGCCGGCGAAGAAAAAACCGGAACCGCTGTTTTTAACAGCTTTGCTATCGTCATACCCGCGCATAATGAAGAAAAAGTAATCGGCAGCATGGTTAAAAGCCTGAAAAAACAAAAGTATCCCGCCGATCTCTACGATATATTCGTCATATGCGACAATTGCACCGATAACACCGCATATGAAGCGAAAAAAACAGGTGCCGATGTTCTAATACGCAAAAACGATAATAAGCGGGGAAAAGGTTATGCATTGGAATGGGCTTTTACAAGAATTTTCAACATGCAGAAAGACTATGACGCAATTTGCGTGTTTGATGCCGATAATGTTGTCACTTCAACATACCTTATGGAAATAAACGCAATGCTGAATATGGGACACGAAGTTATACAGGGGTATATTGACAGCAAAAACCCTTTTGATTCATGGATTACTCTTTCCTATTCCATTGCTTTCTGGTTGTCAAACAGGGTTTTCCAGCAGACCAGATATAACCTCGGTTTAAGCTCCGGGTTATGCGGAACCGGTTTTTGTATACGCACCTCGGTTATAAAAGAAATCGGCTGGGGAGCTACATGCCTGACAGAGGATCTTGAGTTCACAATGAAGCTTGTGCTGAACGACAGAAAGGTCTCTTTTTGCAGGAAGGCCGTTGTTTATGACGAGAAACCCCTTACGTTTATCCAGTCATGGCGCCAGCGCAAAAGATGGATGCAGGGGCATACCGACTGCGCGATACGTTACCTGCCGAAGCTTTTCAAAAAAGCATTCAGGGAAGCCGACTTAAAGGCATTTGACTGCGCGGTATACCTGTTCCAGCCGATACGATTTATTTGTTTCGGACTGGCTATGCTTTTCTCATGGTCGGAAGTGGTGTTCCCCGAAGCACCTTTCTACATAATCGGATATGCATTTCCTGACGAAATCTGGTCGGTAATTGTACTAATACAGCTTTTGTTCGGGCCTTTGGTGGTATTGTTCGACAAAAAATGGGATATAAAAATAATACTCGGTTTTTTCATATATCCGTTCTATTGTTTTACATGGTTGCCGGTAACAATCGCCGGAATAAAGGACGCGAGAAGAAAAGAATGGATTCATACCCGGCATACCAGGGACATTTCAATTGACGAAGTAGAAAGACTGTAACCTGATAAAACTTGTCTTATTTTTTCATTCCTGTTTGCCGACATAATATACAAGAAAAATCTGAATATTAAAAAATGTTTTTAAAGTGTTTGTTTTAGTTTAATTTAACTGGCATAATGTCTGAATATAAGGGGGATTCTTATGGCGAAAGAAAAAAAAAGAATAAATCTTACTCAGTTGGTCATGATTATTGCAACAATTGCAGGTCTTGTGCTTGGAATTGTTTTTGCTTTGCAAACAGGCAATTGGTTGTTTGTTCCGGTCCTAACGGCTTTTGCTTTTGTTATCGCATTTTCTTCCAAGCTCGCGATTGAACTGTCGATAAAACGCCTTGCGGACAGATTTTCGAATGAAATGGAAAAAATAAAAGAGGGTGACTTTTCAGTTCTCATAGTCCCAAAAGAATACGGAATTTTAGGACCGGTAGCAACCACTGTAAATATGGTTTTAAGCGATATTAAGAAACTAATTGACGGTTTCTTTCAACTATCGCTTGCAATAAACGCTTCGTCTTATACTGTTAACACGGTATCTAAAAACGCTTCGGAAGCTGTAAGGACGATCGCAAACTCGACGGATGAAATTTCAAAAGGCGCTTCAAACCAGGCGGAAGAAGCCCAGAATTCGGTGTTAATCGTTGAAAAGCTTGCGGATCAAATCAACTCCGTTTATAACAGTTCAAATGAAATAATAAAAGAAACCGATAAAATCGCGCAGGTTAATACCGCAGGCGTCAATACCGTTCAACTTTTGAAGGAAAAATCCGAGATGAATTATGCCGCATCGGAAAAGATATTTTCCGTTATTGAAAAACTTATTAATACGTTACAACAAATCACAAATTTCACGAAATCAATAGAAAACATTACGGAGCAAACAAATCTTCTCGCTTTAAACGCCGCAATTGAAGCGGCCAGAGCCGGAGAAGCAGGTCTTGGTTTCGCGGTCGTGGCCGAAGAAGTAAGAAAGCTTGCCGATCAGAGCAGGCAATCAAACCTCGAAATTGAGAACCTCGTGGAAAGCATAAGCGAAGAGTCTCAAATGGCAATCGCAGTAATGGACGATTTAAGAAAGACTTCTGAAGAACAGAACCTTTCGGTTGAAGAAACAAGAAACGCATTCCGGGATATCGAAAACGCTATTAACGCTATTGTCGGAAAATTCAGGAACGTAAACGAATCGGTCAACAAAATGCAGCAGGACAAAGACGAAGTAATTAAATCAATCGAACAGATTTCTTCGGTATCACAGGAAACCGCGGCAGCAAGCGAGGAAATGGCGGCGTTAACGGAAACCCAAATGAAAGCTTTCGAAGAATTGCAGGAGGCTTCGGCAAGCTTGTCCCAGCTTGTCGTTGAACTGGATGAGAAGCTGAAAAAATATAAACTGCGTTGACAGTTTAATTGATTAATACATAGATTTTTATAACAGAGAAGGACAGCTTGTCCTTCTCTTATTAATTACAGAAACTCTACAAGTGCATTCCACAGCGCGTCGCAGAGTTCTTCCTCCTCAAATTCCATCTCATTGCCGTTTACAACCCTGCAACCCCTGTCTCCGACCAACCTTTTAGCGGGAGGGATGAATATCGAAAAACCGTCCTGGCCGTACTTAACACGGCTCAGCATTTCTATTATCTGACCTATGTTCAAAACCGGAAGGCAGTCGTCCTTGCTGAAGTATTGATCCGGCCCGGAATATTCGAAGAAAAACTCTTCATCATCGTCGTCATCTTCCGGCAATTCCATGTCATCTTCAGCAATGCCGGTATCACCTGACGGATTCAGACTTTTCAGTATCAACCTTGTACTGTCTTCCTGGACTATCACTTCACCAATAACAAAAACTATCGTTTCATATTCATCATTTATGACATCCTTACAGATCCTGGCCATAGCCATCGTATTCGGCTTCGGCATCCACATATCCCTTAAATTCAGGACCTGGCTGCTGTTAAGTTTTAAAAGATCCTCCGGAGTAATATGCTGCTTCATCCACTATCCCCCTTAATCCGGCACATTCCTTTTCTTACTTGTCACCGGCGGTTTTTCGAAACCACTTTAACCCCATGGGGGGTATCCTGAATTTCAAAGCCCATTTTATTCAATAGATCGCGTATTTCATCTGCCCTTTTATAATTTTTTTCTGCTCTCGCCTTCTGGCGTTCCTCTATAAGCCCTTCCACTTCTTCATCGATATTGTTTTCGTGCTTCCTGCTCAATATCCCAAGAACCCCGGTCAACTCGGCCAGCAGTTCGTAAGCCTTTTCGACTGTGCCTTTACCCGGCGGCACCTGTAAAGCAATGATTGTATTTATTTCTCTGACAAGCTCAAATATCGCCCCAAGGGCATCGGCTGTATTCAAATCATCTTCCATCGCCTGAATAAACTTAGTCTTGTATTGCCGCAATTTCTCCAAAACAGCTTCATCGGTTCCTTCATTTTCACTGTTTGAAAAATAGAAAAGCATATTATCCCGGCACTCGTATATCCGGTTCAACGCTGACTTAGCCTGCTCAAGCAATTCATCGCTAAAGTTTATCGGGCTCCTGTAATGCGCGGTTAACATAAAAAAGCGAATAACTTCATAATCGTATTCTTTCGCTATGTCGCGCACGGTAAAAAAGTTTCCTGCCGACTTTGACATCTTTTCGTTGTCTATAGTGATAAAACCGTTATGAAGCCAATACCGTGCAAAAGGCTTTCCGTTTGCAGCTTCGCTTTGCGCTATTTCATTTTCATGATGCGGGAAAATCAGATCCTGGCCTCCGCTGTGAATGTCAATGGTTTCGCCGAGAAACCTGTTCGCCATTGCCGAACATTCAATATGCCAGCCCGGTCTTCCTTTTCCCCAGGGACTGTCCCACGCGGGTTCGCCTGGTTTCTGCGCTTTCCACAACGCAAAGTCAGCCGGGTTCTTTTTTCTCTCGTCAACGCTGACTCTTGCTCCTGCCTCAAGATCCTCGATATTATGACCGGACAGCTTTCCGTATTCGTCAAAGGATCGGGCGCTGAAATAAACATCTCCCTCTTCTTCATATGCATAGCCTTTTTCGATAAGCTTTTCTATTGTCGATATAATAGCGTCAATATTATCGGTAGCTCTCGGGGCCACCGTGGGGTCTTTTATCCCCAGCGCGCGGGCATCTTTATAGTATTCGCCGATATAAAATTCGGCAATATCAAAGACGGACTTGCCCTCTTCATTTGCCTTTTTTATCATTTTGTCATCAATGTCGGTGAAGTTTTGTACAAACTTCACGTTATACCCGGTATATTCGAGGAAGCGTCTTAAAACATCGAAAATAATAAACGGCCTCGCGTTTCCAATATGAAAATAGTTATATACCGTAGGCCCGCAACTGTACATTGTCACTTCACCGGGCTTAAGAGGCACAAAATCTTCTTTTTTTCTAGTTAATGTATTATACAGCTTCATATTTATTCTCCTCTTCTTAGGGTCTAATTTCCTTCATAATTAGTCAAAAGAGCCTATTTATTGCTGTAACGGCTTCCGCGTTCAATCATGTCATCAGGCTTTCCGTTTTTTATTGTCGGTGACGGCTGCGAATTATATACCTTTGAATACGGGGGAACGGAACGCGTCAGCCATACATTCCCGCCGATAACCGAATCATGGCCTATAACCGTATCACCGCCGAGAATAGTAGCTCCGGCATAGATTATAACATTGTCCTCTATGTCTGGGTGCCTTTTAATTCCCTTTATGGGGTTGCCTTTTTCATCAAGCGTAAAGCTTTTTGCACCGAGAGTAACTCCCTGGTATATCTTAACACGATTTCCAATAACGCATGTTTCGCCTATTACCACACCGGTGCCATGATCAATAAAGAAGTATTCCCCGATCTGAGCGCCGGGATTAATATCGATGCCGGTTCTCTGATGAGCGTATTCCGACATTATTCTTGGAATAATCGGCACTTTGTTCTTATACAAAACATGCGCGATGCGGTGAACGCTTAACGCCTCAATTGAAGGGTAGCTCAGAATTATTTCTTCCCTGCGCAGCGCGGCAGGATCCCCTTCATATGCCGCTTCGATATCTTTATGTAAAAGTTCACGGATTTTGGGAAGCTGCTCAAGAAAATCTATAGTTATACAATCGGCTCTTTCCATACATTCAGTGCATCCGGGATGTGCTTTATCCTTTTTGTCGCATTCATTTTGCAGGCACTTTTCTATTAGCTCTCTCAGCTCAATCGCCGCCGCGCGAATATTGTTCCCGGTCAATATATTAATGTTTGACTCGTTTATCGGGTGTTTTTCATACACTCCGGGGAACAAAGCTGACCGGATTAAATTCAGCACCCGGTACACCCTTTCCTTGCCCGCAAAGCCTATTGTTTTATTTATTAAAGAATTTTTACTGTTTATTTCCTCGAGCGCCCCGGCAACCTCAGGAAGCTTATGATTTAACCAATCATTAAGATTAATAGGATCATCCCCTTTTAAATTTCTCCCTTTATCAGTTTCCCCATTATCGTCATTCTGCAAGTTTCAGATTATCATGTAAAAATTGCCGGCTAAACCGGGATATACACATTATAAAGTATATTACGGAACTTCTCAATACCTGCGTTGATGGTGAACAATTACTTGTATGCGGCTGTATAAGCATTGCTGTTCAAGTGTCGTTTTTAAACTATAATTCGATACTCCTGCGGGTCCTGATTCAGGCCGCGTGAATATTGTTCATACACTGCTTATTGAACTATTGTACAATAGTTCTTCAGAATTATGCGCTGTACAAACAACTGACGTACTAAATTANNAGGCATTGCTGGTGTTTCATTTCATATAGTTTACATGAACCGTAAAATGGCTTATAATAAAGCATTATAACGTGCATTACAGCAACGCGGAAATCGCAGCCGCACGAAGCAAAAAACCTATGCATGGTAATTGGAGGAAATTATGGAGAAGGACGTTAAAGAGACTATGGAAAAGGACGTTAGAGAGAATAACGAGAAGGACATTAAAGTATCCAACTTTATCGAGGATATAATCATACAGGA
>LFRV01000009.1:3903-7781 GCA_001512485.1 Clostridiales bacterium DTU069 | reverse complement strand
AGACGAATTGCCGGACGTGGTTTATCTTAATAATGCGGTGTTTGATGCGGTTAAAGAGGATAACATGCTTTTAGATGTTACCGATTATTTGGACAAAAATTTCTACCGTGATAATTTGAGGACATTCAGCTATAATGGTGCTGTTTATGGTGTTCCTATCAAGTACACAACATATAACTATATGTATTACAATTCGGAATTATGGAAGGAAGCCGGCTATGATGAATTCCCGAGCACCTGGGATGAAGTGCTGAAAGCAAATGAATTTTTCAAGAGCAAAGGAATCCCGACTATTCTTTTTGCAAATAAGCTATCCTGGTTTGCATTGGCCTCTTATTTTAACGCAATCATGCATGAGGTATGTGGCACAGAGTGGGTGGATTCAATCGGTGCAATGGACGGTTCAGCCAGTTTTACGGATGATTGCCTGATAGAAGCCTTGGAAAAATTCGCTTCTCTGCGCCCGTTATGGAATCCGGACTTTATTTCAGCGGACGACCAGTGGGCTGTTGCAGAACTGGCTAAAGGAAAAGCTGGTGCTCATATTAGCGGAAGCTGGGTCGCAGGTTCAATTATTGCACATGATAAAGAAAACCCGGGTATTGCTGATATAATCCGCGTGGCTCCGGTACCGACATTCAGCGGTGAAAAACCGACTGTTGATTATGCCGTTCCCCAGGGGTTTGGTCTCAATGCAAAAGTAGCTAAAGATGAGATGAAAAAGCAGGCTGCTATTGCTTTCCTTCAATTCTTAGGAACTGACAGATACAGCAAGTATATGGCAGAAGTCGGGGAAATGGGGCCGGTAGAAGTTAATGTAGATTTGTCTGGCTTGAAGCCGATGCAGCAGGATATGTTTGGTGTTATGAATTCCCATAAGAATGTACCGCAAATAACATATAACCTGCATGCATCTGTCGCAAGAACCATTGAAGCTTCGCTTGCAAGTTTCCTCTCCGGATCTATTACTGCAGAGGAATGTGGTGCGGAAATTCAAAAAGCATATGAAGCGCAAATGCCATAACAATGTAATAATGAATGAGTTTTGCGATATGGTAAACTGAAATATAGAGCGTTTATCACAAACGCTCTATATTTTCAATTCAGGTGATTTTATGGAGGTTTATTGAGATGCTAAACAAGAGATTGCAACCGCGACCACTGGTGATGACAGCATATATGCTTCCAAGTTTTCTTGTTTATTTCGGAATGTTGATTGTGCCGCTGATTATGGCAGTAACGTTTAGTTTTTATAAGTTCAGCAACATTAAAAATTTACGATTTGTAGGACTTGATAATTATAAAACTCTTTTTGCGGATAAATATGTTTGGATGTCTCTGCAAAATAACTTATTTCTGATAGCAGTTTGCCTGGTTGGTCAAATTGGAATTGCGTTTGTGCTTGCCTGTTTTTTGAACTCCAGGTTTATTCGATTCGCAGGGTTACACAGAACAGTTATGTATTTTCCTGTAACACTTTCAGCTGTTGTAGTTGGATACATTTGGTCAATGGTTTTCGATTATCATTACGGAGTGATCGCTTATTTTATGCGTGCTTTAGGCTACGCCGATGCTGTTAAGCCATGGCTTGGCCAGTCGGATACCGTAATGTTTTTTGTGTGTATTCCGCTGATATGGCAATATATTGGGTTCCACTTAGTTATAATCCTTTCTGCGATGACATCAATTGATAAAAGTATATATGAAATGGCTGAGATTGATGGTGCTTCAGGATTTAGAAAAGCAATATCAATTACCTTGCCTTTAATTAAAAGTACTCTGTCTGTTTGTGTTATGCTTTGTATCTCAGCCAATATGAAGGTGTTTGATCACATTATCGCTATGACGAACGGAGGTCCGGGGTACGCTTCCAGTGTTTTAGCAGTGTATACGTATAAAATATCCTTTACTGAAATGAATTTAGGTTATGGCAGCGCTTTGTCTGTTTGTATCTTTGTTGTGACCGCGGCGATATTTCTTTTAAGCCGGTTAATACTGTCAAACAAGAAGGGAGATATTATATAATGCAAGGAATGAAAAAAAGTTTAGGTGACTATATTAAAATTTTCCTCACGAACATAGTCCCAATCCTATTCTCAATTTCATGTGTTATACCGGTTATATGGTTGTTTTTATCGACTTTAAAGACAAGCGCTCAATTTGAATCAAGCATTATAGCTTTGCCGAAATCATTCAATATAGAAAACTATAAATATGTTTTTGAAACAACGCCTATTAGTCTGTATATCTGGAATACATTACGAAATACAGCAATAATTTTATTTTTGGTTCTTTTCTTTGGGTTTACAAACGGGTACTTCTTGGCCCGATTCCGGTTTAAATTACGTACACCATTGTTTGGATTTTATGTAAGTAATTTATTTATACCCATTCATGCATTGCTGGTACCTACCTATATTATGTTCTCTTTTATTGGCCTTACTAATAAATGGTATTCAACAATTCTGCCCGTAGCTTCGATGGAACTGCCTGTTACTATCTTTTTAGTTACCAGCTATGTATCAACAATTCCAAAAGAACTGGAGGAGGCGGCTGCAATTGACGGAAGCAGTTTTTCAAGAACGTTGTTTTCTATTATTCTTCCCATAGTTACGCCGGTACTGGTTACAGCGGGTATTATTGCATTTTTCCACTGCTGGAATGAATTCAGCTATTCATTGATCCTGTTTAACAAGGAGAAGCTGTATACCATTTCACTGGCACTGACAAGGTTTAAAGGCGAAAATCGCATTGATTATCCGAAAATGATGACAGCTATGATTATTACCATGTTTCCGGCTCTTTTGCTTTATGTTTCATTTTCTAAACAAATTATTAAAGGTATGGTGGCAGGCGCCGTCAAAGGTTAAAACAGTATACAATCAAACGGAGGAGGTATATTTATTATGAAAATTCGAAAGGAATGCAGTCTTGCAAAAATGTATTTGGGATCGCATTATCAGATACTGGCAACTTCGCCCGAGCTTAAGTTTATTAATGCGGTTTGTAATCAGGACCTTGAGACTGCGCTGGGACTATTTTCTGATAAAAAGCTTTTCGGGAACGTACCCAGCGCTGTAGATGCACCCTATGGGAGGTTTGAAGGCCTTGAAGGCATCCGGAGTTTTGTCGAGGGCTGGCTCCCTACCTTTCATGCACAACGGGCTTTTGTAACACCTGTTATACAAACACGTGCCAATGGCAGATCCGTAACTGAGTTGGTTGTAAATTTTGTTGTTGACGATGAGATTAACCAGGTACCCATGTTTGTTATTGGCGACCTGCGTACAAAGGATACTTTGGATGAGGTTAGGATATATTGCCACCATACGTTTGTTCCCGGATTACAAGCATACAGAAAACCAATATTCGAATCCGCGCATTTGGAAATGGGAGATCCGGGATTATTGACAGGTGCGGTACGCGAATATTATGAGGCACTCCACCATGTGCCGCACGTGGATGTTGACCGGATTTTAGCCTGCATGAGCCCGAATTGCAAATTTGGCGGATATGAACCGGTGGACACGCGGCATACAACGGCTGAAACACAGGAAGAAATGCGAAAAAAATATGAAGCAATGGCCGAATACATTCCCCGGTGTGTTGGTATGCGCTATGAAACAATTATAGACGATGGAACCACTTGTGTGATTGAATGGGTACATATCGTAACCAGGGCAGGACAGGAAGAACGAAAAAGAATTGCGATTTCCGGTGTGGCCGCATATGAAAGAGGGGAAGACGGGCNNNAGAGGCCAAGTCAATAAATTTTGTTGAAAGTTTTCCGGCAGGGGTTGGTAGAAAACCTCAATTTTAAAGTAAAACATGGGGAAGTTAAAGATTATATTCAACTTCCCCCATGTGATATAATTCCA
>LFRV01000009.1:0-3893 GCA_001512485.1 Clostridiales bacterium DTU069 | reverse complement strand
AGAACAGGCTCCGACAACCGCCGGGCATTAATTCCCGGCGGTTGTCGTTTTTTTGTTATGGTAAGTATATAGGGTGTGCAAAGTTTGCCGGTCTTGAAATCATGTTTATTAATCCGGATAAATCGGATAGGTCTGAAGATGCCCCAAAAAAACCCTCCAAGATTAGTGTAAAAGACAATGCCATATCCGTCCCGGCCGTCCCTGACCCTGAAAGGAACCCAACCTTCCGCAATCGAGAAAGGCTCTATCGTGAAAGGCAGACCTTTATCCCCCAAAACAGCCATATCCTCTTCGGTAAAGTCAAGCGCAGCTCCCCCGCTGCGGGTGAAAAGTCTTTCGATTGTCATAACTTCGTTAGAGGTATTGGCTATCTTGACCTTAACCAAAGCCAGGAAACCGTCTCCCTTCTCTAATGGGCCGATCCTGTCATTCTCCACCACGATGAGATTACTGGCCATAGCCTTCAGTTTGCCGTTTCCTATCACTTGCCTGAAGTGCTGTGCTATTATAAAGGGAACGCCTTTTTCATCGTCCATGGTATATCCATACTTATAGTATGGAGTAGTGTCGGCAACATCGGTCGCATCATCCATTACGGCAAAAAAGATGGGATGACCAAGAGAGTAAGATAGTCCTTCCAACTCAAGAAAAACAAGCCCTGCGTCCGGATTCTGTGCAGTGACAACCACTCTCTTAATTTCTCCCGGGGCGATTGAGACTGGCGCATCCTGCACTTTAGAACCCGCAACATCATTACCTTCACTGTCCAGGATGGAGAATTGCATGTTTTCATCGGTAATGACAAGAGTTTCATCACCTGTGTTGCCAATGTCAATAACAAGCCTTGCAGGATTCTTTGTAAACTCCCGGATCTGATACCTGAAAGTATCGTGATAAACAGGAGTAAGCATCGAAGTTCCAACCGAGATTATATCATCTATCGTGTAAGGCGTTTGGGGCTCCATGTTCAGTTCCGGCAGTTGCGCCATCGGGATAAGCTCTATAACATTGTTTTTCTCATTTCCACCCTCATTTTTCTCTTCTTCTGTTTCCACTACATTGTTTCCAGGGGTATCCTCTTCTGTCTCCACTGTACCATTTTCGGGAGCATTCTCTTCCGCTTCCGCCGCGTCATTTTCAGGAATATTACTCTCTGATGCCGATTCATAAGAAACCGAATTAATCTTTTTTTCCATCCTACTGTTCAGTTTTCTCACCAGTATGTACACTTGAAACCTCTTACGACTTTTGAAAAGTTTTAGTTTCTGATTTGGCTTTTTGTGAACAGCCCGATAACAGAATAAATGAAACAAGTAAGATAACAATAATTTTTCTGTAAAGCATAGTCTCATCCTTTTGTTGTTATTTTTTTTATGTCAATTATATGACATTTAGATTTTACCACAAATCTGTAATTTGAACACAACAAAAAACCGCCAAAGGTATTTAAACCAATGACGGTTGGCGCTTGCGATAAGCAAACTTTGTAATTGTAAACAAACTCGTGTGTAAATAAACAACAAGAACTATCTCTTTGATAACTGATGTGCGGAATTAAATTGTCCAAAGCGTACTATATATAGTACTTATATTCACATATTAAGCACTATATATTGATAATTCAAAGGTTCATATCTTTATCCGTGTGTAAATTGTGTGTAAACCTTAAAGCCATGAGCAACCTGTTTGTAAGTTGATATAGATGCTTGATTGGAATCAGCAGTTCTTGGAGTAAAAATATCCCTAATATTTTCCGTATTTCCCTAGCTAAACTCATTTTAATATCTTATGCTGTTGTAAATATACCTTGGTTTCGCACCTTGAGTAAATGCTTATTGCCTTCCTTATCTATAATTCTCACAATAACATCTACCTTTGGTCCACCCTTTAGTCCACCTCCGACACTAATTCGTCTTACATTCTCATATTCTGTTACAGTAGGTATTGTTTCCCATACTACCTTATTATCCATAATCATCCAGAATCTTTCAATTACAAAACTATCGCTGATATTGACCTGATTACTGTTCAAAATTTCTATTGTCCCCATAATAGGGTGTACTTCTGGAAGTTCTTCCACTCCTTCAGGTATTGGACGAGGCATATAATCCCGCCACAATGCGACGTTGAGATAAATCTCTTCAATACCAATCTTTAATGTTTTCGGTGCATTCATTAGGTCTTCAAATGTTTGATTGTCTTCTTCTGGATAGATAATATCTTCGATTTTGCTTTCATTACTTTTTTCTATAAGTGCTGTTCCCTTATTAGATACAAAAATATCTTTTTCCTTGTTAACCTGTTCTTTTGCAAGAGCCAAACCAATCAAGAGAATAAAACCTGCTAAACCCAAGAGAAATATCTTTTTATTTTGCATTATCATATATCTTATCCTCCTTCTTAAACCCTTAGATACTAAAATTTTATAGTCTATATTTTATTAGACGCAAATAAAAAGTAGTTGTTCCCTTAAAGCGTGTTGGGTCCTCATTATAAAATAAGATAGATATAAATAATTTTTATTTATATCTATGCGTAGATCGCACATAAAAAACCGCCAAGGGTTGACTCCCCCTGACGGTTGTGTGCTTGCAAAATATATACTTTGTAATTCCAAGCAATGTTGCTCGGTAATTGACATTGGTCCTATCTCTTTGGTAACTGATGTACGGATTTAATTTTTCCCAAATACACAATATATAGTACTAATATCAAGGTTTTCAACACTATATATTGATTATTTCATTTTTTTCACTTCTGACCGTGCGTAAATCGTGCGTAAATTCACTTGACCGATTTATCCGTACCTTGTTTGACTTGCCTAATTATATTATATAATTATTTGTTTATCAAGTACCATTTTTTGGTATGTTGGAAAAGTTCCTTCCTATTATATATAGTATATATTGACTTACATGTATCTTCATATTTATCTATTAACAGATTTACTTATACCATGTATTTTTCTCTTTCCTTTTGGATGCTCCAAATTAGCAAATGGGAATGGATGTTCATCATCATATAATTCACTATTGTAATCAATGCTTTCTACAAATTTTCTTAAAAGTTCCTGCTCTAATTCTTCTGCATCTTTATCTCCAGATACTGTCCAAAATACATTTAGCTCATTTAGATTATCTAATGTTTTTAACCAATGTCCTCCTGCATGAGGTCGTTTATCTCCTAATTTTGTATTATAGTATTGATTAACTCTATCTCTAAGTGAAGTTCCTGCTTTGCCAATATAAAGTATTGTCTCTTTTGGTAGCCAAAATTTATTTAATCTTTCTACTACTGCCTCTACTGTTGGTTTGTTCCCATCAATTTTCATATTAGGTACGTATTCAATCCACTCTTCGATCTTATTAACTGATACTGGGTATTCTTCAATAGTCTCTAGTACATCTTCTTTACTTGATATAGCTACACAGTATACACCTGGTAAGCTACAGTTAATCTTTTCATTCCATTTAACTTGTCCCATTATTTCTTTACCCACAGAATTAAATAATTCTTTAACTGTTATTGGCATGTAGCTTCCCCCTAACTTATTTTACTTTAGTCCTTATCCATTCTTCACTAGTTCTTGTCATGATTAATTATTTGAAGCCATTATATATCATTTAACATTTTATTACAATAAAAATGAGAGTCAATAGTTTTATAACTACTGACCCTCATCCTTATTATGCACAAATAGATATTATCTTACTTTCCCCTACCCTTCTTACCATGTCATCTAATTTATCAAATTTGTTTGCTGCTATTTTCTTGTTCTTCTTATAAATTTGTGCGTAGTATTTCTCTAAAGTCTGTGTACTGCTATGACCAGCTGCGTATTCCGGATTATTCGGACAGTATTTCCGGGAGTATCCGGACAATAAAACCGGATA
>LFRV01000081.1 GCA_001512485.1 Clostridiales bacterium DTU069 | reverse complement strand
GATAACAATGAAAAAACTGTCAGGTAGAGTTTTTATTTACACACTCTATCTGACAGTCTCCATATGAACGCGGAACTGCACTTGACCTGTCGGATGAAGAGTTTAGGATTGAAATCTCTAATGCTTTTTATAAATGGTTAGGCGGTAAGAAACGCTGATATATCTTATCAAGGTCTGTGAGTGTTTGACGCTTACCAGACAGAGTCTGAACTCCACTGTTTTTCAGCCGCAAGCTGTGATATAATACCGTTGCCGAAATCGAAGATTTCGAACGGGTACCCGAGAACATTGCATCATGAATTTATGCGTTTAAATTGGACTGCATAAATTCATGATTAAATAACCTCACCAGTTACCCGGTAAGCGTGCTTTTCACTTTGACCGTCAGCAGGTTCATGTATAAAAAAGGCATGCTGGATTAGAGAAGGAGGAAATAAATGGCTGCACTTTACATTATTCTTGCCGTAATTGCCGTATTTATTACGATAATCCTCATCAGGACTGCCATGTTCAAACCCCCAGCGGAAAAAGCCAAAGAGCCTGAGGAAGTGAGCTTTAACGAAGGAGCGGCCGTATCCGCGTTGCAGGAGTTGGTACGCTGCCGTACCGTATCCTTCTACACTCCTCGCTGGAGGATGATGCTGAGTTTGAAAAATTTATCGACCTGCTTCCGAAGCTTTATCCGGAAGTAGCTAGTGTATGTACGCTGACCCGCCTTCCCGGCAGAGCCCTTTTATTTAAATGGGAGGGCATCGAACACAGCGAGCCTTCGAGCCTTATGGCGCATTACGACGTCGTGCCGGTAAATGAGGAAGACTGGACAAAGCCTCCATTTGACGCTGTTATCGATGAAAATGGAGTGCTGTGGGGCAGGGGATGCCTTGATACGAAGTTAACAGTCAACGGTATTTTGTACGCCGCAGACCACCTTATTTCCCAAGGGTTTAAACCAAAGCACGATATTTATTTTGCCTTCTCCGGCTGTGAGGAGATAAACGGCCCCGGGGCGCCGAATATTGTTGACTGGTTTGAACAGCAGGGCATAACGCCCGCTCTTGTGCTCGATGAAGGCGGCGCCGTCGTTGAAAACGTTTTTCCCGGGATCACCCGTCCCTGCGGCCTGATTGGAGTGCTCGGACAGCCGCCATTACGGCCGCATATCAAACCATGTGTATCGCTTCTCGGCCGCCGACCTGACCGAAGATGAGCGCGACAGCATTCACGGCAACGACGAACACGTCCGGGTTGAGGTGGCAAAACGCGCCGTGGAATTTTATATTAGACTTGTTCGCAAATGCTGACACATGCGTCCGGCTTCACCGGACGCATGGCATACATTCCCTTCGGGAAATGGAACATACCTCTAATAACCTACTCAACAAAATTCATAAGAGGTAATACTAGAGGTGGCATGTTAGCTTCAATCGTTATTAATGAAATAATTGGTCGTAGGTAGCTATATAGAACTGCCGGAGCATTTTGTTTTAACATTGTTTCAAGTTGTACAGAATCTTTTGAGAGTTCTTCGTCCCAAACAAAGCAGCCCTGATTCTCCATAACCAATTTAAACGGGATATTAGAATCATCTTCTTCAGTAAATATCTCGATACTTAATGTAACAATAGCTTCTCTCTTTTGCTCATCACTATTTTTTGATATATGAATATGACTGTTAATTTCTACCGGTATTTCTCCACTAAATAAGTACTCTTTATTAATACAAAAACGTATATTCGTAACTTGTGGTTTCCCAATCATCTGAAAGCTACTTTTTTTCAAATCAGCATCCCCCTTATATAGCAACTATTACTTTCCCGTTGTTAACTATTGATTCCTTTGATTGATTTTCTCTATAAATCAAAGAACTCCCAAAAGTTGGGGAACTACATACTCCATAAGATGCACAGGCAATTGATGCAACTTCAAAACTTACTTTATTTTTAATTCTAATATTTGAATATGGGTTTTTATCCTTCCTGATAAGCCTAAGTGCATTTTTTAAGTATTCTGCATATTTTTTAGGCGAGATTTTTCCCTCTGCTCTTTTAAGCATTTCTATAAACCAGGAAGGATCTTCATTAATTTTCCGTAATATATCATCATGAGCTCTATCTTGAATTTGATGATTTTCATATCTCGTAATAGTTGCCGCACCCCAGTTTAGTACTTCGGAAAAATCTTTTTGGCTAATACAATACTTTTCTCTTATCTTTTTTATTTCATCCGATGTGAGCAAACTTAGTTCCTTTCTATATGCATCTTTTACTGCAAGTCCATTAGCCCGAATCATTTCCTCTGTTTCTGAATACTCATCAGTATATGGGCAATATTCATATATAGAATGGAATCTTACTTTTACACCACGAAACATTTCATGTTCTTCTACTTTTACTATGTCAATAGGGTGTTCTTGCATGCAACTAAGACATAACTTTTTTTCTTTTCTAAGAACTTCCATTAATACTACCTCCTATCTCATCTATATGGAAAATCGCTATCCTTAAAAGCAACTTCAGCAAAGTGAAACGACATAACAAGAATAAAATTGCCGCCAATAGCACCTTTCATACTTAAAAGTTCCACTCTTATTTTAATATATACATCCCGATCTGAATATGTTTTCCCAAAAACACGCATTTCTGACTTTCCGGGAAACGTAGTATCTTTTACCGTTTCAATATAGTCACGATAACTCAGACCCAAAAGTTCTCTTTTTAGTACATGTATTTCGTCTTCGTCTGGAAATAACGTGTGAATTGTATACCGGTTAGTATACCGTTCGTCCCTATTCTCATCAGCATGCCTTTTTTTCTGAAACACTATACGTGTATTTCCGCTATTTAGCGCATATTTTAACTGAGCCAAATAAGTTTGAACCTCCAGTTTGCTCTCAATTCTTTTGGTATAATTCTCTTCACCCATAATAATTATATTCCCCAGTATAATACAATGTCAACACAAATGGTATCAATTGATACCATTTGTGTTGTGAAAAAATAATGCGTAGTGAAATTCTTTGTTTAGTATATTATCTCATATGGTAAATAAATCCACAATTATTTCTATATTAGTGTTTAAATATGCAAAACCATAAATTAATCTTTTCTTGTATGGACATAAAGAAACCACCCGAACCGTGTTGGTTCTCTATGCATTAATCTTGGTTGATAGATTTGCCAAAAGAGTACGAGATTAATACAATTTCGCTTATTGTACATTAATTGCATATTCATTGTAATCAAAGAACCAAGGTTAAATAGAGCCTTCATTTCCGGATCGGAACCCATATCTCCACATTTGAGTCGGCATCATATCCTTTAAAGCGTTCATCATAGAATTCCACCACATAGGACTTTCCATTAAGAAGCCTTTGTGAATAACCTTTATCATTATTTAAAAGCCATTCATCAGCTATAGCCTTACCAACGATTGCCGAGAATGTACGATGGAAATAAAACGGAGACATGTAAAACATGCCAGCCAACCGGTCTATGCTTATATTTTCGGCCAAATGACTGTCGATATATTTCAGTGCCTGGGATATCCTTTCAAAACTATGCATTTTATTTCTCCCTAACGCTTAATGGTAACTGTTATGAGTGTATTCTATCAAATAACAATAAATATTGCTTAACAATAATTGCCTTATTTCTTTCAGCCAGGTAAAGTTTTCTTACCCGATGGTTTACGATATCAATATTGCTGCCTGACATTCACAGAACAACATGCAAAAACTTAAATGAATATCAAACATTTTATTTATTTCACTTAACAAAAATATGTACTTTTTTATCGAAGAAAACCTATAATTGCTCTAAATTACAGGGTTTTAGGATAACAAAACAGCTTTGGAAAAATTATTACGGCTTTAAAAACTCATAACTATATTAGCAAGAAAGAAATTTTTTCCTTACCGATTATAAGCATATATAACCTATCTTCGCAGCAATCCAGGTTAATAAAATATTGGTAGACAATATTCTCCAAGGATTGACAGGTCCAAAAGAACCATCACAGTGAAAAATTACCGAGGGGGTTTAAAACATGAAAAAAATCATTTCTTTACTTGTGATATCTTCATTGATACTTACCGGATGTTCCCGCAAAGCCAATAACAGAAAAAAAACCGATGATAGCGGCAGTCGGCAAGACATTAAAACAGTGGAAACTGTTAAGTCCGATAATAGTGATACTGATATTGATATTGATACGGATGTTGAAATTGTGGATATACCCCTTCGGAACCAATCAGGCTTCCTGATTTAAGCTTGGGAAATGTCACATTTACTGTTGACAAAGATAAAACCGCATCCTTACAATACACTGCTGATGGCAACGAAAAAAGCATCAGCATAATAGATGATTCGGGAATAGAATGGACCATTACCATTCCTGGAAACAGCCTGATTAACGATGAAGAAATTACAATTACTCCGCTTTTTGTCCCGTAGAAGCTTATGACGGTGGTATAAAGGCATCAATAGAACATTTCAGCACCCTGTTTTACGTGCCCGACAAAGATCCGTCTGCTAAAAAGCTGGAACAAAGAGCAAAAGAAGAGTACAATGCCGCTGTTGAAGCTGCAAAGGAATTACTGAAAAGACCAATCACTGTCCCCGCGCCTCCATCCATAAGCTTTCAATGCTTGAACGATCAGCAGATCGCAAAGGCCAATGAATATGCCGAATTAGTAACCAAGGAAGAAGCAGAAATAGTACATCGTTTAATATCAGCGGACAAAAACGTATGGATTCTGTCTTCAGATCATAAGTCTGATTTTTCCTGGGCAATCAAGTTAATGGAAAGAATGAATGCTAAGATCGAAAAACTTATACAACAGTACAAGCCCGAACCAGAAAAGCTTTTGGCCGTTTACCATGCTGCTTACAAAGTTTGGAGAGCATACGACTTTTTAACCGGAGAAGCTCCTCATGTATCGTCATTTCTTGATTGGACAAAATACGCAAGGAAATATTATATGGATAAACTCACAAAAGAACACGAGTACAGGGCTTTCGGCGCAGCACTTGTGCTTGACAGGTATTGCAGAGCATTAGGAGGGTCCAGTTCTTTCTACGAGATTTTAAATGCCCTGAAATTTAAATTAACTGTTGAAACAGTCCTGGATATACCGGGTTATCTTATAACGGTGAAGGGTGAAGGCACGCTTAAGGCCATTGATACGAATGAGCAGAACGAAATCATTTACAATAGCTACGATGAAAGAGTGTTTGTTCAAGGTATTGGCACATTAGGATACAGATATGACGGCGAGGACGAGGATTTGACCATCCTGCCTGAAGAATTTCCTGTAAAAATGCAGGTGAAAAACTGGAATCCATGTGAATCGAATACTATAAACATTTTAATCGAATCCTTTGGTTCAGATGATGAGACACATGTATATGACCTTGGCGGCGAAAAGGTATCCTATAATGACCCTATAGTCAATGATTTTGCGGAAGGATTTTTTGAAAAGGAAATAACGGATGCGATATTTTTCGGCCAGGACGGCTCTTACATACCAGTGCGGATGATTGATTTTGAAGCCTACCTTAGAAACGGCCAGGCTACCGCAGCCGTAGAAACCATTGACAGGAAGCAGCCGGGAACATTTGCCAGGATACTGGTCCATTTTCAGCTTGAACATACTCCTGAGTGAGAAAACAACCTGGAAAACTGTTAAGAACGTCAGAAAGCCCTTGTAACAAGGGCTTTCTGTTGTATCAGTTTTTTTTCTAACGCTTAATAGTATACGTGTAAAAACTTATAAATGATTATCAAACATTTTATTTCACTTAACATAAATATTTACTGTCTTAAACAAAGAAAACCAATAATTGCTCAAAATTACAGGGTTTTAGGATAACAAAAGAGCTTTGACAGATTGAAAATTTATAACTATATCAGCAAAAAACTAAAAGCCTTGAAAATACAGCATTTCAAGGCTTATTTAGTGGTGGAGATGAAGGGGGTTGAACCCTCGACCTCTCGGATGCGAACCGAACGCTCTCCCACTGAGCTACATCCCCATGATTAAGATTTAAGGCATTATATAACAATGCGAAAGGTTTTTGTTTACTGCTTATACAATGGTGGGGGATATAGGATTTGAACCTACGACTTCTACTATGTGAAAGTAGCACTCTGACCGCTGAGTTAATCCCCCACTAAAGATATTATAGCTTAATTAATCAAAATATCAAATATTTTTAATCAGAAATAAGCCTATATTTTTTCGATAAGCACCGCCATCCGGGCTCTTAAGGCGGCTCCGACGGGATTCGGCAAAATACTTCCGATAAACACAGCGGCAGCGAATTAATTTAACAGTGGAATTACTTATAACCTTAAGGTAAGGTTGTCCGAATATCAGGAAACAAATTATGCAAACAACAATTAATTACACGGTGCTGGCATTCCATCAACCCGCTGTTAATTTAATTGGCATATAACGGCAATAAAATAGCATTACCTGGCCGTGATGCCAGATATTTTACATGGAAACGGCATGGAAGCTCTGTTAAAATAGAAAATAACCAAATTTCCATTTTGGAAATATGGATGGCTCGCCCGGACCACAACCGGATAAATATTTAAATAATATACCGCGAGCCTGTAAAGCGATAATCTTAATTTACGAAGGAGGAGTGCAAAATGTTTACTTTGAAGAAAGTGAAGGTGATATTGGCAGCAGCGTTTGCTGTAATGATTTTGCCTGGTACAGCGGCATTTGCGGCCCAGTACACGGTGGTTAAGGGTGACTCGCTTTATACAATAGGAAAACTGTTTAACACGACAAGCAGTTCCATTATGAAAGATAATAACCTGTCGGGCACGTTGATTTATCCCGGGCAGAAACTGACCGTACCGGCAGCCGAGCATACCGTTGCGAGCGGTAACACGCTGTACCTTATAGCGAAAAGGTACGGGATAACGCTTGATTCTTTAAGAAAAGCGAATAACAAATGGGATGACATAATTTACCCGGGACAAAAATTACTGGTACCTGCGGCAAAGCAGGGCAGCGTTACCTTATCGGCCAAACCTGCAGTACAGTATACCGCAAGCGACCATGACCTCCTGTCAAGGCTGATTACGGCGGAGGCCGAAAGCGAGCCTTACAACGCAAAAGTTGCGGTGGGAGCGGTCGTATTGAACAGGGTAAGGGACTCGCGTTTTCCGAACACTATAAAGGATGTAATATACGAAAAATCAAACGGGTATTACCAGTTTACACCCGTTGAGAACGGATGGATATATAAGCCTGCGTCAGAAAGCGCGAAACAGGCCGCATATGATGCCCTGAACGGCAAAGATCCGTCAAACGGAGCGCTGTTCTACTTTGACGACAGTGCGACAAACAAGTGGCTGTGGTCAAAACCTCTTGCAGCAAGAATAGGAAGAATGGTTTTCGTATACTAAATGATTCGAAACACCGAATTAGGATCCGCGGAAAAAACCTGCCTATAGAACTATTGTGCAATAACGTCCAAGGAGCTTCATTTGCAAGAGCTGTACAGTTCAGTTCGGCCTGTATATCTCTAAAGCTTCATTCCGCTATAGTCTCCGTTATTGTACAATAGTTCTTTTACGTTTAAGCAGCGTCCTACGAATTTATGCCAACTTAAACCCAGCGGGTGGTTAGCGGGCCGAGTCACTGCTGCCGCGTTCCGGTCGGTACGCAGCCCTGGCCCGGGTGCTTTCGGTGAACATTAACCGAATCTGTTTTCCGGCTAAAAATATGGAGAAATACTTGCCTATTATACCGAATATTGAATATACTAACTTATAGAGCGGTTATCTTTCTGGCCTGCGGCTGTGGCGGCATTGGGCAGGGAAGCCGGAAACCTGGCAAGGAGACGGAAATGAAGGTTATTGTTCTTACAGGCGGGGGCACGTCAGGGCATGTTACCCCGAATATTGCATTGATTCCAAAACTTAAGGCCAAAGGCTATGAAATACATTACATAGGTTCAAAAAACGGCATTGAAAAACAACTGGCGGAAAAACAGGGACTGCCTTATCACGGTATAAGCGCGGGAAAGTTTAGAAGGTACGCCGATGTTAAGAATATTACGGATTTGTTCAGGATAGCGGGAGGCTTTTTTCAATCACTTTCAATTCTTAAAAAAGTAAAGCCCGATATTGTTTTCAGCAAGGGAGGTTTTGTTTCCTGCCCTGTGGTCTGGGCTTCATGGGTACTGCGAATTCCCGCGGTTATCCATGAATCGGATATAACCCCGGGGCTTACTAACAAATTGACGATGCCGTTTGCCCGGAAAGTTTGCTATACGTTTCCCGAATCAAAAAAATATTTCCCTGATGAAAAAGCCTGTCACACAGGTTTACCCGTCAGGGAAGAAATGAATACGGGCAGTCGGCTTAACGGCTTAAAACTGTGCGGCTTTACAGGCGGAAAGCCGGTACTCGTTGTTATTGGAGGAAGCCAGGGTTCCGAATTTATCAACACGGTCGTCCGGGACGCGCTTGAAGAACTGCTTAAAACATTTCAAATTTGCCATATATGCGGAAAAGGGAATATGAACCGAGAATATGACGGGTTAAGCGGATATAAGCAGTTTGAATATATCGACAAGGAGCTGCCCGACATATTCGCTTGTGCTGATTTATTTATTTCGAGGGCCGGCGCAACGGTTCTGCATGAAATTTTAACCGTTAAAAAACCCGCGCTTCTTATACCTCTGTCGAAAAGCGCGAGCAGGGGGGATCAGATCCTTAACGCGCAGTCTTTCTGCAGCCAGGGCTTTAGCGATATGCTGATGGAAGAAAATGTTACGAAAGAAACGCTCGTATCAAAGGTTAGAGAATTGTATGTGAGCAGAAACAATTACATAAAGTCAATGAAAAAAAGCTTTAGCGGCAATGCTGTGGAAAATGTCATATCGATAATAGATGAAATCGCGGGGGAACGGGACAATTCAAAATAAGGCATTGCAATTCTTACAATAAATCCATATAATGGAATCAACAAAACCGCCGCAATGCGTCGAAAATTACGCATTATACTGTACGAAGGTTATTGAAAGCGTCTCAAAGTTACTGTATTATGGCGGCTGTATTAAACGCCGGGCCGGTTAAAGGGAAAGCTATGAAGGTTAATTTTTTTGAAAGAAAAATGAAAATCCGAAGAGCGTATATTGTCGTTGCCGTTTTGATACTGCTTATTGTTCTCGTTTTGTGGGGATGGTATCTTAAAACCAATAAAATAGATGTTTTTGTTGTTTCCGGCGGCAGTGAAAATAATCAAACGCAAACCGCCGAAAATGAGCCGGCAGGCGGATCGGGTTCCACGGTTCCGGATACGGCTGAAGCCGTGAGTAAAATAAACATCAACACGGCGGATGCAGAAAGCCTGATGTCTCTTAAAGGCATCGGAGCTGTAAAAGCTGATGCCATTATTGAATACCGGCGGCAGAACGGCCCGTTCAAAAGCATAGAAGAGATAATGAATGTCAAAGGCATCAAGAAAGCAACATTTGAAAAAATAAAAGACAGCATTACCGTTGAGTAAATCCTGAAATCGATACTTATAATTATAGTATTAACAGCAGTCCGCGTATTCGTACCGGAACGTAATCTGGCGATACAGGGTATTGTCGCCGCATTCAGGCAGGTGCGCGGAAATACCGTAAAATGCGTTAATTTACAGTAACCGCTTTTACATTTATGAAAAAACAATTATAATATAGATTAAATAATAATAAGGGAATGTTTAAGTTGCAGCGTTGAAAGACTGCGGTTTTATTGTATAATTGTTATATTATGCAAACTTTTGTTATCTGAGGAGATGTAATATATGATTAATGTTACTTTAAAAGACGGAAGCGTAAGAGAGTTTGAAAAGGGAATTACTGTTTTGGAAGCCGCGAAGAATATCAGCGGCGCTCTTGCAAGGGAAGCCGTTGCCGCCGAAGTTAACGGGAAAATGGTTGATTTAGGGCATCAACTTGATGACGACTGCGAACTGAATATTATTACATTTGACGATAAAGAGGGGAAAGCGGTTTACTGGCATACAACATCTCATATTATGGCCCAGGCCGTAAAAAGGCTTTTCCCGGGAACAAAGCTTGCGATAGGCCCCGCGATAGAAAACGGGTTCTATTATGACTTTGATGTTCAGACGCCTTTTACTCTTGAAGATCTCGATAAAATAGAAAATGAAATGCAAAAAATAATAAAAGAGGATTTGCCGATTGAAAGGTTCGTGTTAAGCCGCAGCGAAGCATTGAAAATGGAGCAGGAGAACGGCGAAATATATAAAACCGAATTGATTGGAGAGCTTCCCGACGATGCCGAAATATCGTTTTACAGGCAGGGAGAATTTACCGACCTTTGCGCAGGACCGCATCTTCCGGGCACCGGCAGGGTAAAAGCTGTGAAGCTGCTTAATCTTGCGGGCGCATACTGGCGCGGTGATGAGAAAAACAAAATGCTGCAAAGGATTTACGGTGTAAGTTTCCCGAAAAGAAGCATGCTTGACGAGCATCTCCGCCAATTGGAAGAGGCGAAAAAGAGGGATCATAACAAGATAGGACGGGAACTTGAATTGTTTATGACATCGGAACCGGTTGGACAGGGTCTCCCGCTTCTTATGCCGAAAGGCGCGAAAGTGATTCAGATTCTGCAGAGGTTTGTGGAGGACGAGGAAGAACGGAGGGGTTATGTTATAACAAAGACCCCGTATATGGCCAAAAGCGATTTGTATAAAATATCGGGGCATTGGCAGCATTACAAGGACGGCATGTTTATAATAGGGGATGAAGAAAAGGATGATGAAGTACTGGCTTTGCGTCCTATGACATGCCCGTTCCAGTTTATGATTTACAATTCAAAACTTCACAGCTACAGGGATCTACCGATAAGGATGGCTGAGACATCCACCCTGTTCAGGAACGAAGCTTCGGGTGAAATGCATGGCCTTATACGCGTACGCCAGTTTACTATTTCCGAGGGACACCTGATTGTTACGCCGGAGCAGCTTGAAGAAGAGTTCATGGGAGTTCTCGATTTGATTAACTATATAATGGACACGCTCGGCATAAAGGAGGATATATCGTACAGGTTCTCAAAATGGGATCCGGACAACAAGGAAAAGTATATTGACAATCCTGAAGCCTGGGAAGATACACAGGCTAAAATGAAGAACATTTTGGACAAGGTAGGCATTCCGTACCAGGAAGCGGATGGGGAAGCAGCTTTTTACGGCCCGAAACTTGATATCCAGTTTAAAAATGTCCACGGCAAGGAAGATACGATTATAACCGTACAGATAGACTTCAACTCGCCGGAGTGTTTTGATATGACGTATATCGATAAGAACAATGAAAAGAAACGGCCATATGTTATCCACCGTACCTCGATTGGCTGCTATGAAAGAACCCTCGCGATGCTTATAGAAAAATATGCCGGCGCGTTCCCTACATGGCTTGCGCCCGTCCAGGTAAAAGTGCTGCCGATTGGTGAAAAGCAAATAGAATATTCGAAACAAATTGCCGATAAACTTTTCAAACTCGGAGTTAGGGTTGAAGTTGATGAGCGCAACGAGAAGATTGGTTACAAGATCCGCGAGGCTCAGCTTGCTAAGATCCCGTACATGCTTGTTATCGGCGACAGGGAGATGCAGAACGTTCAGGTAGCGGTCCGTTCAAGAAAAGAAGGCGATCTCGGGGTTATGGATACCAATGATTTTATAAATAAATTAACAACGGAAATCAATACACGGGCAAGATAGGGTAACAAAAAAGCAGGAGCGGTTAAAACCTCCTGCTTTTTATTTTTACAGGAACGAGCGCTGAATCTGCTCGTATATTTCTTCCGGCGTCATCCCGGTTGCGTCAATAACCGGCGCGCCTGTCGCAGTGTCCTGCATTCCTAAAAAATCATTGTTCATACCTGTAACAACGACCGCGTCATAATCTTCTTCCTGTGATTTCGAAAAAGCGTCAAAATCAACCATTTCAACATCATATCCATGGTTGGCGAGATACTCCTGTACAGGAGTCAGTCCTTTCTGAACGGCTATTTTCTTCATTTTTGTCCCTCCGTAAAAGTTTATTGTTGTATAATTGAAAACACCCAATTAAGTCCGCATGTCGGCGTTACCGCAAGTCAAACATTAATAACGGGTATTACTTAATATACGAAGTTT
This sequence comes from Clostridiales bacterium DTU069, assembly GCA_001512485.1. Taxonomy (GTDB): domain Bacteria; phylum Bacillota; class Clostridia; order DSM-8532; family DSM-8532; genus DTU069. The sequence continues at coordinate 21,270 of LFRV01000081.1, read as the reverse complement.
AGCGGATACTATACATTTTAAACAGCCGTTCTTCCATTATTTCAAACTGCCTGCATACCGGCACGCAGTTCATCTGCCGTATTTTTATCGCGCAGGACCGAAACGATGGCCAGGGCAAAATCCAAAGCGGTTCCTGGTCCTTTCGAAGTGATGAAGTTATCGGATATAACCACTTTTTCATTCTTGATTATTGCGCCGATAAGCTCTTTTTCGAAACCGGGGTAGCAAATGGCTTCTTTTCCTTTCAGGTAGCCCCTTTTACCGAGGATAAACGGCGCGGCGCAGATAGCGGCCATCCATTTTTTTTGTGATACCCTGCTTTCAATTGCTTTTTCAAGCGCGGCGCTTTTATCGAGGTTAGTGGACCCTGGCATGCCTCCGGGCAGAACAACCATATCGGCACCTTCCAGATCAGCTTCTGAAATTAACAAATCGGCTATCACAGGTATATTATGCGCGCCCGTAACTGTCCTTTCCGCACCGATTGAAACGGTATATGTTTTAATGTCTACTCTTCGCAGGACATCAACAACGGTTAAAGCTTCAATTTCCTCAAAACCGTCCGCAAGCATTACATAAACCATATTACTATACCTCCGTTTCCTGTTTATTCAAGGTTTTCCGTTAAGCGGCAAAAAGTCTGAACATGCATCGTTATACGAATGAATAGCAGTGATCTTTCCCAGTATAAATGTTTCTACAAATAAGATACTATATGCGGTTCATTCGGGCAAGGGCTGTGAATTGATTTACCATGTTTTATACGGGCGGTTTACCAGGTTAACGTTCAGGTATCTATAATCATGGGTTATTTCCTCGCCGATAAAACCGGGTTTCGGAAACTGTTCCTCTTCATTTTGCAGTTCTATTTCGGCAATAACCAACCCTTCGTTATCATCGAGGAATTCGTCAATTTCCCACGTGTAACCTTTATAATCTATAGTGTACCTGTATTTCCTGATAATTGGCTTTTTGCATAAATGAAGAATTTCATTCGCGTCTTCATATGGGATCTCGTATTCGTATTCCAGGCGTGAAATTCCGTCATATACGCTTTTTATTGACAAAAACGCCCTGTTTCCGATGGTACGGACCCGGATCGCGGTTTTCGGGTCCGTCGACAGGTAACCCTGCCGGTACAGGACACCGGTTGATTTTTCCTTAAAGGACATGTTTTTTACCAAAAACCTTCTTTCTATTTCTTTCGCCATAACTTTCACCCTGCCTGTATTACGGTTATTACCGCTTTGCGCTGAATTATTGCATGACAGTCCAAAAAGCGGCACCTTTAAGGTACAATTCCGTTAAAATATTGTGTGTCCATACGGTAATAAAGGAATCACATTAAATGTCGGTCTGAATATATTATTCGGCATGTTAAGGCAATTATAAAAGCACTGTGGTTGCTAAAACCTTAATTTTATGTTTTCAGGCCACTTTCTCAATTGCCCGGATTACTGTATAATAGTAGGAAAAGACAAATGATGCGGAGGTATTGTTATGGGAAACAGAGTTTTCGGAAAAACGCCCGAAGGCGGCACGGTAAGTCTTTACACGATTCGGAACAAAAACGGAATAAAGGCTGAAGTCATAAACTATGGAGGCATTGTTGTTTCATTATACATACCCGATAAAAACGGGAAAGCGGATGATATTGTTCTCGGGTTCGATGATTTTGAAAGCTATCTGACTAAAAGCCCGTTTTTCGGGGCAATTATCGGAAGGCACGCGAACAGGATTGAAGGCGCCTCTTTTGAACTTAACGGCAAAAAATACACGCTTTTGCAGAATGACGGCAGAAACCACCTTCACGGCGGTGCAAAAGGATTTGACAAGGTACTGTGGGAAGTAGTCGACTGCAGTGAGTCTTCGATAAAACTTTTTTACAGGAGCAAAGACGGTGAGGAAGGCTATCCCGGGAATCTCGACGTAACGGTAACCTATACCCTTACCGATGACAATGAATGGGTTATTAACTATAACGCTGTTTCCGACGCGGATACGATAATAAATCTTACGAACCATACATATTTCAATCTTGCCGGCCACGACAGCGGAAGCATTATGGACCACTGGCTGAAAATCAATGCCGACAAGTACACGGTTAATAATGAAGAGTGCATACCTACCGGGGAAATTAAAGATGTAACCGGGACTGTAATGGATTTCCGGCAGGGAAAACGGATAAAGCCGGAACTCGGGCCGGGGGATGATACCCTGTTGTTCAAAGGCGGATACGATCATAATTTTGTATTAAATAAAAAAAGCAGTGACCTGGAATGGATTGCCGAATTGTACGATCCGAAAAGCGGCCGGAAGATGGATGTTTATACGACAAAACCCGGCGTCCAGTTATATACGACGAATAACCTGGAAGGTCCGATAACCGGCAAAGGCGGAGCGCAGTACGATAAATGGGGAGGGGTTTGCCTTGAGACTCACTTTTTCCCCAACGCAATGAAACACAAACACTTCCCTTCACCTGTTTTGAAGGCCGGGGAGCAATATAACCATACAACGATCTATAAGTTCGGCTGCAGGTAGTTAAATATTCCTGGTCCGCAATGGATTAGCCGCATACCGGAAAAATGCAATGACAAAGGGGTCAATGAGACCCCTTTTTTGATGTTCCCGGTTAACTGCATTATGGTATGCCTGTCTTTTAAACGATTTGGTTTACCAAAGCCTCTTATACATCCTGTACAGCAGAACGGCGGCTTCACCTCTTGGCATCAATCATAAAAGATTTGTTCTATGCAGTAGAATTTTAAGCGGGATTATTATATAATAATTTTTCATAACAGGGTTCACCCTGTGATTTGCTTACCGGGATCAAGTGGTTTTTCATTAAAATAAATTTGGCGGAAGGTTTGTTTTATGATTGGTGTAATAGACTATAAAGCCGGAAATGCGCCGAGTGTTTTGAACGCATTGCACAGGTTGGATATCGCGCGGTTGGATAGAAATTACTCGGTAAAAGAGATTAAGGATAAGCTTGCGGAATGCAATATTGCCGTCAGGCCGTGGATCGAAAATTATAATGTTTGAAGTAGCGGCAAAAGACATGATTTTTGCTTATGGATGCGGACCGGATGTATCAGCGGCCTCCGACCCTTATTGCACAAATGGACCGGTTATGTTAAAATAACGGCGGCAACTAAAGAACAGAACTGAACTAAAATACCACGAAGGTATTCGCTTCTCCCGAAGGAGGCAATATTTTCGTGGCTTTATTTTTTTTGGAGGGGGATTTATGAGAAGAAAAACAACAAAAAAAATGATACTTACAGCTTTATTTATTGCGCTCGGGCTCGTGCTCCCGTTTTTGACGGGGCAGGTTCCTCAAATCGGTTCAATGTTGCTGCCGATGCATATTCCTGTTCTGTTATGCGGGTTTGTATGCGGGGCACCTTTTGGCCTAGCCGCAGGCTTCATTACTCCGCTGTTAAGAAGCCTGGTATTCGGAATGCCGCAGATGATGCCAACGGCCGTGGCAATGGCTTTTGAGCTCGCGGCGTATGGTTTTGTTTCCGGTTTATTGTACAGGCTTTTTCAGAAAAGAAAGATATTTGTTTATGCAAGCTTGATTATATCGATGATCTGTGGAAGAATTGTATGGGGGATTGTAAGCTACTTCCTGTACGGCCTCAGCGGCACCGCGTTCACATGGCGGATTTTTGCCGCGGGAGCCTTTATAAACGCCGTTCCCGGCATTATACTGCAAATAGTTATCATTCCTCTCATTGTTTTTGCGCTGGAAAAGGGTAACCTGATCGAAAGCGAGTAGCAGGCAGTTATGAAAGATATACTTCTTGAGCATTACAGGCGGTACCCGCGGATGGGTATCCGCGATATGGTTAAGCTGATATACCAGGGTGAATTCGCCGGAGGTCATTTAATAGAAAGCGAAGAAGACAGCTTGCGGCGCCTCGAGGATGAAATCGAACAGGTCGGCAAATCCGGTCATTCGGCGCCGGAAAACGCCGATCTGTTCGAAAACATAGGCAGCGGGTTATGCCGGCTTAATCTTCACGGGTTATGCGAGACCGGCATAAGCGTCGAAACGGTGAACAAATTTTTTGTCAATACGGCAAACTCGGTATCAGGAAGCATTGACCGGTATGAAGAAAAACTCGGTGTTTTAAGGCAGTGCTGCAAGGACCGCGAGCTTCCATATCCCATTGACGAACTTGATAAGTTCATTGATGAGTACAGGAAAAGCGGGTACCCCGCCATCGGGCACAGTGAAGACTACCGTACGGAATACTCGCCGTCATACCGCATTGTCAGCGAACAGTATTGCAGGTTTTTCAGCGCGTTTTCGGCGATTGATTCATTAATGCGCACGCGCGGAAGCGTCAATGTCGCGATTGACGGCGGCAGCGGCTCCGGGAAGAGCACATTTGCGTCATTGATCGCCGGTGTTTATGACTGCAACGTTTTTCATATCGATCATTTTTTTCTGACGCCTGCTATGCGCACGCCGGAACGTTTAAACGAAACGGGCGGGAACTTCGATTATGAAAGATTCAATGAAGAGGTTATAAACGGGATAATGTCCGGGCGCCCGTTCTCGTACCGCGTTTATAACTGTTCGAAAATGGCTTTTGACCGCGTAATTGAAGCAGCGCCGAAAAAGCTTAATATAATAGAAGGCTGCTACAGCATGCATCCGACGCTGGCAGAATATTACGACCTGAAAATATTCCTGTATACCTCGTCAACGGAACAACGCCGCAGGATCCTCGAAAGAAGCGGAAAAGAACTGTATGAAAGGTTTGTATCGGAATGGATACCGATGGAAAACCGGTATTTCAGCGAAATGAAAATACGCGAAAGAAGCGATCTCGTATTCGAAACGTGACAAATCAAGCAATTTCGACGCCGGCTTCCACGGCTTTCTTCAGGATAGGGTCCGGCAGCTTCTTCTCGCATATAAGAACGTCAAGATCGGGTATATCAGCAAACGTAAACGCGAGAACCTTGTTGAACTTGCTCGAGTCCGCCATCATAATAACCTTTTTTGCCTTTTTTATAACGGCCTTTTTAAGCTCACACTCAAAATAGTTTGAAACGGTAAACCCGTTTTCAGGGGTATATCCCGATGCCGCCATAAACGCTATGTCTATATTTATAAAATCAAGCATCGACATTGAAGTGGGTCCCGAAACGGAAAGGCTGTTATGGTTAAGCTGGCCGCCTGTCAGGTATATTGTTACTTTCGGCCTTTTTGTAAGCTCCGTTGCGATATTTATTCCGCTTGTCAGGATTGATAAAGGTTTGTCCGGAATATTCCTCGCAAGGCACATTATCGTGCTTCCCGCATCAAGATAAAGCGAGCGTCCGCTGTCAAGGTATTTCATCGCTTTTTCCGCTATATTCATTTTTGCTTCCGTATTTTCCGCGGCCCTGAGCGAGTAAGCGTCTTCCTCCCCGTGTATCGTCGACAGCTTTTTCAGGCTGACCGCTCCCCCGTGGGTTCTTATAAGAAAGCCCCTGTTTTCAAGTGTTGACAAGTCACGGCGCAGGGTCATCAGCGAAACCTGCGGGAAAATATTTTTTAAATCCGAAAGATGGATTTCACCCCTGTCATTCAGCAAATCAAGTATCCGTTCCTGTCTTTCGTTGTTCAAATTACTTCCAACTCCTACTCTTTCCCTGCTTATTAATTGATTTTCTTCCCTGTTTATCATAACCTATTTGAAAAAAAAGTACAATAGTTTTTTAAAAATATGTTTGAAATTATCAAACTATATGTTAAAATTAAACATAGAATTAATTAAATTAACATTTTGCCTCGTAGGGGAATTTTAATTATACTGGAAGTATTCCAGGTCAAGTTTGTATTATTGGGCTGGCAGAACAGAATGAACATTCCGGAGGAATTGATATGAAAACTATAGCGGTCAGGCTGTACGGGAAAAATGATTTAAGGCTCGAGGAATTTGAGCTTCCCCCGGTAAAAAATGACGAAATCCTTGCCAGGATAGTTACTGACAGCATTTGCATGTCGACATACAAGGCAGTGATACAGGGTAAAACACACAGAAGGGTGCCTGACGATGTGGATAAAAACCCGGTTATCATCGGTCATGAATTCTGCGGTGAAATTATCGAGGTCGGATCAGCACTGCGGGATAAATACCATCCGGGAATGAAATTTACTGTACAGACGGCTTTAAATCGCAAGGACGATCCGAATGCCGCTCCGGGGTATTCTTACAGGTATATCGGCGGCAGTGCCACGCATGTCATTATTCCCAGGGAAGTAATGGAACTGGGATGTCTCCTGGAGTATAAGGGCGATGCGTATTTTTACGGTTCGCTTGCCGAGCCCATGTCATGTATTATAGGAGCGTTTCATGCCGTTTATCATACCGAGGCGGGAAAGTATGTCCACGAAATGGGCATAAAACCCGGCGGCAACATGGCTATTCTTGCGGGTGTCGGACCAATGGGGCTTGGCGCGATCGATTACGCGATACATGCCGAAAGAAAGCCTTCCCGCCTGGTTGTAACAGACATTGATAAAGCGCGGCTTAAAAGGGCGTCCAGGCTTTACACCGCCGAAGAAGCGAAAAAGAACGGAATAGAGCTTGTTTACGTGGATGCCTCCGCGGTAGAAGACCCTGTTGGCGCATTGTTAAACATTACGGGCGGAGAAGGATATGACGACGTGTTTGTGTTCGCTCCCGTAAAAAGCGTTATAGAGCAGGGTGACAAAATACTTCGAAAGGACGGCTGCCTGAACTTTTTCGCCGGTCCTGTCGATCCTGCGTTTACCGCGGGGGTAAACTTTTATAATGTTCACTATAATTTAACGCATATCATGGGAACGACCGGCGGCAATACCGACGATATGGCTGAAGCGCTGGAAATGATGGCTGACGGCAGAATTAATCCCTCTTCAATGATAACGCATATAGGCGGTTTGGACAGTGTTATTGAAACAATTATGAACTTGCCTGAAATACCGGGCGGAAAAAAACTGATTTATAACAATATTTCAATGGAATTAACGGCTCTTGATGAACTTAGGGAGAAAGCCGATCAAAATCCGTTGTTTTTGCGCCTTGCAGAAATAGTCGAGGCAAATAACGGCTTGTGGTGCGGTGAAGCGGAAAAATATCTCCTTGAAAACGCGAAACCTATTGCGTTATAAATGGGCATCGGGAATTAAGTATTGATTCTTTTGACACAAGGAAAGTTTTATATAAATCAGCCGTTTTAACGAAAGTGAGGTAATTTCAGTGGCAGTACCTGTTAAAATGCCCAGGCAGGGCCAATCGGTGGAAAGCTGTATAATATCCGAGTGGTTTGTGAAAAAAGGCGACAAGATTAAGAAAGGCGATCTGCTGTTTTCTTACGAGACCGATAAGGCCGCATTTGAAGAAGAATCACCGGCGGAAGGCACTATCCTTGATATATTTTTCAAAGAAGGGGATGATGTCCCCGTTTTAACGAATGTCTGCGTGATAGGGGAAGAAGGCGAGGACATCTCCCCATTTATTCCTGCCGGTGCCAGTCGGGAACCACAGGCAGACGGGCATTCTGAAGGCATCGAACGGGAAGCCGGTGCAGCCGGAATGGTTTCAGATGCCGGCCGGAAGAGCGGCATGGACGGAAAAGCCGCAACACGGGAAACAGCGGATGAAGGATTCATAACAATAGAACAACAGCCATCTCCAGGTGACGTTTTTATTTCGCCGCGAGCAAAAAATCTGGCTGAAAAAACGGGCGCAGATATTCGTTTTGCCGTGCCTACAGGCCCGGGGGGCAGGATAATTGAAAGAGATATCCGAAAGCTTCAGGAAGAAAACCGGCTTATGACGCATGCGGCTAAAGAGAGACACATCGATATTGAAGCGGTTGAAGGAACAGGATTGGGAGGAAGGATCGCCACGTGGGACCGAAACGCGCGAGCGTACTCTTCTGATACGCGTGAGGATAAGTACAGCATCGAAGAACCCGGTTACGAAGACATTAAGCTGACAAATATAAGGAAAGTAATCGGCCGGACTATGCATGAATCGCTGTCGGGTATGGCACAATTAACACTGAACACGTCATTCGACGCGACGGATATATTAAATTTGCGCAGGCAGCTTAAGGCCAATGGCGAAAAGATGGGGCTTTCGAATATAACGCTGAACGATATTATCGTATATGCCGCAAGCCGTGTGCTCATTTCGCATAAGGATCTTAACGCGCATTTTCTTGGGGATGCTATACGCAGGTTTTCGTCCGTTAATATGGGGGTCGCGATAGATACCGAACGCGGGCTCATGGTGCCTACTATATTCAACTGCAGCAGTAAATCGCTTAACGATATATCAGTTGAAACGAAAAAGCTGGCGGAAGAATGCAGAAAGGGTACGATAAACCCGGATAAGCTTAAAGGCGGCACATTTACGGTAACAAATCTTGGGGCTTTGGGAATAGAATCGTTTACGCCGGTGATAAATCCTCCTCAGACGGCAATTCTCGGCGTTAATACGATACAAACAAAAATACGTGAAAACAACGGCGTTATCGAGCCTTACAGTTCAATAAATCTTTCGCTGACATTTGACCACAGGGCTGTTGACGGAGCCCCGGCCGCAAGATTTTTAAAGGATTTGAAAGAATACCTTGAGAATTTCACAATGCATTTGGCATTAGACAGGAGCTGATTACCATGACGTATGATTTGATTGTTATCGGAGGCGGGCCGGGCGGATATACGGCGGCGGAACGAGCGGGCGGAGCCGGGCTGTTCGTATTACTGGCCGAAAAGCGTGCTCTCGGCGGGGTATGCCTGAATGAAGGGTGCATTCCTTCGAAAACATTCTTGAATTCCGCGAAGATAGCTGACCATGCAAAAAACGGGAATGCTTACGGTGTTATTGCCCAGGGAGTGAAACTTGACCATCCTGCCGTGGTTAAAAGAAAAAACCGCGTAGTCAAAAAGCTTGTTGCCGGTCTCGATATGAAAATGAAAAAAAACAACGTAACGGTGGTTAACGGCGAGGCGGTTATATCAGGCCGGACAGAAGAAGGATTCCGGGTTAATATTAATGGCTCGGCATACACCGGGAAAAGGCTGCTGATAGCGACCGGCTCCGTTCCTGTAATTCCGCCCATACCCGGTCTTGACGAAAGCTATGAAAAAGGAATTGCAGTTACAAACCGTGAAATTCTCGATATTGAAACGACGCCTGAAAACCTTGTGATTATCGGTGGAGGAATTATCGGGCTCGAAATGGCCTCTTATTTCAATTCTGCAGGCAGCCGGGTCACTGTCGTTGAGATGCTCGACCATATAGCCGGACCGACAGACAGGGAAATTTCAGGCATCCTTTTAAACAACTATAAGAAAAAAGGAATCGACTTCAGGCTTTCAGCAAAAGTTATTGAAATTAAAGGCAATGAGGTTATTTTTGAATCGTCGGATGGCATACAGCGTGTTACGGGCGACAAAATTCTTGTGAGTGTTGGAAGAAAACCCGATACAAAAGGACTCGGCCTTGAAACCATCGGCGTAGAAACCGACGGCAGAAGAATAATAACCGATGAATTCCTGCGGACAAACATACCCGAAGTATACGCGGCGGGTGATGTGAACGGTATTTCGATGCTCGCCCATACCGCATACCGCGAAGCCGAGGCAGTGGTTAATAATATTCTCGGAAAACGCGATCGCATGAGGTATTTTGCTATTCCGTCAGTGATATATACAAACCCGGAAGTCGCTTCTGTGGGAGAAACCGCCGAGAGTGCACAGGAAAAAGGGCTCGATGTTGAGATTATTAAGCTTCCCCTGTCGTACAGCGGAAGGTATGTGGCCGAAACCGACCGCGGCGACGGAATAGTGAAAGTGCTTGTAGATAAGCAATACCGCACAATCCTCGGTCTGCACATTATAGGAAACTATGCTTCCGAGATTATATACGGAGCGGCCGTAATGATGGAAACCGAAATGAGGGTAGACGACATCCGCGAGATTGTCTTCCCGCATCCCACGGTGGGCGAGGTAATAAGGGAAGCGATGTTTGAAGCATAAACCCGGTAAGAGCTTTGCCGCACGAGGAAACGAAACACCCGAAGCAGGACCCGCGGGAATAATGTTCATACACTGCTCATTGAACTATTGTACAATAACGTCAACAAGGAGCTTCATTTGCAAGAGCTATACAGTTCAGTATCTCTACTGCTACATTCCGCTATAGTTTCCGTTATTGTACAATAGTTCTTCAGAACAAGCTTTAACGCAGCGGGTGGTTAATGGGTCGAGGCATTGCTGCCGCGTTCCGGTGGGTACGCGGCTCTGATTCGGGTGCTTTCGGTGACGACGGTAATGAAATATAAAACGAGACGGAGGAGAAGACTATGCCTAAAAGTCAGTTTATAGACCCTGCAAGCGTGAGACAGAAAGGGAAAATCACATTCCGGGTTATCCCGGTAAATGCGTATGACAAAACAATTGAAGAGGAGAAAAAGAATTACTCGAATGAAGATCTCCTCAGGATTTTCCGGGACATGTCAATCATACGCGAATTTGAAACAATGCTTAACCTTATAAAAACAACGGGCGAGTATAACGGTGTCAAATACAACCACCCGGGGCCGGCACACCTGTCGATAGGACAGGAGTCTGCGGCAGTGGGACAAGCGTATCTGCTCGATGAAAACGACTATATTTTCGGTTCACACAGAAGCCACGGTGAGATACTCGCTAAGGGACTTTCCGCTATTAAAAAAATACCTGAGGATGATCTTTACAAAATCATGAAGGATTTCAGAGACGGAAAGATTCTTAAGATAGTCGAGGAAAAAAGAAAAGGAGGCGGCGTTAAGGAACTTGCTGTCGATTTCCTGCTTTACGGAGCCCTTGCCGAAATATTCGCGCGGGAAACCGGGTTTCAGGCCGGCCTTGGAGGATCAATGCATGCCTTTTTCACGCCGTTCGGCATATATCCGAACAATGCGATTGTCGGAGGCTCGGCGGATATTGCCGTCGGTGCCGCGCTGTATAAAAAAGTGAACAGAAAAAAGGGGATTGTCATCGCGAATATTGGTGACGGCGCAATGGGCTGCGGTCCCGTCTGGGAAGCCATTTGCCTCGCGGCGATGGACCAGTATAAAAAGCTGTGGGAAGGTGAATACAAAGGCGGCTTGCCGTTGATATTCAACTTCTTTAACAATCATTACGGTATGGGAGGCCAAACCTGCGGCGAAACAATGGGTTATGAAATGCTCGCGCGTGTGGGCGCAGGAGTTAATCCCGAGCAGATGCATGCCGAAAGGATAGACGGGTTTAACCCTCTGGCTGTGATTGACGCAATCAGAAGAAAGAAAAAAATCCTTGAGGAAAAAGAAGGCCCGGTACTGCTTGACACGATTACATACCGCTATTCCGGGCATTCACCGTCCGACGCGTCAAGCTACAGGACAAAGGAAGAAATCGATGCGTGGATGATGGTAGATCCCCTTATTACATACAGGAAACAGCTTGTAACCGCAGGTATCGGAACCGATGATACGTTTGAGCGGATACTTTCTGAAACGCGTGAACTGATACTTAAAACAGTTAGGCTTGTAACCGATGATTCCGTTTCTCCGAGAATGGATCTGTATAAAAATCCCGATGCTATCGGAAACCTGATGTTTTCAAACGAAAGACAGGAGAAAATGGAGGACAGGGAAGTTGATGTTCTGATACCTAAAGAAGAAAACCCGCAGTGGATAAGGGTTCGGAAAAAAGAGCGTTTCGGTTATGACAGCAGCGGAAACGTTGTGTCGAAAAACAGGGTATTCCAGCTGCGCGACGCTATATTTGAAGCGATGATTGATAAGTTCTATACCGATCCGACCATGATTGCGTACGGTGAGGAAAACCGCGACTGGGGAGGGGCGTTTGCGGTATACCGCGGCCTGACTGAGTCGCTTCCTTATCACAGGCTTTTTAATACTCCCATTTCGGAAGGGGCAATCGTCGGTTCGGCGGTAGGATATGGCCTTTGCGGAGGCCGCGCAGTTGTGGAATTAATGTACAGCGATTTTCTCGGCCGCGCGGGAGATGAAGTGTTTAACCAGTTGTCCAAATGGCAGGCGATGAGTGCGGGACAGTTGAAAATGCCCGTTGTGGTACGCATCTCCGTCGGTTCTAAATACGGCGCGCAGCATTCCCAGGACTGGACTTCAATTATAGCGCATATACCCGGGTTGAAATGTGTTTTCCCGGCAACGCCGTACGACGCGAAAGGGTTGATGAACAGCGCGCTTATGGGCACCGATCCCGTTGTGTTTTTTGAAAGCCAGAGGATATATGATATAGGGGAACTGTTCCACGAAGGAGGGGTTCCCGAAGGGTACTACGAGATACCAATCGGCGAGCCTGATATAAAAAAGGAAGGCAGCGACATTACGATTCTTTCAATAGGCGCTACGCTTTACAGGGCGGTTGAAGCGGCGAAAATACTTGACGGGAAATACGGGCTGTCGGTGGAAATCATCGACGCGAGAAGCCTTGTCCCGTTTAATTATGAGAAGGTAATAGAATCGGTAAAGAAAACAGGGCGGATACTGCTGGTAAGCGACGCGTGCGAAAGAGGTTCGTATCTTAAAAACATGGCGCACGCAATTACCGAATTGGCGTTCGATTACCTTGACGCGCCTCCGGTCGTGGTGGGTTCGAGAAACTGGATTACTCCGGCCCACGAACTTGAAGATTTCTTTTTCCCGCAGCCCGAATGGATAATTGACGCGATACATCAAAAGATTCTGCCCCTTAAAGGTCATGTGGCGAAGAACAACTTTACATACAATGAAATGATACGACTGAACAAACTTGGGGTTTAGGTTATTGAAAGGGGAATTGGTATGTCCTGCAGATTGCTCGAAGGGAAAACGGCAGTTGTTACCGGGGCGGCCCAGGGGCTAGGGGAGGCGCTGGCGAGGCGCCTTTATAAAGAAGGCTGCAGCGTGGTTATCGCGGATATAAACTATGAAAAAGCGGCGGAAGTTGCCGATTCGATGCCGGGCTGCATACCCTATAAAGTTGACGTAACGAACGAAGAGCAGGTTGAAGCGTTGTTCGATAAGACGGTTAAAACATACGGCACTGTTGATATCCTTGTTTCAAACGCCGCAATCCTGATAGCAAAGCCTGTCATCGATTACCCGCTCGATGAATGGAAAAGGATGATGGATGTAAATATAACCGGCTACTTTCTGTGTGCGCGGGCGGCGGCGAGGATAATGGCCAAAAACAGGAGCGGGGTTATCATCCAGATAAACAGTAAATCCGGCAAAAAGGGATCATATAAAAATTCGGCTTACGCGGCGAGCAAGTTCGCCGGTATCGGGTTTACGCAGAGCCTCGCGCTTGAGATGGCCGAATACGGCGTCCGCGTGAACGCGATCTGCCCGGGAAATCTCCTTGATTCGCCTTTATGGGTGAACAGCCTGTTTAAGCAGTACGCGAAAAACCAGGGATTAACAGAAGAACAGGTCAGGCAGAAATATCTAGACCAGGTCCCGCTGAAACGGGGATGTACATACGACGATGTAGCAAATGTAATGGTGTTCCTCGCATCGGATCAGTCGTCATACATGACCGGTCAGGCAATTAATGTAACGGGCGGTCAGGAAATGAGGTAGGCTTGCGATTTTCGCCGGTATGGGCGGTAAAATAACGGGAGGAAATATGAAAGATTTAATTGAACAGCTAAACGATTATGATAAGAATAAGCGGCTTTCGGCGGTAAAAAGGCTTTACCGGCTGTATGAGGACGGGATAATACAAAAGCAGCCCGTAGATTTTGAATATGTAAATAATCATATTCATACAACATATTCATTCTCTCCGTATTCTCCGTCGAAAGCGGTATGGATGGCTTTTATATCAAGCCTTTCAACCGTGGGAATAATGGACCATGATTCCGTCGGCGGCGTTAATGAATTTATTGAAGCCGGCAATATTGTTAATATCGCGACCACAGTCGGGATGGAACTTAGGGTTGATATGTCGGGAACGCGGCTTGAAGGAAAAAGGATCAACAACCCGGATCAGGAAGGGATAGCATACGTAGCGATGCATGGAATACCGCACGGGCAGTTGGAGAAGGTAAGCCGTTTTATTAAGCCGTACCAGCATGAGCGCGGCAACAGAAACAAACTGATGGTAAAAAACATAAACGCCCTTGTCGGGGATTACGGCATTAACCTTGATTATGAAAAGGACGTACTGCCGGTATCAATGTTCTACGACGGCGGTTCCGTCACCGAAAGGCATGTCCTGTATGCCCTTTCGAAAAAACTTATGTCCCGTTTCGGCATGGGTAAAAACCTGGCAGACTTTCTTAAGGACTGCCTTCGGATTCAAATTATTCCGGGGCTTGAACAACTGCTTTCGGATGATAAAAATCCATATTACGATTATGATTTGCTTGGTGTATTGAAAAGCGATTTTGTGGAAAAGTTTTATGTACCTGCAGATAAAGAGTGCCCGCATGTTACCGAATTCATAAGGCTGTGCGAAGAGACCGGTTCAATAGCTTCTTATGCGTATTTGGGCGATGTCGACGTTTCTGTCACGGGAGACAAGAAAAAACAAAAATATGAAGATGATTACCTCGATTTACTGTTTGAAGAGATAACGCGCCTTGGCTTTAGGGCCATAACATACGCGCCGTCGAGAAATACGAAAGAACAGCTTTTACGTATTAAAGAATACTGCGGCAAATACAGTTTATTCCAGATAAGCGGCGAAGACATAAACACACCGAGGCAGGAATTCATATGCAAAGCTCTGAAAGATGATATGTTTGAAAACCTAAAAGACGCGGCGTGGGCGCTAATCGGCCATGAAAAAGCTGCTTCGTCCGATCTTGACAAAGCAATGTTTTCACCGGCTTCCGATGCCAAATTTGTGGATTTGAACGACAGAATCGGATATTATAAAAGCATAGGGAAAAACGCTTTGTCGTATATGTAAAACGAAGCCCGCAACGGGGGCTCGGTATAAATGTTTGAAAATGTCTTTATGCTTGTTGTACTATGGCTCTTAAAAGCGGTATTTAACCGGTTAATAAAATATAGAGATATTCAGGCGGTCAGGTATATTAGCCGTACTATCATTTTCAGGGGAGGTAATTCGTATGAAGCATGTCCTGGCGTTTGACTACGGAGCCGGCAGCGGAAGGGGTGTAATAGGAAGTTTTGACGGGAGCAAACTTTCGCTTAAGGAAGTGCACAGGTTTTCAAACGACCCGGTACAAATAGGAAAAAGCCTTCATTGGGATGTCCTCAGGCTGTACCACGAAATGAAACAGGGCATTTTAAAGGCTAATTTTGAAACAAACGGGAATATTTCCGGCATAGGTATTGATACATGGGGTGTTGATTTCGGTCTTCTGGACTCCAATGACGTACTGCTTGGAAACCCGTTTCATTACCGTGACTCAGGCACCGAAGGCATGATCGATGAAGTGCTTAAAATTGTAAGCCGTTCCGAGATATACAACGATACGGGAATTTCATTTCAAATTTTCAACACGTTATATCAGTTGTTTTCAATGGTAAAAAATAAATGCAGCTATCTTGAAAAAGCGGAAACCATGCTTTTTATGCCGGATTTGTTTACTTTTTTTCTGACCGGTGAAAAAGCCTGTGAATTTACGATTGCTTCCACTTCACAAATGCTTCTGGCCGGCAGGGGAACTTGGGCGTATGATTTGCTTAATAAGCTGGGCATACCTGTTCAAATACTGCCTGATATAGTTGATACATGCACTCACGCGGGATATTTGCAGAGCCGGGTGCGGGACGAACTTGGAGTACCCGAGATTCCTGTGATATCGGTAGCCAGCCATGATACTGCTTCCGCGATTATTTCGGTGCCTTTTGAGAACAGTGATGACGCGTATTTAAGCAGCGGCACATGGTCACTGCTCGGGGTAGAATGTGAAAAACCAATAATTAACGATATTACGATGAGTCTTAATTATACAAATGAGGGCGGGATAAACAGAACGGTAAACTTACTGAAAAACATTATGGGATTATGGATTTACGAGGAATGCCGCAGGGCGTGGAAAAAAGAAGGTCTAACGCTGAGTTATGACGAAATGGATTCGATGGCTGAAGCCGCGAAGCCTTTCCAGGCCTTTATTGACGTAGACGATGATTCTTTTTACAGCCCCGGAAACATGCCTGAAAAAGTTATCTCGTACTGTAAGCGGACAGCTCAGAAAGCGCCTGAAGATATCGGCGGCATAATAAGGGTTGTTATGGAAAGCCTTGCGATGAAATACAAAAGTTCCGTCGATGGCCTGGAGAAGATTACAGGTAAAAGTATTCCGGTGCTGCATATAGTCGGAGGCGGATGCAAGAACAGGATTCTTAACCGCTATACGGCGAATGTGTTAAACCGCAAGGTTACCGCAGGCCCTACGGAAGCGACCGCAATAGGGAATGTTCTGGCCCAGTTGATCGCATTGAAAGAAATTTCGGATGTAAACCAGGCAAGGGAGGTTGTAAAGCGTTCGTTCCCAACCGAAGAGTACCTGCCTGAAGATACAGGTGTTTGGGAAGACGCTTATGACCGGTACCTGCAGATTATTGAAAATCCTGTAGGGTAGAGCAGCGTGAAATTATTGTTGGGAGAGTGAACAGGTATGGAATTTATTAAAAATTACTGTGAAAACCCTGATATGCTTCATGAAAACTGCGAAAAACCGAGAGCTTACTTTATACCGTATGACACTGAAGAAAAAGCTGAAAAAGGATTTCGCGGCGACTCGAACTTTTTTAAAAGCCTGAACGGAATGTGGAAATTCAGGTATTTTGAGCATGTAAAAGATGTGAACGGAGATTTTTACACGGAAGGATTCCGCGCCGACGACTGGGACGATATTATTGTTCCGTCAAACTGGCAGATGAAAGGCTATGGAGCGCCGAACTATACAAATGTAAACTATCCGTACCCATGTGATCCTCCCTATGTGCCGAATGAAAACCCCGCGGGGATATACATAAAAAACATTGTTATTTATCCGGACGAAGACAGGAAATACTATCTTAATTTCGAAGGGGTCAATTCCTGCTTTTTCCTTTGGGTCAACGGTAAATATACGGGATACAGCCAGGTAAGCCATATGACTTCGGAATTTGACATAACGCATTCGGTAAAGCGCGGAATAAACACGATCGCGGTTATGGTCCTGAAGTGGTGTGACGGGAGCTACCTGGAAGATCAGGATATGTGGAGGCTTTCGGGAATATTCCGGGATGTTTACATATTAGAGAGGGATCGGGTGCACATATCCGATATATTTGTTAAAACGCGGTTTGAAAACGGCTTTGAGAATGCGATCATAAGCTGTGAATTAGAAACAAACGCCGAAGACGCGCTTGTTTTGAAGGCGGTCCTTAAGGACCCGGACGGCAATATGACAGGCATCGAAGAAACATCAGTGAGACGCAGCGGAACCATACGGTTTAAAGTTTCTAAGCCGCAGCTTTGGAACGCCGAAACGCCATACCTTTACACTTTGTGCATATATGCGGGCCGGGAAATAATTCATATAAAGACCGGGCTTCGAAAAATAGAGGTGAAAGATTCGGTTATTCTGATAAACGGCCGTCCGGTTAAGTTTAAGGGAGTCAACAGGCATGATTTTCACCCGGAACTTGGGCATGTTGTGCCGGTACAGGAGATGAAGCGTGATCTTGTGCTCATGAAACAGCATAATATAAATGCGATACGCACATCACATTATCCGAACGACCCAAGATTTCTCGAATTATGTGATGAAATGGGTTTCTATGTAATCGACGAAGCCGATCTCGAATGTCATGGGTTATGTAATATAGGTCAAATCGATATGCTTGCCGCCGATCCCGGATTTGAAAAGGCTTTTGTTGACAGGATGAAGCTTATGGTCGAACGGGACAAGAACCATCCCTGCGTTGTTATGTGGTCTCTCGGGAATGAATCAGGTTACGGCATAAACCATATAAAAATGGCCGGGTGGGCAAAAAGCAGGGACAACAGTCGTCTCATACACTACGAAGGGGCTTCCGGGGTCGATCAAACCCGCTGGCATGAAACAAAATGCCTTGATGTGATAAGTTTCATGTATCCTTCAATCCGTGACATTACCGACAGAATACTTAAAATACCTGGTGAAAACAGGCCGGTTGTTCTTTGCGAATACAGTCATGCTATGGGGAACGGCCCCGGCGATTTAAAGGATTACTGGGAGCTGATTTATGATTATAAACGGCTTTTCGGTGCCTTTGTCTGGGAATGGAAAGATCACGGTATAAAAACCCGTACACAGGACGGAACGGAGTTCTATGCCTACGGCGGGGATTTTGGGGATGAACCGAATGACGGCAATTTCTGCATAGATGGGCTTGTATATCCCGACAGGAGACCGCATGCAGGGCTGCTGGAGCTGAAACAGGTAATCGCGCCGATCAAAACGGAAGCTGATGATTTGAAGGCCGGAAGAATCATAGTTAAAAACCTGTATGATTTTTGCGATTTCTCTAATGTCGTGTTGAACTGGAAAGTTGAATGTGACGGCGAGTTTGTCGACGGCGGCGCTGTTTATGATATCAATCTTAAACCGCATGAATCATGTATTGTAACTTTACCGCTGCCCGACTGCGGCACGCTGCCCGGTAGGTGTTTTCTGATTGTTTGGTACACGCTGAAAAGGGAAACGGCATGGGCGGACAGGGGTCACACGCTCGCGCGGTTCCAGTTTGAGATTCCTGCGGGCGGGTGCGGGAAGAAAAAGATAAACGCATCACGGATGGATCCTTTGATTGTTTCGAAATCAGGGTATTCGCTGGTCATTAACGGTACAAACTTTAAATATGCAATTGATATGACGACGGGGATGTTCAACTCAATCGAATATAACGGCGTAAAACTTATCAGTGAACAGCCGAGGTTTACTCTGTGGAGGGCGCCGACGGACAACGACCGGAATATCAGGATCAAATGGGAAGCCGAAGGATACAACAGGATTATGATGCATATATATTCGGTCAGTTACGAAAGCGTATGTGACGGGTGCGTTTCAATTTCGGGTAGTTTTTCATTGGGCGGCTTCTCGAAAAAGCCCATAGTAAAAGGTGATTTTAAATGGCTTGTGTTCGGAAGCGGCGATATCCTGTTTGAAACACGCTGTGATGTCAGGAAAGGAGTTCCGTATCTTCCAAGATTCGGCCTGCGTTTCGTAATGCCGCCCGGAAATGAGTTCGTCGAGTATTTCGGTTACGGGCCTCATGAGAGTTATATTGACAAAAGGCAGAGTACGTATAAATCGAGGTTCTCAGCAACAGTGTCACAGATGCATGAAGACTACATAATGCCGCAGGAAAACGGCAGCCATTATTCGACCGAATGGGCGCTCATTTCGAACCCGCAGGGGATGGGGCTGCTTTTTATCGGCATTGATGATTTTTCATTCAACGCTTCCCATTTTACACCGGAGGATCTCACAAACGCACAGCACAACCATGAACTAAAGCCGAGAAAGGAAACGATTGTGCATTTGGATTACAAGATGAGCGGCGTGGGTTCGGCGAGCTGCGGGCCGGAACTGCTTGAAAAATACAGGCTTTCGGATGCGGAAATACATTATAGGCTGCGGATTAAACCTGTATTTAGCGAAGAAAACTCCGTTATTGACATAGTGCGCAGCGAAATTTTGATTCCTTAAAAAAATAAGGATACAGGATAAAAAAACTTGATAACCTGTGAAATATACAGAGAGAGTGTTGTCAGAACCGTACAAATAACGGCAGAATACCGGAACTTTGTACATCCTTGCACATTTGCAGCAGTTGGTTACCGTTGATGCATTTTATTACATTTAGATGGCAGAAATTTTTTGTGTTGTTTTTAAAATCCCCGAGGGTAATCAACATGCCCCTGTAGATCCCGTTTTCACGCATATGCTTTGCTAGTTTTTTCGCCTGTTCTATTTCCATCAGGTGTTGATAACGCTCTTTTCGCGCCTGTACATATAAAATATCGTTGAGGATTATGCCCGTTCCGCCTTCACCGAAATGGTCGGACATGCGGACACGGTAGCCGCTTCTTTTGAAAATTTCGGCTACAACGTATTCAAAATCCCTTTTTCTTAGAAACAAAAGGTCTTCTTTGCTGTTAATCGAATCGAAAAGCAGGCTGATCCGGACAAGATAAACTATATGATAGATACGTCTTGCAAGCTCCATTAAAAACCAGGTTAACATGATCAGTATTAAGAATAGGATTAACATAATACCACCTCAACCTAGTTTATGGATGCCTTAATTATACTATACCAGGAATAAATTGTCTTTATATTTCGCGCAAAAATATACTTAGCGATTTGTTTTGTTACAGTTCACACCCTAACCCAATGAATTAGCCTAAAATGCCGACATCTGGATTTTTTTTGAATGTCGCCGATACTTGTTAAATATTTCTGCTATATTCACATAGAGGTTTTCACTTTCTGCGCGTATCAAATCTATCATGCTCATATTGCGGCAAAGATAGTCGATACTATCAAAGCTTCATAATGCCGTGACTTGTTTTTGTTTTCGTTTATAGATTCGAAGCAATCGTTCGCTTAGTCTATTGTCCGATGGAACGAACGAGTATCTAAAAAATTACCCCATATCAGCCAAAAATATTCCTGTTAATATAAAAAAACAGTAGATATAATGTAAACTATAAACCAAGAGAAATAATATTTATCTTTAAGCTAAAATTGACAGAGATGTTAACCCAATAATATTTTTAAGGTTTTTAACACCGTTCAATTTTAAATGAAAGGTTAAAAGTATGCAGTTAAATACGACACATAAAAAGTTTTTGTCAAATAATCAGAACCGTAGAAAAGTAACATTATGGGACAAAATTGTTCATCATCGCTATCTATATATAATGGCTTTACCTATGGTTGCAATATTCATTATTTTTAAATACCTGCCGATATATGGCTTGTTGCTGGCATTTAAGGACTTTCGCTATAGAGAAGGGATCTTGAAAAGTCCCTGGGTTGGTCTTCAGAATTTTAAAACTTTGTTTGGGCCTGAAGCATTTCAGAATGTTGTGATTAATACTTTAACTATAAGTTTTGGCAGAATTGTGTTCACGTTTTTTGTACCTGTTATTTTCGCATTATTACTTAATGAAATGAGAAATATGATCTTTAAAAGGGTAGTTCAAACTTTTATATATCTTCCACACTTCTTATCATGGGTTATCATTTCAGG